>NZ_BAAAMJ010000068.1:0-143071 GCF_039529215.1 Streptomyces sodiiphilus | reverse complement strand
TGGGGGACCGTGTGGGAGAGTAGGACACCGCCGAACAAACTTTGACGAGAGGGCCCTGCCGGGAAACCGGCGGGCCCTCTTCTTTTGTTGCTCCCGCCTTCCGGGGCCGCCTCCTGCTTCCCGCCCGCGGAATGCCGTGCCGTGCCGGAGGGCCGGTGGGGAGGGCATTCAGAGCCGGCCGGCGGCCTTGAGAGCGAGATAGGCGTCCGCGACAGCCGGGGCAAGCCCCTCGGGAGCCGCCTCGACGACCGTCACGCCCTGCTGCCTGAGCAGCGCCGTCGTGCGGCGGCGCTCGACCTCGTACTGTGCCGCCGCCGCTGCCTCGTAGACGCCTGCCACGGAGCCGCCGGCCCGGGCCATCTCGGCGATCCGGGGATCACCCACCGCCGCCACCATCACGTGGTGGCGGCGGGTGAGACGGGGAAGCACGGGCAGCAGCCCCGACTCCACCGGGCTGCTGTCCAGTCCGGTGAACAGCACGATCAGAGACCGGCGCGGAGCGCCGGCAAGGGCCGCCGAGACCATGCCCGCCGCATCCGTCTCGATCAGCGCGGACTCCAGCGAGGACAGGGCCGTGACCACCGCGGGCAGCAGTTCCGACCCCGTCCGGCCCCGCACCGACAGCCGGACCCTGCGGTCGTAGGCGAGAACATCGACCCGGTCTCCCGCATGGGAGGCCAGCGCGGTCAGCAGCAGGGCCGCGTCCATGGCCGCGTCCAGACGCGGGACATCCCCGACCCGGCCCGCCGAGGTCCGGCCGCTGTCCAGCACCAGCACCAGGTGACGGTCCCGCTCCGGGCGCCAGGTGCGGACGGCCACCGAGGACTGCCGGGCAGTGGCCCGCCAGTCGATCGAGCGCACCTCGTCACCGGGCACGTACTCCCGCAGGCTGTCAAACTCCGTTCCCTCACCGCGTGTCAGCACCGTGGTACGCCCGTCCAGCTCGCGCAGCCTGGCCAGCTTGCCCGGCAGGTGCTTGCGGCTGGAGAACGCCGGCAGCACGCGCACCGACCAGGGAACCTCGTGGTTGCCCTGCCGCGCGGCCAGGCCCAGCGGGCCGTGCGACCGCACGGTGACCCGGGCGGCGGAGCGCGACCCGCGGCGGGTGGGGCGCAGGGTCGTGGTCAGCCGGCGGCGCTCGCCCGCGGGCACGGTCAGCCGGTGCCTGGCCGCGCTGTAGGCCTCCCGGGGCTGCTGCCAGCTGCTGGGAGGCCAGGCATCCCGCACATCGGCCCGCAGCCGGCGCCCGGACGGATTGGTGACCGTCAGGTGGACCTGGGCCGGCTCACCCACCCGGACCGAGGTCGCACCGTCCCGGTGGAACCGCAGCGGCCGGACCGGCGCGGCCAGGGCCAGGTCCAGGACGACGGCCGCGAGCAGCGGCAGGCCCACGGCGAGGATGCCGTGCCAGCCGGGCAGGGCACCGACGACCAGGGTCCCCAGCGCGGCGAGCAGTGCGGTGCGGCCGGAGATCGCCATCAGCGGGGAACCGGGACGTGCGCCAGGATGCCGGTGATGACCTGGTCGGCGCCGACGCCCTCCATCTCCGCCTCCGGCCGCAGCCGCACCCGGTGCCGCAGAGTCGGAAGCGCCAGCGCCTTCACGTCGTCGGGGATCACATAACTGCGCCCCGACAGCCAGGCCCAGGCACGGGAGGTGTTCAGCAGGGCGGTCGCCCCGCGCGGGGAGGCGCCCAGGGCCAGTGACGGCGACTCCCGGGTCGCCCGGCAGAGGTCCACCATGTAGCCGGCGACCTCGGGGGAGACCGTCACCTTGCCGACGGCCTCCCGGGCCGCCGCCAGCTCGTCCGGACCGGCCACCGGCCGCACCCCGGCGGCTTTCAGGTCGCGCGGATCGAAGCCGCCCGCGTGCCGGTTCAGCACATCGATCTCGTGCTCGCGTGAGGGCAGCGGGAGCGTCAGCTTCAGCAGGAACCGGTCCAGCTGCGCCTCCGGCAGCGGATAGGTGCCCTCGTACTCGATGGGGTTCTGGGTGGCCACCACGACGAACGGGTCGGGCAGCGGTCGCGGCAGGCCGTCGACCGAGACCTGCCGTTCCTCCATCGCCTCCAGCAATGACGCCTGCGTCTTCGGCGGCGTGCGGTTGATCTCGTCGGCGAGCAGCAGGTTGGTGAAGACCGGTCCGGCCTGGAAGGAGAACTCCGCCGTGCGCGCGTCGTACACCAGAGACCCCGTGACGTCGCTCGGCATCAGGTCGGGGGTGAACTGGATGCGTTTGGTGCCGAGATCCAGAGCGGTCGCCAGGGCCCGCACGAGCAGCGTCTTGGCGACCCCGGGGACCCCCTCCAGCAGCACGTGTCCCCGGCACAGCAGCGCGACGACCAGGCCGGTGACGGCCGCGTCCTGGCCGACGACGGCCTTGCCGATCTCTACGCGCAGCGCCTCCAGGGCGGCGTGCGGGCTTCCTGTGGTGGGAGCGGTCACGAGCTGCGGTCCTTGTCTTTCGTCGCTGAGGTGGTCATCGGTGCCATGCGCCGTTCCAGGGCGCGGAGGTCGTCGGCCAGACGCACCAGCCCGGCGTCGTCCGCGGGGGCGGGCCCGAAGAGCAGCCCGCGCAGCAGCTGCGGCTGCTCGCCGGTGCGGGAGGCCAGCGCCGGGAGAAGCTCCTCGCCGGAGTGGGCGCCGGAGCGGGCGACTCCCACCAGGGGCGCGAGCCGGTCGCGGGTCGCGGTCCGCAGGGCCTCGGCGGCCCGGTCCCGTGCGCCGGCCCGGTGGTAGAGGCGGGCCCGGCCCTCGGTGGTCTCGGCGGCGCGCACCACCACCGGCAGCCGTTCGGTCACCACCGGGCCGAGCCGCCGGGCGCGCCACAGAGCGGCCAGCGCCACGGCGATGACCAGTTGCAGGGCCGCCCAGCGCCAGGCCGGGTCGATCAGGTCGGCGAAGCCCACGGCCTCGTCGGCGGCCGGCGCGTCCGCGGCCGACGGCAGGTACCACACCAGGTGCGGGCGGGTACCGAGCAGTTGCATCGCCAGCGACGCGTTGCCGTGACGGTCCAGGCGCTCGTTGTAGAGGATGTCGGGGGCGCCCAGCAGGACGGTGTCGCCCTCCGCCCCGGCCTCGCCGGGGCCGTCGGTGGAGCGCAGCGTGACCAGGGTGGGCAGGCCGTCGCTGGGGTAGCAGCCGGTGGCCCGGGCGCTGGGTCCGGGAATCTCGTAGCGGAAGCCGCCCAGATCCACGCTGCCCGCCCGCACGGCGTCCTCGGCCTCGCAGCCGGGCTCCAGTTCGGCCGTCCCGACGGGTGGCGCCGGGCGGACGCCGCGGGCGAAGGTCTCCAGGGCGGTCTCGCCGGGGGCCACCAGGACGGTCCGGCCGCCGCTGCCGGAAGTGGCTTCGTGCAGGCTCCGGCGCAGCGCCGGGCCGATGGCGTCGGGGCGGGTGACCAGGACGGTGGTGTCCGGGCCCGCGGCGTCGGCCGCCTCCTCGGCACTGGTGACGACCGTGGTTTCCACCCCCCGGGCGGCCAGGAGCTCGGCGATCGCCCGGCTGCCGTTGGGGGTGGCGGACCCGGGATGCAGGACACCGCTGTCACCGGCCCTGAGCAAGGCGATGAGCAGGCCCGTGAGCGCCAGCACGGCGGCGGCCAGCAGCGGGCCGCGGCTGCGCCGCCACAGGTGGCGGGCGTCGGGGGAGGTGGCCCGGGACGGTGCCTGGGCCCGGGGCGGAGTGTCCGGCTCCGGCGGGACCGGTGGGGCTGCGGGGGCGGTCACAGGGCGGCTCCGGCGGGAGGCACGGCGGAGAGGTCCGGTCTGGTGCGTGCGAGCTCCTCGTCCAGGGTGTGCAGCTGGGCGTGGTCCTGCGGACCGGCCTGCTGCCCGCCGTAGGTCACGGCGTCGAAGACGCCGGAGGCGGTGTGCAGCCGGGCGGCCAGGCCGGGCAGGACCCGCCCGGCCTCGGCGGCGGCCTCGTCGGCGGTGCGGCCGGGGCGGGGGTCGAGCAGGGCGCGTTCCTCCAGGGAGCGGACGATCGCCCGCAGCCGTTCCTGCACCGCCTCGTTCCAGCGGCCCGCCGCGGCGTGCTCCGCCGCGGCCGCGCGGTGCTCGTCGGCGGTGCGGAGCCGCTCCCCGAACAGTGTGCCGTCGCCCCGGCCCGTGGGCGTGCCGCGCAACGGGCCGAGCCGCATCCGCAGGGCGACGACGAGCGCCGCCACCAGCAGGATGATGACGGCCAGGCCCCACCACCCCCCGGGGGTGCGGATGGCGAGCGAGTCGAGCACCTCGAAGACGTGCTCCCAGACCCAGTCGAAGGCCCGGCGGAAGAGCCCCGGCCGCTGGTCGGCGTAGATCTGCCGGGACAGCTCCTCCTCGGCCGCCTCGCGGGCCGGGGCACGGGGAACGGTCAGTGGTGGGCCGGGCTCCTCCGCCCGGCGCCCGGCGACCCCCAGCGCCTGCCTCACGGCCTCAGCTCCCCGCACCCGGCTCGTCGTCCACGCCCGCGGCGCGGGCCAGTTCCAGGTCGAGGGCCTCGCGGCGGATGCGCTGGTCGATGTAGAGGAGTGCGGTGGTGCCGGCGCTGATCGGCAGGGTGACGGTGGAGGCGAGGACCGAGCCGATGCCGCTGACCGCCAGGTAGGTCCAGCTCAGCTCGGTGACGCTGCCGTCGAAGACGTTGCCGGCGCCCTCCCCCGAGACGAGACCGGCGATGATCGAGGCCGGGAACTCGATGACGCCCGCCACCACCAGCAGCAGCACGGCGACCAGCAACTGGATCCCGAAGACCCGCCACCAGGAGCCGCCCACCAGCTTCCACGAGCGGCGCATCGCGTCACGGATCCCCTCGCGCTCCAGCATCAGGGCGGGAGTGGCGAGGGAGAGCCGGACGCCCAGCCACACCGCGAGCACCAGACCGCCGAAGAAGGCCAGCACCGTCAGCGCGAGGCTGCCGGTCGTTGCGGCGAGCAGCATGGGGACGACGAGGGCACCCACGGTGATCAGGACGACCAGGAGTACCAGGCCGAGCAGCCTGAGCAGCCGGTGGCGGGCATCCTGCCACGCCTCACCGAGGGTGACGCTCCGGCCGAGCACCGCGCGGGCGACCACGATGGTGAGCAGCGCGGTGGCGAGCACCGTGGCCAGCAGCGTGAAGATGCCCACAACCGAGCTGAAGCCGAACAGGTCGCCCATCGCGTCGCGGACTTCGGACTCGGTGGGCTGCGGGTTGTTCTCCAGGGCGGCGAAGCCGGAACTGTCGCCCAGCCAGGTGCGCATGGCGAGGATGGAGAACAGCTCGACGAGGATCGCGATGCCCAGCGTGATGCTCAGCACCGTCCGCCAGTGGGCGCGGGCGGTGGACACCGCGCCGTCCAGGATCTCGCCCACGCCGAGCGGGCGGAGCGGGATGACGCCCGGCCTGGGCGCGATGCTCCCGGCCGGCGGACCGCTCCAGCCGCCTCCCCCGCTCCAGCCGGACGGGCCGGAAGAACCCGGGGCGCCGGCCGGACCGGGCGGCGGGGCTGCCTGCCACCCCTGCGGCTGCCCGGTTCCGCCGGAACTTCCTCCGGAGGGCCCGGGCTTGTCCAGCCGGGGGCGGCCGTCCGCGGTGCCGTCGGGCCCGGCGCCGTCCTCGGGGCGGGGGGAGCCGGGCGAGGTCCAGCCCGGTGAGTCGCTCATCATCGCTCCTTCACGGGTCCTGGCGCCCATCGTGCCATGGCGCCGTACTGGCAGACTGTTCGAATGGCTGAACAGATGCTCCCGACGCTGCGCTGGGCGGAGCCGCCGGACGGACCGGCGCTGGTGCTGCTCGACCAGACCCGGCTGCCGGGGGCCGAGGTGGAACTGGTGTGTACGGAGGTACCCCGGCTGGTGGAAGCCATCCGGGCCCTCGCGGTACGGGGCGCGCCGGTGCTCGGCCTGGCCGGTGCCTACGGGGTCGCCCTGGCGGCGGCCCGCGGCGACGACGTGGCGCGGGCCGCGCGGTCGCTGTCGGATGCCAGGCCCACCGCGGTGAATCTCGGGTACGGCGTCCGCCGCGCGCTGGACGCGTACCGGGCGGTGGGCGGCGGCCCGGCGGGGGCCTCGGCGGCGCTGGCCGAGGCCCGGGCCCTGCACCGTGAGGACGCCGAGGCGAGCGAGCGGATGGCCGCGCACGGGCGGGAGCTGCTGAGCGGACTGCTGCCCGGCCGGCCACACCGGCTGCTGACGCACTGCAACACCGGCGCTCTGGTGTCGGGAGGCGGTGGAACCGCGCTGGCGGTGGTGCGCGCGGTGCACGAGTCGGGAGAACTGGAGCGGCTGTGGGTGGACGAGACCCGCCCGCTGCTGCAGGGTGCCCGTCTCACCGCCTACGAGGCGGCCCGCGAGGGCATGCCGTACTCCCTGCTGGCGGACGGCGCGGCGGGCTCGCTGCTGGCCGCGGGACAGGTGGACGCGGTGCTGATCGGTGCCGACCGGATCGCCGCCGACGGCTCGGTGGCCAACAAGGTGGGAAGCTATCCGCTGGCGGTGCTGGCACGCCATCATGGGGTGCCGTTCGTCGTGGTGGCCCCCACCACGACGGTGGACCTGGACACTCCGGACGGCGGGGCCATCGAGATCGAGCAGCGCCCGGCGCACGAGGTGGCCGAGCTGATCCCCGGGGTGCCGGTGGCGCCCGCGGGGGCCCGCGTGTACAACCCCGCGTTCGATGTGACTCCGGCGGCGCTGGTGACCGCCGTGGTCACCGAGCGCGGGGTGGCTTCCCCGGTCACCGCGCCAAACATCGCCACAGTGTGTTCTGGATCACTTCCGCAGACGTCACGATCGGGTAATGGGATGATGAAGGCATGAAGGGACGCGTACTGGTCGTCGATGACGACACCGCTCTGGCCGAGATGCTCGGCATCGTGCTGCGCGGGGAGGGCTTCGAGCCGTCGTTCGTCGCGGACGGTGACAAGGCCCTCGCCGCATTCCGGGAGATCAAGCCGGACCTGGTGCTCCTCGACCTGATGCTTCCCGGCCGGGACGGTATCGAGGTGTGCCGGCTGATCCGGGGCGAGTCCGGGGTGCCGATCGTGATGCTCACCGCGAAGAGCGACACGGTCGATGTCGTGGTCGGCCTGGAGTCCGGGGCCGACGACTACATCGTCAAGCCGTTCAAGCCCAAGGAACTGGTCGCCCGGATCCGGGCGAGGCTGCGCCGTTCCGAGGAGCCGGCGCCCGAGCAGCTGGCGATCGGCGACCTGGTGATCGATGTGGCCGGGCACTCCGTCAAGCGCGGGAGCCAGGCCATCTCGCTGACCCCGCTGGAGTTCGACCTGCTGGTCGCCCTCGCCCGCAAGCCCTGGCAGGTCTTCACCCGCGAAGTCCTGCTGGAACAGGTGTGGGGCTACCGGCACGCCGCCGACACCCGGCTGGTCAATGTCCATGTGCAGCGACTGCGCTCGAAGGTGGAGAAGGACCCCGAGCGCCCCGAGATCGTGGTGACCGTCCGCGGCGTGGGCTACAAGGCAGGATCAGGCTGACGTGACCGACCGGCTGTGGCGGCACAGCTCGAGACTGCTGCCCGAGGGGGCCACGGGTGCCCGCGCCCAGCCCGCCATCCGCATCTTCGGCCGCTGGGCCCGCGGGCCCCTGCTCCCCGTGCTGCGGCTGTGGCGGCGCAACATCCAGCTGAGGGTGGTGGCCACCACTTTGCTGATGTCCCTCGCGGTGGTGCTGGTGCTGGGCATCGTCGTCATCGGCCAGGTCCGCAACGGACTGCTGGAGGCCAAGCGGCAGACGGCCATCAGCCAGGCCGAGGGCGGCTTCGCCGTGGCGGCGGACCTGGCCGTGGCGGCGGACGAGGCCGAGGATGTGGCCGCCGGCCGGGCACCCGACCCGGGAACCTGGCTGACCGGGATCGTGGAGCAGCTGGGCAGCGGCGGGCAGGGCGTGTACTCGGTGGTCGCGCTCAGCTCCGAGCTGTCCGGCACCCCGTTCGCCGGGGAGGGCGGTGTGGCACCGCGGGGCCCGCGGGCCTCGCCGGACGTGCGTCCCGAGGAGAGCATTCCGCAGGAGCTGCGGCAGGCGCTGGACGCCAACCCGTCGATCCACCGGCAGTACGGCACCATCGTGCGCCCCGACGGCAGTTCCGAGGCCGCGCTGATCGTCGGCAAGCGGCTGACCGACAACCTGGGGTACCAGTACCAGCTCTACTACCTCTTCCCGTTCACGCAGGAGGAGAAGTCGCTGGCCCTGGTCGCCGGCACGATCGCCACCGCGGGGGTCTTCCTGGTGGTACTGCTCGGTGCCATCGCCTGGGTGGTGGTGCGGCAGGTCGTGACCCCGGTGCGGATGGCGGCGCGGATCGCCGAACGGCTGGCCGCGGGCCGGCTGCAGGAACGGATGAAGGTCAGCGGCGAGGACGACATCGCACGGCTGGGCGAGTCCTTCAACAAGATGGCGCGCAGCCTGCAGATGAAGATCCAGCAGCTGGAGGAGCTCTCCCGCATGCAGCGCCGGTTCGTGTCCGACGTCTCGCACGAGCTGCGTACGCCGCTGACCACCGTGCGGATGGCCGCGGATGTCATCCACGAGGCGCGCGACGGGTTCGACCCGGTCACCTCGCGCTCGGCGGAACTCCTGCTCAGCCAGCTCGACCGGTTCGAGTCGCTGCTGGCCGACCTGCTGGAGATCAGCCGGTTCGACGCCGGCGCCGCCGCCCTGGACGCCGAGCCCACCGACCTGCGGGACGTGGTGCGCCGGGTGATCGAGGGCGCCGAGCCGCTCGCCGAGCGCAAGGGCAGCCGGGTACTGGTGCGCGGTGACGCCTCGCCGGTGATCGCCGAGGTGGATCCCCGGCGGATCGAACGGGTGGTGCGGAATCTGGTGGTGAACGCGGTCGAACACGGGGAGGGCCGCGACGTGGTCGTCCGGCTGGCTCTGGGCGAGGGCGCGGAGTACGGGGGAGCGGCGGCGATCGCCGTGCGCGACTACGGCATCGGACTGGGCCCCGGGGAGGCGGAGCGGGTCTTCAGCCGTTTCTGGCGTGCCGATCCGGCCCGGGCCCGGACCACCGGTGGTACCGGGCTGGGGCTGTCGATCGCTATGGAGGACGCCCATCTGCACGGCGGCCGGCTGGAGGCGTGGGGCGAGCCGGGCGGCGGTGCCCAGTTCCGCCTGACCCTGCCGCGCACCGCGGGGGCCGTGCTGCGCGGCTCCCCGGTCCCGCTGGAGCCGGAGGACTCGCGGCGCAATCGCGCCCAGGCGCTGGGCACCGCGGCGCTCTCCACGAGCCGGACCGGACCGGGCGGCGGCCCGCGGGGGCCGGCGTCCTCGGGTACTGTCCCCGCCGAGTCGCGGGAGGATGACGCCCGTGCGTACTGACACCGCCGGCGCTGCCCGTTCCCCCCGCCGCTCCCGGATACGCGGGCGGCTGGCCGCCGCCGTGACGGGAGGGGCTCTGCTGCTGACCGGCTGCGCCTCCATGCCCGGCAGCGGAGAGGTGCAGCGTGTCGACTCCGGACAGCGCGCCGACGGAGACTCCCAGGTCAGGGTCTTCGGAGTCAGCCCGCAGGAGGGAGCCCTGCCGCAGCAGATCGTGCGCGGCTTCCTGGAGGCCGTCACCAGCGACGAGGCCGACTTCCGTACCGCGCGGGAGTATCTGACGCCGGAACGCCGGGAGGACTGGGACCCGTTCGCCGGCACCACGGTGCTGTCCGCCGGGCCCGACTTCGGGACGATGGTCAGCGAGCCCGAGCCGGACGGTGCGGACAGGTTCAGCATCGAGCTGAGCGGCACCAGGCTGGCCTTCGTCGACGGGCTCCGCGTCTACGCCCCGGACGAGGGGCCGTACCGGGAGAGCTTCCAGCTGACGCAGGTCGACGGGGAGTGGCGCATCGGCACCCTGCCGGACGGGCTGGTGCTGGGCGAGGCGGACTTCCGGCGCATCTACCGCTCCGTCAACACGTTCTATTACGCGGATCTGGGGCCCGAGAGCCAGTCCGTGGAGGGCGCGGGGAACGTGCTGGTCGCCGACCCGGTCTATGTCCGGCGCCGGATCGACCCGGTGGGCGAGACGGTGGCCGCGCTGCTGACCGGGCCGAGCGAGTGGCTGGCCCCGGTGGCGCGCACGGCGTTTCCCGCGGACGCGCGTCCGGCCGGTGACCGGCGGGCCGCGGTCGACGACTCCGGGGTGCTGACCGTGCCCCTGGCGGGGGTTTCCGCGAAGGAGCCGCGGTCGCGCTGCGAGCGCATGGCCGCCCAGCTGCTGCACACGGTGCAGGGGCTGGCCCCCACCGAGCTGCGGGAGGTGCGGCTGACCGGGCCGGACGGGAAACAGCTGTGCGCGCAGACCGCCTCCCAGGCGCAGGACCGCGCGCCCGGACTGCTGGCCGGAAACGCGAGCCGCCAGTACTTCCTGGACGACAACCACGCGCTGGTCTACGTGCTGGAGAACGAGCAGCGGCCGCACCGGGCGGCCGGCGCGCTGGGGAACCGGGAGACCCAGTTGCGCCGGGCCGCGGTCAGCCGGGACGAGACGCTGGCCGCCGGGGTCTCGCGGGACGGCAGCGGTCTGTACGTGGCGCCGCTGTCCGGTGACGAACCCCTGGAGCCGCCGGTGTATGCGAGCGCCACGGCGGGTGAGGAGGGCGGTCTCAGCGCCCCGAGCTGGGACGGGCTCGGCGATCTGTGGATCGCGGACCGGGCACCGGACGGGCCGGGACTGCTGCGCCTGGCCGGCGGCAGCGGGACCCCGCGGGAGATACCCGTGCGCGGGCTGCGCGGCGACCAGCGGATCGAGGCGCTGCGGGTGGCCTCCGACGGTGTCCGGATCGCGCTGCTGGTCAGCGACGACGGTACGACCACCCTGCAGCTGGGCCGGATCGAGCGGACCGGGACGGTGGAGTCGGGTGAGGTGGCGGTGGAGGGCCTGCGGCCGGTGGCACCGCACCTGGAGAACGTCGTCGCGGCCTCGTGGGCCGGCGACAGCAGGCTGGTCGTCGTCGGGCGCCCGGCCGACGGCGTGGAGCAGCTGCAGTACGTGGCGACCGACGGGTCGTCGTCCACCACCGCCGGTGTGCCGGGGCTGAACGACGTCACCGGTGTCGCGGCAGCCGAGGACGAGAGCCGGCTGCTGCTGGCCGAGACGGCCAACGGCATCGCCCGGCTCCAGCCGGACGCGAACTGGAAGCGGGTCACCGAGGACGGCTACGCGCCGGTCTACCCGGGCTGAGAACGACGACCGCCCCGTCCCCCGTCCGGCCGGTGGAGGAGAGCACCCGGGGGGCGTGCTGGTTCCCCGCGCTGGAGGAGCGCGGCGACGGCCGTCAGGGTGGGACGGTGCGTGAATGGTGGCGGGAGATCGGGGCGCTGGTGCTGCCGGCGGTGTGCGCGGGGTGCGGTGCTCCGCCCGTCGTGCTCTGCGAGCACTGCCGCGGCGAGCTGTCCGGGAAACCGGCCCGGGAAGTGCGGCCGGTCCCGGCCCCGGCCGGACTGCCGCCGGTGTACGCCGCGGCCCACTACGCGGATCAGCCCAGGGCCGTGCTGCTGGCTCACAAGGAGCGGGGGGCACTGCCGCTGGCCGCCGCTCTGGGGGATGCCCTGGCCAACGGGGTGCGGGCGGCGGCCGGGGCCAGCCGGGGCGGCCCGCTGTGGCTGGTGCCGGTGCCTTCGGCGCGCTCCGCCGTGGCACGGCGCGGCCACGACGCGGTGCGGCGCATGGCCCTGGCGGCAGCCGGCCGGCTGCGAGGGGAGGGGGTGCCGTGCCGCGTCCTGCCGCTGCTGCGGCAGCGGCGTCCGGTGCTCGACCAGGCCGGGCTGACGGCCGTGCAGCGGCTTGCCAATCTCACCGGTGCCCTGGAGGCATCCGTCGGCGGGCTGCCGGACGACGGTGTGGTGGTGCTGGTCGACGACATTCTGACCACGGGTGCCTCGCTCGCCGAGGCGGCCCGGGCGGTGCGCGCGGCGGGTGGGCGGCCGGCCGCCGCTGCAGTGGTCGCGGCGGTGGCCGCGGCCCCGCGCGGGGGCCGGCCGGGGTACCCGCACAGGAGGTGACAAGGGCCGCCCGGGGAAGTGATGGGGGCCGGTCAGGGGTGCCCGGACCCCGCCGTCGGAGGTACTTTTCTGTCATGGGGCACACGCTGCACCATCACCGCACAGGCGGACAGGACGCACATGTCCTGCGATGGTGTGACGTCCCTGTCTCTCTCTGTTTCCCAGGGGTTTCGATGGACCCCAGGCGGATAAGGAGGTGACAACCGCAACCCGACCCAGCGCCGGGCGGGCCCCGTGGAAGCGGGCGGTTCCCGGCACAGTTGCACCAAGGAGGCGTTCACCGCACAGGTGAACGCATCCGGAACGGAGTTCTGCGTGGACATCGTCGTCAAGGGCCGCAAGACGGAAGTACCGGAGCGTTTCCGCAGGCATGTGGCCGACAAGCTGAAGCTGGACAAGATCCAGAAGCTCGATGGCAAGGTGACGCGCCTCGACGTGGAGGTCTCCAAGGAACTCAACCCCCGCCTGGCGGACCGCTCGGACCGGGTGGAGATCACGCTGCGGCACCGTGGACCGGTGATCCGCGCGGAGGCGGCCGCCGCCGACCCCTACGGCGCGCTCGACCTCGCGGTGGAGAAGCTGGAATCGCGGTTGCGCCGCCAGCACGACAAGCGCCGCACCCGCCGGGGCAAGGGCCGTATTCCGGCCAGTGAGGTTGCCGCGGTCGTCCCCGACGCGGCCCCCATCAACGGCAACGGAGAACTCGGCAGCCGGCCGGAGAGCGAGGAGCTCCCGGTCACGGGCAAGGCCGGACCGCTGGAGGTGGAGGGAGAGGGCCCGCTCGTCGTCCGGGAGAAGACGCACAAGGCGGCACCCATGTCACTCGATCAGGCGCTCTACGAGATGGAGCTGGTCGGTCATGATTTCTACCTCTTCGTCGACGCCGACACCAAGCAGCCCAGCGTGGTCTACCGGAGGCACGCCTACGACTACGGCGTGATCCACCTGGAGGCCGACCCGCTCGCCCGGAGCGAGCCGCACAACGGCGGTGGAGCTCTCGGCAGCTGACCGCACCGGACGTGCGCTCCTGCGGGACGGCGGCGCCCCTTGGCCGGAACAGTGGTCCGGCGGGGGGCGCCGCCGTGGAATCATGTCCCGACCGGCCGGGGATCTCCGTTCTCCCGGCCGTCGCGCCACTGCGTTTCAGGGGGAGGAAGCATGGAGGACAGCCTCGGGCCGGCGGCCTCCCGGGAGCCGATCCGGGTCCTGGTCGTGGACGATCACGAGCTGTTCCGGCGCGGTCTGGAGATCGTCCTCGAACAGGAGGAGGACATCCACGTCGTCGGTGAGGCGGGGGACGGGGCGGAAGCGGTGGAGAAGGCCGCCGACCTGCTGCCCGACATCGTGCTGATGGACGTACGGATGCCGCGGCGCGGCGGGATCGAGGCCTGCACCTCCATCAAGGAAGTCGCCCCCAGCGCCCGCATCGTCATGCTGACGATCAGTGACGAGGAGGCCGACCTCTACGAGGCGATCAAGGCGGGGGCCACGGGCTACCTGCTCAAGGAGATCTCCACCGACGAGGTGACGGCCGCGATCCGGG
This sequence comes from Streptomyces sodiiphilus, assembly GCF_039529215.1. Lineage (NCBI taxonomy): Bacteria > Bacillati > Actinomycetota > Actinomycetes > Kitasatosporales > Streptomycetaceae > Streptomyces > Streptomyces sodiiphilus. The sequence goes on along the minus strand of NZ_BAAAMJ010000068.1, from coordinate 129,560 downwards.
CGGTGGCCGACGGACAGTCGCAGATCAGCCCGTCGATGGCGGCCAAACTGCTGACCGAGTTCAAGGCGATGATCCAGCGCACCGACGAGCGCCCGCTGGTGCCGGCGCCCAGGCTCACCGACCGCGAGATCGAGGTGCTCAAGCTGGTGGCCACCGGGAAGAACAACCGGGAGATCGCCCGGGAGCTCTTCATCAGCGAGAACACGGTGAAGAATCACGTCCGCAACATTCTGGAGAAGCTGCAGCTGCACTCCCGTATGGAGGCCGTGGTCTACGCGGTGCGGGAGAAGATCCTGGAGATCGGCTGATCTCGGTTCAGCTTCCGCCGCCGGCCCGCCCGAGCTCGGCGACCAGGGCGGCGTGCAGTTCGTCCGGGGTGGTGCGTTCGACCCGGACCGTGGAACACCCTGTCCAGCCGGCGGCTTCCCACAGCGCTTCGGCCATCGCCGGCACGGCCGCCCTCGCCCGCCGAGGCTCCCCCTCGAACGCGGCATGCCGGGCCACCAGCGTCGAGCCCTCCCGGGCCGGGTCCACCCGGCCCAGCAGCCGGCCGCCGGACAGCAGCGGCATGGCGAAGTAGCCGTGGACCCGCTTCGGCCGGGGGACGTACGCCTCCAGGCGATGTGTGAAGCCGAAGATCCGCTCGGTGCGCGGCCGGTCCCAGATCAGGGAGTCGAAGGGCGACAGCAGCGTCGTGCGGTGCCGGCCGCGCGGCGGTGCGGCCAGCGCGGCGGGGTCGGCCCACGCGGGCTTGCCCCACCCCTCGACCTCCACGGGCACCAGCCCGGTGTCGGCGATCACCGCCTGCACCTGAGAGGCGGTGAGCCGGTGGTAATCGGCCAGATCCGCCCTCGTGGCCACCCCCATCGCGACGCCGGCCTGAGCCACCAGCCGCCGTATGCACTCCGCGTCCGTCAGGTCGTCGTGCAGCAGCGCGTCCGGGATCGCCCGTTCGGCCAGGTCGTAGACCCGCTTCCAGCCGCGCCGCTCGCCGCACACCACCTCGCCGGTGTCCAGCAGCCACTCGACAGCGATCTTGGTCTCCGACCAGTCCCACCACTCGCCGCCCCGCTTCGCGCCGCCCAGTTCCGAGGCGGTCAGCGGGCCCCGCGCGGCCAGCTGCTCGCGCACGGCGGCACACGAGCGCTCCGAGTCCGCCAGGGAGTGCCAGCGGCGCCCCCCGGCCCGGCGCGCCCGGCGCCGGAAGGCGAACAGCGGCCATTCCTCGACCGGCAGCACGCAGGCCGCGTGCGACCAGTACTCGAAGGAACGGCCGCCCGACCAGTACGCCGCCTCCACGTCCGCGCGCCCCACGGCGCCCAGCCGTGCGTACGGCACCAGTTCGTGGGAGCGGGCCAGTACGGAGATGGTGTCGAGCTGGACCGCGCCCAGTCTCCGCAGCACGCCGGGCACCCCCGCCCCGCGGTCCACGGGGCCCAGCAGCCCCTGGGCGGCCAGTGCGATCCGCCGCGCCTCGGCGGCGGAGAGTTGGGCGTCTGCGGGAGTCATGGCAGTGATCGTAGGGGCGGCCACCGACAGTCGTGCCGGGCCGACCACTGACAGTCGTCCCTCTGCTCGCATACGATGGCCGGTGCGGCGGGACCGACCTCGCTGTGCCCGCGCACCAGCACCCGACCGTGCCAGGCCCGACCGGCAAGGAGACCAGCCCTCGTGTCCGTCTTCAACAAGCTCATGCGTGCAGGAGAAGGCAAGATCCTGCGCAAACTGCAGCGCATTGCCAACCAGGTGAACTCCATCGAGGAGGACTTCCTGGACCTGACCGACGCTGAGCTGCGGGCCTTGACCGACGAGTACCGCCGGCGTCTCGCCGACGGCGAGAGTCTCGACGACCTGCTGCCCGAGGCCTTCGCGACCGTCCGTGAGGCCGCCAAGAGGGTTCTGGGCCAGCGGCACTACGACGTCCAGATCATGGGCGGCGCGGCTCTGCACATGGGCTATGTCGCGGAGATGAAGACCGGCGAGGGCAAGACCCTGGTCGGTACGCTGCCGACGTACCTCAACGCCCTGTCCGGCAAGGGCGTTCACCTCATCACCACCAACGATTACCTCGCCCAGCGCGACTCGGAGTGGATGGGCCGGGTGCACCGCTTCCTCGGCCTGGAGGTGGGCTGCATCACCGCGGGCATGTCACCGGCCAAGCGCCGTGAGCAGTACGCCTGCGACATCACCTACGGCACCAACAACGAGTTCGGCTTCGACTACCTGCGCGACAACATGGCCTGGTCGAAGGAAGAACTGGTCCAGCGCGGACACAACTTCGCGGTCGTCGACGAGGTCGACTCGATCCTCATCGACGAGGCCCGCACCCCGCTGATCATTTCCGGCCCGGCAGACCAGGCCACGAAGTGGTACGCGGACTTCGCCAAGCTGGTCCAGCGCCTGGAGAAGGGCGAGGCCGCCGTTCCCACCAAGCAGCAGGCGGAGACCGGCGACTACGACGTGGACGAGAAGAAGCGCACCGTCGCCATCCACGACTCCGGCGTCAGCAAGGTCGAGGACTGGCTGGGCATCGACAACCTCTACGAGTCGGTGAACACCCCGCTGGTCGGCTACCTGAACAACGCCATCAAGGCCAAGGAGCTCTACAAGAAGGACAAGGACTACGTCGTCATCGACGGCGAGGTCGTCATCGTCGACGAGCACACCGGCCGCATCCTGGCCGGCCGCCGCTACAACGAGGGCATGCACCAGGCGATCGAGGCCAAGGAGGGGGTGAAGATCAAGGACGAGAACCAGACGCTCGCCAAGATCACCCTCCAGAACTACTTCCGTCTCTACGACAAGCTCTCCGGTATGACCGGTACGGCCATGACCGAGGCGGCGGAGTTCCACCAGATCTACAAGCTCGGCGTGGTGCCGATCCCCACCAACCGTCCGATGGCCCGCAAGGACCAGGCCGACCTGATCTACCGCACCGAGGTCGCCAAGTTCGACGCGGTGGTGGAGGACATCGTCGAGAAGCACGAGAAGGGCCAGCCGGTCCTGGTGGGCACCACCTCGGTGGAGAAGTCCGAATACCTCTCGCAGCAGCTGAACAAGCGCGGCGTCCGGCACGAGGTGCTCAACGCCAAGAACCACGAGCGGGAGGCGGCGATCGTCGCCAAGGCCGGCCGCAAGGGCGCGGTCACGGTCGCCACCAACATGGCGGGCCGCGGTACCGACATCAAACTGGGCGGCAACCCCGAGGAGATCGCCGAGGCCGAGCTGCGCCGCAAGGGCCTGGACCCGGTCGAGCACGTCGAGGAGTGGGCGGCCGCCCTGCCGGAGGCCCTGGAGCGCGCCGAGAAGGCGGTGGAGGCCGAGTTCGAGGAGGTCAAGGAGCTCGGCGGCCTGTACGTGCTGGGCACCGAGCGGCACGAGTCGCGGCGGATCGACAACCAGCTGCGCGGCCGTTCGGGCCGGCAGGGCGACCCGGGAGAGTCCCGGTTCTACCTCTCGCTCGGCGACGACCTGATGCGGCTGTTCAAGGCGCAGATGGTCGAGCGCGTGATGGCCATGGCGAGCGTTCCGGACGACGTGCCCATCGAGAACAAGATGGTGACCCGCGCGATCGCCTCCGCCCAGGGGCAGGTCGAGCAGCAGAACTTCGAGATCCGCAAGAACGTCCTGAAGTACGACGAAGTCCTCAACCGTCAGCGCGAGGTGATCTACGGCGAGCGGCGCCGGGTGCTGGAGGGCGAGGACCTGCACGAGCAGGTGCGGTTCTTCATGGACGACACCATCGAGGCGTACGTCGAGGCCGAGACCTCCGGGGGCTTCGCCGAGGAGTGGGACCTGGAGCGGCTGTGGGGAGCCTTCAAGCAGCTCTACCCGGTCAAGGTCACGGTGGAGGAGTTGGAGGAGGCGGTCGGTGACCGCGAGGGTCTCACGCCGGAGTTCCTCGCCGACTCCGTCAAGGAGGACGTCCACGCCCAGTACGACGCGCGGGAACAGGAGCTCGGCTCCGAGGTCATGCGCGAGCTGGAGCGCCGGGTGGTGCTCTCGGTCCTCGACCGCAAGTGGCGCGAGCACCTCTACGAGATGGACTACCTCCAGGAGGGCATCGGGCTGCGGGCCATGGCGCAGCGCGACCCGGTGGTGGAGTTCCAGCGTGAGGGCTTCGACATGTTCACGGCCATGATGGACGGCATCAAGGAGGAGTCCGTCGGCTACCTGTTCAACCTGGAGGTCCAGGTCGAGCGGAAGGTCGAGGAGGTTCCGGTCGAGGCTGCGGGCGAGGCCCCGGCGGAGCAGGAGGCGGTGCCCGCCGGTGCCGGTGGCGGCCGTCCGGCGATCCTGGCCAAGGGACTGGAGGCGCCCAAGCGGGCCGACCGGCTGCACTTCTCCGCCCCGACGGTGGACGGCGAGGGCGGCGTCGTCGAGGGTGACTTCACCTCCGATGGTGCCGCACCGGCGCGTTCGGTGAGCGGCGAGGGGACCGGCATGAGCCGGGCCGAGCGCCGGAAGGCCCAGAAGGGCGGCCGGCGCCGCAAGAAGTGAGCGGATGCCTCATCCGTGCCCGAGGGGGCGTGTCCGGTCCGGGACCAACAGTGTCCGGTCCGGGGCGCGCCCCCTCGGCGTGTCCGCGGCCGTCCGGTGGTCACCTCCCGGTGTCGAGCTCGATCGCGCAGCACTGCCAGCGGCCGTCCCGCCCGGCCTCCAGCCGGAAGGCCATGGCCCGGACGCGCCCACCGGTGCTGACCCGGGCGAACGCCTCGATGACGCCCCGCCGGGGGCGGCAGCTGCCGACCCCGCGCAGCGAGGGCTCCCCGCGGTCGATTCCGGAGGGCCGGAGCGGAGCCAGCGGGGCCAGCCCGCACAGCTGCTCGTAGGCGGGTGCCCGGACGTGGCCCAGCAGGCTGTGCACCGGGCGCCGGCCGCTGAGTACGAGGACGAACTGCTCGGCGAACCACCGCTGGGGCCGTTGCCGGTCGAAGCGGACGGGAAGGCGCGGCCCGGAGGTACGCGGCCCGCGGGAGTCGGCGCGGGCCGGCGGGCCCGCGGTGCCCAGTGGGGCCGTGCTGCGTTTTCTGGTTCTCATGGCGGACTGCCCCGTGTGGTCGTGATGCCGCGATGCCCGGCTGCCGGAGGCTTGGGCCCACGCATGCTACTGGTCGGTAACTCTCGCGCAGTGTAGTCGGGGGGACACGCAGGGGCAAGGTGGTGGCGCGGTGCGGCGCGTGGCGGCCGGGCCGTATGCTGACCGCCGTCCCCCTCACGAAAGCGGCCGCCATGCGCGTGTACCTTCCCCTGACTCTTCCCGGGCTCGACCGGCTCCGCCGCACGGGCGAGGCAGGTCCTGCGCCGCTGACCGCCTGGGCCGTGACCCCGGCACTGCACGAGTGGTTCCCCTCCGGGAGCGAGGAGGAGCTGGAGTACGCGGCGCTGGAGCAGGCCGCCGAGGCGTCGCTGGTCCTGCTGGCGGCGGAGCCGGGCGCCGCGCGCCGCCGGGTGGTGCTGGCTGCCGATGTGCCCGAGGGCCTGGCCGCTGTGGTGGAGGCGGGTGAGCCCGGGGAGGTCCGGCTGTCCGGCCCGGTGCCGTTGGCGAAGGCCGCCGCTGTGCACGTGGACGCGCCGGAGGCGGTCCCCGATGTCACCGCTGCGGTCCGGGCGCTGGAGGAGGCCGGGCACGGCGACGCCGAGGCCCGCCGTGCCGTGGACGGGGCGTTCGGCCACGAGCTGCTGTGGTTCGCGGTGCAGGAGATCGACAGCCTGCTGTGACCCGGCCGGGAAGGTAGCGGGCCCGGGGCAGCGGCGCGAAATCCACTGGGCCGCTGTCGGTGCCGGCCCGTACCGTGGCGCCATGGTTTCCCGCCCACCGTCCTCCCCGCAGGCCCACATCGTCTGGGACTGGAACGGCACGCTGCTCCACGACGTCGACGTGGTGCTGGAGGCGACGAACGCCTCCTTCGACGAGCTCGGGATACCGCGTCTGACGCTGGAGCGGTACCGGGAGCTGTTCTGCGTGCCGATCCCGCGCTTCTACGAGCGGCTGCTCGGCCGGCTGCCCACCGGCGAGGAGTGGGAGCTCATGGACGGCACGTTCCACCGGCACTACCTCGCCAGGTCGCACACCGCCGCGCTGGCCGAGGGGGCAGCGGAACTGCTGGCGGAGTGGCGGGCCGCCGGGCGGACCCAGTCGGTGTGCTCGCTGGCCTCGCACGACCAGCTGCTGCCGTGGCTGGGCCGGCTCGGCATCGAAGGGCATTTCGTCCGCGTCGACGGTGACACCGGTGGCGGCACCGTCCGCGGCAAGGCCGCGCAGATGGCCCGCCATGTGCGGTCGCTGGCGGGGGTGGACCCCGGGCGCGTGGTGGTGATCGGAGACGCCACGGACGACGCCGTGGCCGCCGCGCACGCCGGTGCCCACGCGGTGCTCCACACCGGCGGCTCGCACAGCCGCCGCAGCCTGGCCGCTGCCGGGGTGCCGGTGGTGGACACCCTGGACGAGGCCGTGGAGGTGGCCACCGGACTGGTCCGCTGAATCCGGGCGGCCGGTGCGCGTGGCGACACGCGGGGTGAGGAGCGCTGTGTGGTCCACGCAACGCCACCGGGCGGATTTTGTACCCCTACGGACCACGAGGTCCCAGCCTGCGACGGGATAGCCTTGCCTACGTGATCAGTGCGATATCCACCGGAGGCAGCGCCGCCTCCGCCGAGCCTCCCGGCACCCCGCGGGACGCCGATCGCCGCTGGTCGGATGAGCCGGGAGCACGTGTCCGCGAGACCCAGCGCTGTCCGGTGACCTTTCCCCTACGTCACGCAACGGCGCGCGACAGGAGCCAGAGCACATGCACAGCAAGGTGGACGAAGCCAAGGCCGGACTGCTCGCGCAGGCGGCCGATGTCGCCGGCCAAGGCCCGGCCGGGGCGCAGCCCGCGCTCCGGATGGACACGGCGGCCCTGAACGCCTACCTCCAGCGCTACTACCTCTACATCTCTCCGGAGGACCTGGCCGACCGTGATCCCGTGGACATCTACGGCGCGGCCCTGTCGCACTACCGGCTGGCGGAGAACCGGCCGCAGGGGACCGCGAACGTCCGCGTGTACACGCCGACTGTCGACGAGATGGGCTGGACGTGCAGCCACACCGTGGTGGAGGTCGTCACCGACGACATGCCGTTCCTGGTCGATTCCGTCACCAATGAGCTGTCACGGCAGGACCGTGGCATCCACATCGTGATCCACCCGCAGATGATCGTGCGGCGTGATGTCACCGGGAAGCTGCTGGAGGTGCTGGACGCCGGCCGGGACCCGTACGGCGAGCGCGCCTCCACGCACACCCCGGAGGAACTGCCGCCGGACGCCGTCACCGAGTCCTGGATCCATGTCGAGACGGACCGGGAGAGCGATCACGAGACCCTCGAGCGCATCGAGGCGGGTCTCCGGCGTGTGCTGAACGACGTGCGCGAGTCCGTCGAGGACTGGCAGAAGATGCGGAACGCCGCGCTGCGCATCGCCGAGGAGCTGCCCCGCGAGCCGTCCGTGGACCGGCTGCGCACCCAGGAGGTGGAGGAGGCCCGCGAGCTGCTGCGCTGGCTGGCCGACGACCACTTCACCTTCCTGGGCTACCGCGAGTACGACCTGGCCCGCGAGGACGACGGCGGCGAGGGGGACGTGCTGACCGCCGTGCCCGGCAGCGGGCTCGGAATCCTCCGCTCCGACCCCAGCCACCACCCCCAGGGGCATCCGGACTGTCCGGAACCGCCGGGCGCCCGGCCGCCGTCCCCGGCCTTCCGGCGGCTGGCCCCCTCGGCCCGGGCCAAGGCCCGCGAACGCAAGCTGCTGATCCTGACCAAGGCCAACAGCCGCGCCACCGTGCACCGCCCCTCCTATCTGGACTACGTCGGAGTCAAGAAGTTCGACGCCGACGGCAAGGTGGTGGGAGAGCGGCGCTTCCTCGGCCTGTTCACCTCCGCGGCCTACACGGAGTCGGTGCGCCGGGTTCCCGTCATCCGCCGCAAGGTGGCCGAGGTGCTCAACGCGGCCGGGTTCGCCCCCGACAGCCACAGCGGCCGGGATCTTCTGCAGATCCTGGAGACCTACCCGCGCGACGAGCTGTTCCAGGCGCCGGTCGACAAGCTGCGCTCGACCGTCACCGCCGTCCTCCACCTGCAGGAGCGGCGCAGGCTGCGGCTCTTCATGCGCCAGGACGAGTACGGCCGGTACTACTCCGCGCTGGTCTACCTGCCGCGCGACCGGTACACCACCACCGTGCGGCTGCGGCTTACCGACATCCTGAACGACGAGCTCAACGGCACCAGCGTCGACTTCACCGCCTGGAACACCGAATCGGTCCTGTCCCGGCTGCACTTCGTGATCCGAGTGGAACCGGGCACGGAGCTGGCCGAGCTGACGGACACCGACATCGACCGCGTCGAGTCCCGGCTCGCCGAGGCCTCCCGTTCCTGGACGGACGGCTTCAGCGACGCGCTGCTGTCGGAGTGGGGCGAGGAGCACGCCGCGGAGCTGGGCCGCCGCTACGCGCACGCCTTCCCCGAGGGATACAAGGCGGACTTCTCGCCCCGTGTCGCGGTGGCGGATCTCCAGTACATCGTGGGGCTGCGCACCGACGGGCAGGGGGCGGACTTCGCCCTCTCGCTCTACGAGCCGGTCGGAGCCGGCCCGGGGGAGCGGCGGTTCAAGATCTACCGCACCGGTGAGCAGGTATCGCTGTCCGCGGTGCTGCCGGTGCTGCAGAACCTCGGCGTCGAGGTGGTGGACGAACGCCCCTACGAGCTGCGCCCGAGCCAGGGCCCCACAGCATGGATCTACGACTTCGGGCTGCGCATCCCGCCGCACCTCGCCGGCGAGCTGGGCGGTGACGCCCGGCAGCGCTTCCAGGATGCCTTCGCCGCCGCCTGGACCGGCGCCGCGGAGAACGACGGCATCAACGCCCTGATCCTGTCCGCCGGGCTCAGCTGGCGGCAGGCCATGGTGTTGCGCGCCTACGCCAAGTACCTGTGGCAGGCCGGGGCCCGGTTCTCCAAGGAGAACATGGAGGCGACCCTCTGCCGCAACATCCACACCACCCGGCTGCTGGTCAGCCTCTTCGAGGCGCGCCTGTCCCCGCACCGGCAGCGGGCCGGCCGGGAGCTGACCGACGGTCTTCTGGAGGAGCTGGAGGGTGCCCTGGAGCAGGTCTCCAACCTCGACGAGGACCGCATCCTGCGGGCCTTCCTCACGGTCATCAAGGCCACCCTGCGGTGCAACTACTTCCAGCGGGTGGACGGCGAGGCCGTGCCGGACGGCAGCGGGGAGCCGCACCCCTACCTCTCCCTGAAGCTCGACCCGCAGGCGATCCCGGATCTGCCCGAGCCTCGTCCGGCCTACGAGATCTGGGTGTACTCCCCGGAGGTCGAGGGAGTCCATCTGCGGTTCGGCAAGGTGGCCCGCGGCGGGCTGCGCTGGTCCGACCGGCGGGAGGACTTCCGGACCGAGATCCTGGGGCTGGTGAAGGCACAGGAGGTCAAGAACACCGTCATCGTGCCGGTCGGCGCCAAGGGCGGCTTCGTCGGCAAGCGCCTGCCCGACCCGGCCGCGGACCGGGACGCCTGGCTGGCCAAGGGCATCGAGTGCTACCGCACGTTCATCTCCGGCATGCTCGACATCACCGACAACCTGGTGGACGGCCGGGTCGTCCCGCCACGGGACGTGGTGCGGCACGACGGGGACGACACCTACCTTGTCGTGGCCGCCGACAAGGGCACCGCGGCCTTCTCCGACATCGCCAACGAGGTCGCCGCGTCCTACGGCTTCTGGCTGGGCGACGCGTTCGCCTCCGGCGGTTCGGCCGGGTACGACCACAAGGGCATGGGCATCACCGCCCGGGGTGCCTGGGAGTCCGTCAAGCGGCACTTCCGGGAGCTCGGGCACGACACCCAGACCCAGGACTTCACCGTGGCAGGCATCGGTGACATGTCCGGCGACGTCTTCGGCAACGGCATGCTCCTGTCGGAGCACATCCGGCTGGTGGCGGCGTTCGACCACCGGCACATCTTCCTCGACCCGGAGCCGGACGCCGCGGTCTCCTTCGCGGAGCGCGCCCGGCTGTTCCGGCTGCCGCGCTCCTCGTGGGACGACTACGACCGCTCGCTGCTGTCCAAGGGCGGCGGCGTGCACTCCCGCGCCGCCAAGTCGATCACGGTCACGCCGCAGGTGCGCGAGGCGCTCGGCCTGGAGGGCTCCGTCACGTCGATGACACCGGCGGAGCTGATGCAGGCGATCCTGTGCGCCCCCGTGGACCTGCTGTGGAACGGCGGCATCGGCACCTATGTCAAGGCCTCCACGGAGACCCACGCGGACGTCGGCGACAAGGCGAACGACGCTATCCGGGTCAACGGCCGCGATGTGCGGGCACAGGTCATCGGCGAGGGCGGGAACCTGGGCATGACCCAGCTCGGCCGGATCGAGTTCGCCCTGGCGGGCGGCCACTGCAACACCGACGCCATCGACAACAGCGCCGGCGTGGACACCTCCGACCACGAGGTGAACATCAAGATCCTGCTCAACGCTGTCGTCCACAACGGCGACATGACGGTGAAGCAGCGCAACGCCCTGCTCGCGGAGATGACCGAGGACGTGGCCCGGATCGTGCTGCGGAACAACTACGCGCAGAACGTCGTCCTGGCCAACTCCAAGGCCAATGCCCCCGGTCTGCTCAAGGCGCATCAGCGGCTGATGCGCCGGCTCACAACGAGCGGGCGGCTGGACCGGGGCCTGGAGTTCCTGCCGGACGACGAGGAGATCGCCGAGCGGCTCTCGGCCGGCCAGGGCCTGACCCAGCCCGAGCTCGCGGTGCTGCTCGCCTACGCCAAGCTGGTCGTCACCGACGAGCTGATCGAGACCGGTCTGCCGGACGACCCCTACGTCACCCGGCTGCTGTACGCGTACTTCCCCAAGGCGCTGCGTGAACGGTTCCCCGAGCGCATCGAGGAGCACACCCTGCGCCGGGAGATCATCACCACTCTGCTGGTCAACGACACGATCAACGTCGGTGGTTCGTCGTTCGTGCACCGGATGCACGAGGAGTCGGGGGCCTCCACCGAGGAGATCGTGCGGGCCCACACGGCCTCCCGGGCCATCTTCGGCCTGGGGGCGATCTGGGACACCATCGAGCAGCTGGACAACCAGGTGGAAACCGCGGTGCTCACCCGCATGCGGCTGCACTCCCGCCGCATGGTCGAGCGCGGGGCCCGCTGGCTCCTCAACAACCGGCCGCAGCCGCTGCAGCTGGCCGAGACCATCGAGTTCTTCGCCGACCGGGTCGCCCGGGTCTGGCAGGAACTGCCCAAGCTGCTGCGGGGCCAGGATCTGGAGCTGTACAACCGGATCTTCGACGAGCTGAAGAGCTCCGGGGTGCCGGCCGACCTGGCCCAGCACGTGGCGGGCTTCTCGGCCGTCTTCCCCGCGCTGGACGTGGTCGCCGTGGCCGACCGTACCGGCCGGGAGCTGCTGGATGTCGCCGAGGTCTACTACCACCTGGGAGATCAGCTGGGCATCTCGCAGCTGCAGGACCGCATCAGTGAGTTGCCGCGCGCGGACCGCTGGCACTCGATGGCCCGCACGGCGATTCGCGAGGACCTGTACGCGGCCCACCAGCTGATCACCGCCGATGTGCTGGCCGCGGGGGACACGGACGCCGACCCGGAGGAACGGTTCGCCGCCTGGGCCGGGCGCAACTTCGCGATTCTCAGCCGGGCGCGCGCCACGCTGCGGGAGATCCAGACCTCCGACACCTTCGATCTGGCGAATCTCTCGGTGGCCATGCGTACCATGCGCACGCTGCTGCGCAGCAACCGCTGACGGTCATCGCCCCGCCTCTCCCTCCGGCTGCACCGCTCCGGCAGGGCGGGGCGGGGCGGCCCGGAGCGGCCGGCCGTTCACTGCGGGGTGAACTCGTACCGCAGCTCGTACAGATGGCCGGCCTTCGCCATCACGGTGACCTCGATCGGCCGGTCCCCGTCGCCGTAGACGACCCGCAGGGTCCGCAGCACGGGCAGGTTGCTGGGCAGCCGCAGGGCCGTGTACTGCTCCTGGGTCGGCACCCGGGCCGATACGGTGTCCACGCTGACCCGGGGCGGATGGCCGAGCCGGGCCAGCAGGGTCGGGGTACCGCCCTTGATCCTGCGGTGCTCCATCATGGCGGAGCCGCGGGCGATCTCCAGGGGGTAGTAGGAGGCGACCAGTTCCACCGGTTCGTCCTCGAACAGCAGCAGCTGGCGGCGCAGCAGCGCCCGTTCCCCCGGGGGCAGCCGCATCGCCTGCGCGACGTCCGCCGGCGGCTCGGCCTCGGTGACCGTCAGGAGCCTGCTGGCGGCGCGCACCCCTCTGCGCTCCGCCTCGGTCAGCCACCGGTACGGCTCGCCCGGGGCGTTGGGCGCCATGTAGGCGGCAGGGCTCATGGTGCGCACCCGGTGCTTGCGCACCGTCACCGCCGCCCCGGCCCGGCCCACCACCAGGCCTTCGTCCTTCAGGATCTTCAGTGCCTTCTGCACGGTGGCGTTCGAGGCGGCGAACCGTTCCTTGAGCTGGGCGGTGGACGGCAGGCTGGCCCCCGGTGCCAGGTCGCCCGACATGATCTCGTCGCGCAGGTCCGCGGCGATGCGCTCGTGCAGTGAGCGCCGGTCGAACGCGTTCTCATCCGCCTTGGGCACAGTTCATCCGTTCATCAGGTCGGGTCGGCCGCTGCCGGTTCCGGCACCGTCATTGTGCCGACCCGTGCCGGGCGGCAGGCACCGCCGGGTGCCCGCCGACTGCCGGCCCGGGCTTGCGCGTGTCCTGAGACCCGGACCGACCTTGCCGCTTTTTGCGAAGAGAAGTAATGTCCGCCCCGGCAAGGTCCTTCCCGACGAGGTGATGTCCCGCCGTGTCTCCCGTGCTCCCGCCACCGCTGCTCCCGTCCCCGGCACGGTGGCCCCTCCCGGCCGCGCGCCGCTCCCCGGCCGTGCCGGAGGCCCGGACATGAAGGGCCGTGACCCGCAGCTGGTGCGGCCCGGCTGGTGGTGCGAACTGTTCCGCCACCCCCGGCTGCCCGGCGGCGGCTCGCTGCGGCACACCCGTGCCGCGGACCGGCCTGAGCAGGCGCTGATCTGGATGCGGCGGTCGGTGCGCACGCTGTTGCCCGGCTTCGCCCGGGAGCACGCGGTGCGCGCCGTGCACTGGCTCGATCACGGCCAGTGGGAGGCCGTCATGCGGCTGCGGGCCGGGGAGGGGTACCAGTTGCTGCTGCACGCCGAGGACGGGAGCCGGTGGGAGTGGGCCGCGCGGCCGGTGCGCTGCCTGCGGACGGCCCGGGTGCCGGCCGGTGCGGTCAGGCTCTGCCCGGACCCGGCCGGCTGTGTCTGCCTGGTACCCGGGCACCGGTGCGCGGCCGAGCACGGCTGAGGCCGGGCCCGGATCACCGGTCCTGGCGCTCGTAGGGGCTGGGGAAGGGAAAGTAGGCCCGCAGGAACGGCTCCATCACCGACAGCTGGGTGTCCAGGTCGGTCTCGTCCGAGACCGTGTCGTTCAGGCAGAAGACGACCCGGTTGCGGGCGGCCAGCATGCGGCCCAGCCGGGTCGGGGTGTGCGGATGCGCCAGGTCGAAGTAGTCGTAACGGATCGAGCTGGGGATCGCCCGGCCGGTCAGGAACGCGTAGTAGTGGTGCAGGGACGACGTCACCGAGAGGTCGTCGAGATCGCGGAACCGGTTCGCGGCCGTGGCGCGGTGCCGGTCGCTGAACTCCTCCTCGATCTCCTGGAGCACGCTGCGGCGCAGCGCGTGCGGGACGTGCTTCATCTTCTGGGTGATGACGGCGCCGAAGCGCTCCTCCAGCAGCGCGCGGTTGTTCTTGCCGGCGACCGACACGGGCACGTCGTCGGGGGACGGCAGCCCGTGCGGGATGTGCGCCTTGGACAGGAAGAAGCGCGGGAGGCCGTTGCCCAGGAAGAAGTTCTGGGGAAGCGTCAGGCGTCCGAAGAACACATCGTCATTGAGGTAGAGGAAGTGCTCGGCGAGGCCGTCGATGTGGTGCAGCTGGCTCTCGATGGCGTGCGAGTTGAAGGTGGGGAGCAGCGAGGGGTCGGAGAAGATGTTCCGGTGGCTGACGACGGTGATGCCCGGGTGGGAGGTGTCCAGCCAGTCCGGGGTCTGATCGTCGGTCACCAGGTAGATGTGACGCAGCCAGGGCGCGTACTGGTGCACCGAGCGCAGTGAGTAGCGCAGTTCGTCCCGGCTGAGGTAGCGGGCCGCATTGGCGGCCTCGGTGTGATAGGTCTCGCCCGAGCAGGCGGCCCTCCGCTCGAGCCAGGCCGGGTCGGAGCCGTCCACCCAGGTGTAGACGGCGTCGATGGGAAAGGTCACGTCCTCGGTGAGCGGCTGGGAGAACTCCGGCAGCGTCTCCACCTTGGTCGTGGTGGCGGCACCGTAGGGCAGCAGCTGGGTCATCCTGGCGAGCGGCACCTGGGTCGTGGGGGCATCGGCGGCGACCTCGTCGGTGCACTGGTTGCGCCGCGTGGCGACCAGCGTGCCCTGCGCGGTCGGCTGCCAGAACTCCACGTGACAGCCGTTGCGTTCGCCGACGGCGTGGCTGCCGTGCCGGTCGGTGAAGTACCAGTGCAGGCGGATCACCGAAGCGCGGGTGAAGTGGCGGCGAGCGACGGGGGAGTCGCCCAGCACCACGCTCTGCCGGCCCGGGCCGAGCGGCAGGCTTCGCACCCGGGTGTAGCCGGCTGTCCGGGCACACAGCGCCGTCAGTGCGCGCAGCACGCGCGGCCGCTCGGGTTCCGGCACGCCGATGGTGGCCACCGAGGCGTTGGTGCCGCGCACACAGAAGTACGTCACGCCTTCGGCGGCCAGCGCGTCCCGGACCATTTCCAGGGACTCGGTGTGTGCCGCGAGCGGGCTGGGGAACTCCCGGACGTGGGCGGCCCGCGGCTGACGGGCCACCTGTACCAGGCGGCGGTCGTCGCCGGCGAACAGCTCCGGGTAGAGGCGGGCGGCACGTTCGGAGCGCTGCTCGGCGATGCGGTCGGCGAGGGCCTGGGAGGAGGCGAGCGAGCGCTTGACCGTGGCACGCAGCTGAGGTGAGAAGCGCCCGGCCACGGCCCGTCTCGCGGCCACCGGTACCGCGCGCCGGTAGAGCGCGACCAGCAGCGACGACTCCGGGTTGCGCGAGCCGGAATCGGCTGCCGGAGCCTCGGCCTGTGTGCGTGCGGTGGTCATCCTTCGGATCTCCTCCTTGGAGGGATTCATGTGCTTGTACACCGATTAACGTCGTACGACTACTTTACGTTCCTCTCCCTGCGTCTTGCCGTTTTCCGGGCAACAATGCCTGATCCGTGCCGGGGGGGCAGGAGCGGCGCGCCGTCGCGTGCCCCGGCACCGGAGCCGTCCTCCGGCCGAGGCCGCCGGCGGACCGGGACGGAGGCCTCCAGCGGGCCCGGCTGCGGAAAGTACGACCTCAGGAAGGGCAGCAGCAGCGATGCCTGATCTGGTGCGTCCTGCGCCCGGGATTCGGTGTCGTTGATGCAGAAGGTGTGATGGCTCCGCTGGCGCAGCAGCGCGTCGAGCTTGGGGGCCATGTCGGGATGGGCCAGATCGAGATAGAGGTAGCGCAGGCTGCCCGGTACCGCCCGGCCGGTCTGGAAGGCGTAGTAGTGGTGCAGTGCGGACGGCACCGAGATGTCGGTCATGCTGCGGATGCGGCAGGCCGCCGTCCTCCGGTGCGCCTCGGGGAACTCCGCCTCGATCTCGGCCAGCAGGCTGCGCCGCAGGGCGTGCGGGGTGTGCTTCATCTTCTGGGTGATGACCGTGCCGAACCGGTTCTCGAGCAGCGCGCGGTTGTTCTTGCCGGCGACGGAGGAGGGGATGTCGTCCGCCCTCGGCGGGCCGAGCGGGACCAGCGCGCGGGAAGGGAAGAACTTGGTGATGCCGTTGGGGCAGAAGAAGTCCTGCGGTACCACCGGGCGCCCGAGGAAGACGTCGTCGTTGAAGTAGAGGAAGTGCTCGGCGAGGCCGTCGATGTGGTGCAGCTGGGTCTCGATGGCGTGCGAGTTGAAAGTCGGCAGGCACGCGTCCGGGTCACGGAAGATCTCCCGGTGGTCGACGAGCGTGACGTCCGGGTGCGAGAGGTTCAGGCAGCCCGGAGCCTGACGGTCGGTCACCACGTAGACATGGCGCACCCAGGGGGCGTACAGGTGCAGGGAGCGCAGCGAGTAGCGCAGCTCGTCGCGATTGAGGTAGCGGGCATCGTTGGCCGCCTCCGCGTGATAGGGCCGGTCGGTGACCTGGGCCCGTCGCTGCCGCCAGCCGGGGTCGTCGCAGTCCACCCAGGTGTACACGACGTCGATGGGAAAGCCGATGTCGTCGGGCAGCGGGCTGGTGAACTCCGGCCGGGTGCGCACCCGTGGGCGCGGATGCCGGCCCGGGGTGTACGGGGCGAGCCGGCTGAACAGGTGGCCGGGAGCCCGCACGGGATCCGCGGCCGCGGGCAGATCGGCGGTGACCCGGTTGGGGCGGGGGGCCGTGAGCCGGTCACCGGCCCGCTCCCAGAACTCGATGTCGCAGCCGTACCTGCCGCCCAGGACCAGCGCCCCGCCGGCATCGGTCCGGAAGCAGGTGAAACGGATCACCGGCTGGGCGGCCAGCCGCTGCCAGGCACCCGCCGTGCCGCCCCAGCGCATGGCCTGCGGGGTCCGTTCCTCGCGCCGGGGCGGGGAGAGGTACCCGGGCACGCGGCGGCACAGGGCGGCGAGGGCGGCCTCGACGCGGGGCCGGTCGTCCGCGCAGACGCCCACCGCGGCCGAGGTGTTCTGGTAGCCGCGCACCGCGAAGTGGTCGATCCCGGCTTCCTCCAGCGCCGCGCACACCAGCCGTTCGTTCTCGTCCCGGGCGAGGACGGGGGAGAGCGCTTCGCTCACCACCGCGGGGCGGGCGCGGCCGCGGTCCACGACCACCCGGCAGCCGCCGGACTCCAGCACCCCGGCCCGGCGCAGCGCCCGCGGCACGCGCACCGCTGCGCTCGCACGGCCCTTGAGCCAGGCGCGGATGCGGTCGGGCGTGAGCAGGACCAGCAGCCGGCGCAGTGGCCGGGGCAGCAGACGGCGGTAGCGGTGGACGAGCGGAGCGGCCTCGGCGGCCGAGCCCGCCGAGGCCGCGTGTCGAGGCGTGCGGGTGGCGATGACGACTCCTGGGGGCACGGTCCGTGGGTGTCACCGGGCCGGGGCCGCCCCGGTCGGGGCGGGGCCGGTGACACCCGTTGAACCGCCAATGCCTCCAGGGGCGCCCAGGTTACGGCCAACAGGCCACTCGCTCCCCGTATTTCACCTGTTCGGGTGTTCTGTTGCGTCCGCTGCTACTTCACCGCCCCCGCCATGAGTCCGGAGACGAACTGCCGCTGGAAGGCGAAGAAGATCGCCAGCGGGATGATCATCGACAGGAACGCTCCGGGTGCCAGCACATCGATGTTGGCACCGAACTGGCGCATCTCCTGCTGCAGCGCCACCGTCACCGGAGGCGAGCCGGAGTCGGCGAAGATCAGGGCGACCAGCATGTCGTTCCAGACCCACAGGAACTGGAAGATCGCCAGCGCCGCGATCGCCGGGCCGCCCAGTGGCAGAACGACCCGGGTGAACAGCCGCAGCTCCCCGGCACCGTCCAGCCGCGCCGCCTCCAGGAGTTCCCGTGGGATCTCCATGAAGAAGTTGCGCAGCAGGAAGATGGCGAACGGCAGCCCGAAGGCCGCGTGGAAGACCACCACGCCGAACGTCGTCTCGAAGATGCCGAGAGTGTTGAACAGCCGGGCGACAGGGATCAGCGCCACCTGGATCGGCACCACCAGCAGGGCGACGACCAGCAGGAACCACCAGTCCCGGCCGGGGAAGTCCAGCCAGGCGAAGGCGTAGGCGGCCAGTGCGCCGAAGATCACCACCAGTGCGGTGGCGGGAAGCGTGATGACGACCGTCGTCCACAGCGACCCGGTGAACGCGTCGTTCTCCAGCAGCGACGCGTAGTTGGTGGCGGTCCACTGCGACGGCTCCATCAGCGCCGTCCACCAGCCGGTGGAGGCGATGTCCCGCGGATCGCGGAAGGAGGACGCCAGCAGCCCGATGGTGGGCAGCAGCCACAGCAGGGCCAGCACAACGAGGATCACGCGTACCGCCCCGCCGGCGGTGTACGCCACGAGTCGCGAGGCGAGCGACCGGCGCGGAACGGCCGGTTCCGCCGGCCGGGGCGACGAGACCGGGTCGGGCAGGCGGTCGGTCGGAGTGGGGGCGGTCATCGCTGTGCCTCCCGTCGCAGTCGCCGCACATTCAGAACGATCACCGGCACCACCAGCAGGAGAAGGAACACGGCGATCGCGCTGCCCACGCCCTGGTTCGCCCCGGTCCCGAAGGACGAGAGATACAGCTGCAGGGCCAGCACGTTCGCGTCGGGCTGGGTGGACCCCGGCGGGATGATCAGCACCAGGTCGAAGATCTTCAGCACATTGATCATCAAGGTCACCATCACCACGGCCAGCACGGGGGCCAGCATGGGGACGGTCACCCGTCGGAAGACCTGCCATTCGGTGGCGCCGTCCACCCGGGCCGCCTCCATGAGTTCCCGCGGTACCCCGGCCAGGCCGGCCGCGATGAGCACCATCGCGAAGCCCGCCCACATCCACACGTAGCTGCCGATGATCGCGGGGGTGACCAGCGTCGGGCCCAGCCAGTCCACGCCGTTGAAGGACGCGGCGAAGTTGGTGGCGGCCAGCCGGAGCTGAGCGCCGTCGGCCTCCGCCGGCAGTGCGAACGTGCCATCCTCAGCGGTGGTCGCGGTGGCCACCACCCGGCCGTCCCGGAGGGCCTCCACCTCGATCCCGGCCAGCGCCTTCTCGCCGGGGTCGATCACATCGGGCTCGCCACCACCTCCCGGCGCGAAGTCGAGCCAGACGGTGCCGGTGACCTCACCGGCCACCTCCGGGGCCGGCTTGGCCTGTTCGGCGCCCTCGGCCTTCTGCGGGGGGACGCCGACCAGCGGCAGCAGGACCGGGGAACCGGCCTCGGCCGGTGCCTGGGCGACGAACGAGCCGTCGCCGCCGGGAGCCAGTTCGCCGTCCGGCCGGGGCCTCGCGTCCGGCCACGGCGCGCCCTCGGAGAAGGCGTCGTGCACCGACGTCAGGACGGCGTTGGCGATCCCGCGGTCCGGGTCGGCCTCGTAGACCAGCCGGAAAATGATGCCCGCCGCCAGCATGGAGATCGCCATCGGCATGAAGACGACCAGCTTGAAGGCGGTGCCCCAGCGGATCCGCTCGGTCAGCACGGCGAAGATCAGGCCGAGTGCCGTGGCGACCGCCGGGGCGACGGCGATCCAGATCAGGTTGTTCTGCAGGGCCTGGCGGATCCCCGGGTTGGTGAACAGCTCCCGGTAGTTGTCCATGCCGACGAACCCCGTGCCGGCGGCGTCGAACAGACTCCGCTGGACCGAGTAGCCGATCGGATAGACCACCAGGGCGCCCAGCAGCACCATGGCGGGGAGCAGGAAGAGGGCGACAGCCCATGGTCGTGCCCGGATGACGGCCGGGCCGCCGGATGCCATGACAGCAGCTCCGGCCGGTCAGTCGCCGTAGGCCCTGGCGGCCTGGGACTCCAGGTACTCCTGCGCGCCCTCGATGTCACCGGGGTTGCGCAGGAAGTCCTGCAGGCCCTGCCACATG
The DNA here is from genome assembly GCF_039529215.1 of Streptomyces sodiiphilus. Classification (NCBI taxonomy): domain Bacteria; kingdom Bacillati; phylum Actinomycetota; class Actinomycetes; order Kitasatosporales; family Streptomycetaceae; genus Streptomyces; species Streptomyces sodiiphilus. The sequence goes on along the minus strand of NZ_BAAAMJ010000068.1, from coordinate 109,882 downwards.
CCCTGGCCGGTGGTGCCGCCGAAGGCCGCGGGGGCCTGGTCGGACAGGTCGAAGCGGAAGCCGTCCCCGGCCTCGATCAGTGCCTGGGCGATGTCACGCTGCACCTCGTCGGGGTAGGCGTCGAACTCCAGCTGGCTGTTGGGGGAGACGAAGCCGCCCTGCTGGGCCCAGATGCGGGCGGCGTCGGTGGAGGCGAAGAACGCCAGCAGGGCCTGTGCCGCCTCGGAGGCCTGGCCGTCGGGGGCCACGGCCACGGCGACGTCGCCGCCGCTGACCACCGGAGCCTCCTCGCCCACAGCCGGGAACGGGAAGACCTGGGCGTCCTCGCCGACCACCGCGTCGGTGGAGTCGGCGATGACGGAGGCCACGAAGTCGCCCTCGTAGACCATCGCCGCGGCGGGCGCGTCGGGGTTGGAGAAGGGCTGCGTCACGGAGGTCGGGAAGTCGGTGCGCAGCGCGCCCGCGCTGCCGCCGGCCAGCAGGCTCTCCTCGCCGAACAGCTCGCCCAGGGTCTCCAGCGCCTGCGCGACGCTGTCGTCGGTCCACGGAATCTCGTGGTTGGCCAGCTGGTCGTACATCTCCGGGCCGGCCTGGGAGAGATAGATGTTCTCGAACCAGTCGGTCAGCGTCCAGCCGTCCGCGCCGGCCACCGCGACCGGCGGAGTGCCGGAGTCCGAGATGGTCCGGGCATTGGTGATGAAGTCGTCCCAGGTCTCCGCCTCGCCCACCCCGGCGTTCTCGAAGGCGGTGGTGTTGTACCAGATGAGGGACTTGTTGGCGGCCTTCACATAGACGCCGTACTGCTCGCCCTCGTGGGCCCCCAGGTCCTTCCAGCCGTCGCCGTAGTTGGCGTCGAGCTGCTCCTGGACGGCGTCGTCCACCGGGGCTATCCAGCCGCGGTCGGCGAACTCGTGCAGCACACCCACCTGGGGCAGCAGCACCACGTCCGGCGGGGAGCCCCCCTCGATCTTCTGGCCGACGAAGGTGGCCACGTTGTCACCGGTGGGGACGAAGTTCACCTTCGCCCCGGTGCGGGACTCGAACTCCTTCACCGCCTCAAGAAAGTTGGCCTGCTCGGGGCCGGTCCATACCGCGGCTATCTCCAGTTGCTGGCCGCTGAGGTCGGGCAGTTCGACAGTGGACTCGGTCTCGCCGCCGCCATTGCCTCCGCCGCCGCCGCCGTCATCACTTCCGCACGCGGTGAGGGCCAGGGCGGAAGCGACCGCCACCACTGCCGCTGTACGGGTGGTCCTCCGGGAGCTGTGGACCCAACTGCGCATTGTCAACCGCCCTTGTCTGTAAGGCGCGTGGCCGTTCTGCGGCTGAGCAGTCCGGCCACGTCGCACGTCCTGTGCGGAATGTCCTACGCGCCGGGAGCGGACCAGGCAAGCGCGCCACTTGACGGACCCTTCTTTGTAATGGCCCTGTTACCGGGGTGGCAACAACCTGCCAGTTCTGGGTGCCAGACCACGCGCAGTACCGGATCGTGCCTGGTCATAGTGGCATGACCCGGTGAACAGCAGACTAGACCAATGATGCCGCCGTCGCCTGGTCCGGCTGGGCCGCCCGGGTGGCGGCACTGGCCAGCAGGGCCACGTCCGTCGGGCCGTTGCCCAGCTCCCGCACCGGACGCCGGGCGGGCGGATCGCCCGCGCGGGTCCAGTCCAGCGGGACCACCGTGGGCCGCAGGGTCGCCGTGCGCGGGATCCTGCCGGTGACCCGTCCGGCCTGAAACACCGGCAGGGAACCGTCCTTGCCCAGCAGTTCGGCCCGGCCGGGCGGGCGCCCGGTCAACCGGATCCGCAGGCCCGCCGGCCTTCCGCCGGGCTCGGCCGTCGTGATCAGGTGCACGCCCAGCCGGTTCCCCTCCTCGGCCACTGCCCGCAGGGCACGGATCACGGAGCCTGCCGCCTGCCGCCCGGGTGCGCCCAGCGGAGGGTCCAGCAGGGCCTCGACGTCGTCGGCCAGTACCACCAGCCGCGGGAGCGGTCCGCAGACGGGCGTGCGCATCGGCGGCTCGGTACTCTCCGGCGGTTCGCCGCTGCGCCCGGCGGGCCGTGGCGCCACCACCCGCCGGACGCCGCCGGAGACGGCGTGCTCGGTGAACTCACGATCGCCCAGGACGGCCGCCCGCCGCTTGAGCTCGGCGCGCAGCGACTGGGCGAAGGCCCGCATCCTGACCGGGTCCCTGGCGTCCAGGTGACAGGCGGTGTGCGGCAGCTCCGCCCCGGGCCGCAGACCGTCCTTGGAGCCCTCCACCAGCAGCAGCGCGAGGTCCGCCGGGCTCGCGGCGGCGGCCAGCGAGACCGCCATCGAGCACAGCAGCTCCGTGCGTCCGGACCCCGGAGGGCCCTCGACCAGTACCGGACCGGGCGAGCGGGCCGGATCCACCGTCACCGGCCCCTGCGGCCCGGTGCCCAGCACCAGCGGGAGGCCGGAGCGCCGGGCCCAGCGTTCCCGCAGGGCAACCGGCGTCACCCGGGAGAGCGAGAGGGCGTCCAGCAGGCGGCAGCTGTCCGGCAGTACGGAGGGCGCCCCCGGCGCGGCACCGGCGGGCTGCCCGTGCGGGGCGAGCGACCGGGCGAAGCGCTCGGCCCAGGCCGGGGAGACCGCGTCGGCGGTGGCCGCCGCACCGGGCTCGCCGTCCGGGCCGACCAGGCGGACGGTGGTGGCCATCGCCCCACTGAGCAGGCCGACCGTGCCGCAGGCGGCGACGGCCGGTGTCTCGCGCCGGGCGGCGGCCAGGGTGTCGGCGAGCGGTGAGGCGGGTGTGGCGGGGGGTGTGCGGGCCAGGCACAGCAGGTGCACTCCCGCCTGCGGCCCGTGAGCCGCCAGGCGCGCCACGGCCTCGTGCTGCTCGCTCCCGCCCGGGTCGCCGTCGAGCAGGACCACTGTCCGGCGGGACGGCCCGGCGCCCCCCGGCGCCCGCTCGGGCGGGGCGGCGAGCCGTTCGGTCAGTTCCCGCAGGCGGGCGGCGGCCTGCCGGCGGTCGAAGGCGAGCAGCAGGCGGCAGTCCTGGCCGCGCAGCGGCCGCAGGTGGGGCAGCCAGCCGAGCCACGACCACTCCCTGGCCAGCCCGGGGGTTACCGCGACGATCTCCAGCACGGCCGGCGGGTGGAGCACCGCGAGCTGAGCGAGTACCCAGCGGGCCAGTCCGGTGAGCCGTTCCCCGGGGCCCGCCAGGCCGAGCGAGCCCGCGGCGGTGAGGTCGACGGTTATCGGGTACAGCGGACCGGCGGCCCGGGGGACGGTGCCCACCTGCACGGTGAAGGGCGGCCGGCCGGACGGGTCGTTCTCCCACAGCCGGGGACCGGACTCCACTGCGGTGAGCAGGACACCGGCCGGGTCCGGCCAGTCACCGGGAGGCGGCTCCGGGAGGGGGGTGCGCTCCGGCCGCGCGGACGCCGTGGCCCCCGCCCGCCGTCTGCCCCAGCGGCGGGCCGGACGTCCGGCGGCGGTCTGCTCGGGTCCGGGCAGCGCGGGGGCGTGGTCGGTGACCGGTTCGGGCGGGCCGTCGCCGGTGACGATCCGCAGGGCGGATTCGCCGACGCGCAGCAGCGCACCGGGCCGCAGCGGCACCGGGTCGGCGGTCACGGGCACGCCGTCCAGCGTGGTGCCGTTGGTGGAACCGAGGTCGGCCACGGTGAGCGAGCCGTCCGGGGCGAGGTTCACGACGCAGTGCAGCCGGGAGACGTCGGGGTCGTCCAGCGGTACGTCGGCGCCGGCCGACCGGCCGACGCGGATCTCCCCGCCGTGCAGCAGGTGGACGCCACCCGCGTCCGGCCCGGAGACGACCATCAGCCGGGCGGCCGGGGGTGTGACGCGGGAGGGGGCGTCGGCCGGGCGGTGGAGCGAGATCACGGCGCCGTCCACCAGCGGGGGGTGCCCCAGGGGGGTGGAGCGGGGGTCCAGGCGCCGGCCTTCGCAGTAGACCGCGCCGGGCACGCCGGAGCCGGGCGCCGCCGCGGTGGCGAGCGCGCCGAGAACATCGGCGAGCGAGGTGCCCTCGGGGGCCGTGACCGCCACGTCGGTGCCGGAGCCGCTGCCCGTGGGATGGCCGCCGAGCGGCCCGAGAACGGTCAACCTGGTCTGGATCGGCATCGGCCCTCCCGGTCACCTCTGTCGCCCCGGCTGTGTCTCCCGGTCGCATCGAGTCCGATGCTGCATGCATCCTCGCACCCGTTTATGACAGGGGCCCCCGTCGCGGGCACGTGACGATCTTGATTGAGCAGATCTGACCAGAACTGATCGGTGCCGCCCTGTTCACGGCCGGGCCCCGGGGCACGTGACCGGACCCTGCGGTGGGCCGTCGGAGGTCTCGCCGGTCCTATTACAGTGGGCAGCCGCTGTTCCACCATGTTCCGATCCGTTCCACCGGCACGTTCACCGGACGGCTCCGTGCCGGCCCGCTTGCCGTCCTGTCCCACCACGCGACGATCCAGGGAGCGCACGTGCGGCCCGTAGGCAGTAAGTACCTGCTCGAGGAGCCGCTCGGACGCGGCGCCACCGGCACCGTCTGGCGGGGGCGCCAGCGGGAGACCGCCGGGGCGGAGGCGGCCGTGCCCGGCGAGCCCGGGGAGTGGGTCGCCATCAAGGTCCTGCGCGAGGAGCTGGCCCACGACCCGGACGTCGTGATGCGCTTCCTGCGTGAGCGGTCGGTGCTGCTGCGGCTCGCCGACGACAACATCGTCCGGACGCGGGACCTGGTGGTCGAGGGCGAGCTGCTCGCCCTGGTCATGGATCTGATCGACGGCCCCGACCTGCACCGCTATCTGCACGAGAACGGCCCCTTCAGCCCGGTCGGTGCTGCGCTGCTCACCGCGCAGATCGCCGACGCGCTCGCCGCCGCCCACGCCAAGGGCGTGGTCCACCGCGACCTCAAGCCGGCGAACGTGCTGCTGGCCGGGGGCGGAGAGAACGGGGAGCCGCTGCGCCCGATGCTCACCGACTTCGGCATCGCCCGCCTCGCGGACTCCCCGGGCGTGACCCGGGCCCACGAGTTCGTCGGCACGCCCTCCTACGTCGCGCCCGAGTCCGCCGAGGGCCGCCCGCAGACCAGCGCGGTGGACATCTACGGCGCGGGCATCCTGCTGTACGAGCTGGTCACCGGTCGTCCGCCGTTCTCCGGCGGCAGCGTGCTGGAGGTCCTCCAGCGCCACCGCGGTGAGCAGCCCGCGCGCCCCGAGGGGCTGCCGGACCCGCTGTGGACGGTCATCGACCGCTGCCTGCGCAAGGACCCGGGAGAGCGGCCGGGCGCCGTCAGTCTGGGCCGGGCCCTGCGCACCGTCGCCGCGGGCATCGGCGAGCACGCGGGGGAACGGGAACGGAACGCGGCGCTGGGTGTCGCGGCACTGCTGCTGCCCGACCCGTCCCCGGCCCGGGTGCCGGGTACCGGCATCAGCCCGCCCGGCTCGGCGGAACCCACTCAGGCGCTGCCCGGCGGTTCCGGCGGCCCGGGAGCGTCGCCGGACGCGGCGACCAGCGTGCTGCCCCGGGCGGGCGGGCAGCCCGGCCCGGAGCCGACCCGGGCGATGCCGGCGCCCGGCGCGGGCGGGGACGGCTCGCACCCGTGGGAGAACCAGCTGCGGGCGGCCCGGGACCGGAACGAGCAGACCCAGATCCAGCCCATGGACCCGGCGCACGATCCGCTGTACCGGGCTCCCCAGCGGCAGCGCAGGCGCCCCCCGGAGCCGCAGCAGCAGCCCCCTCAGCACCATCAGTCGCAGCAGTACCGGCAGCAGCCGCAGCGCCCGCCCCGGCGCGATCCGCAGCAGGACTACTACGACCAGCAGCAGTACCACCGGCCCGAGCCCCGGCCGCGGCGTCCCGAGCCGCGCCCCGAGCCGCCGCGCCGCGCGGCGCAGCGCTCCTCGGCCCCCATGCGCATCCCGGGGCTCGGCTGCCTCAAGGGCTGCCTTTTCGTGGTGCTGATCATGGTGGTCGTTCTTGTGCTGCTGTGGAACTTCACCCCGCTGCAGGACTGGATCGCCGAGGGCCGGAGCTTCTGGGAGACGGTCACCGACTGGTTCGAGACCGTGCGGGAGTGGGCGGGACTCGCGGAGGACGTCCAGGGGCAGATCCCGTCCGGCTGACATTGCGGATTTGTCGACACTTGGGCCGGAATTTTTCCCGGGGCGGCCACGGCAAAGACGGACAAGGCGGGCACGGCGTCCGGAGCCGGTCCGCCGGGCGTCGTAGCCTCACGCCATGGCAAGGAGAATCGGCGGCCGGTACAGCGTGCACCGCGTCCTCGGCCGCGGCAGTGCGGGCACGGTATGGCTCGGAGAGGGACCCGAGGGCCCGGTGGCCGTCAAGCTGCTGCGCGAGGATCTCGCCGCCGACACAGGGCTCGCCGCCCGCTTCGCCCATGAGCGGCACGCGCTGCTCGGGCTGGAGCACCCCCATATCGTCGGGGTCCGGGACCTGGTGATAGGGGACGGCGACGGCCGGGACCTGGCGCTGGTCATGGACCTGGTGCGTGGCACCGACCTCCGCACCCGCCTGGACCGCGAGCGACGACTGGCCCCCCGCGACGCCGTGATCATCACCGCACAGGTGGCCGACGGGCTCGCCGTGGCCCATGCCGCCGGAATCGTGCACCGTGACGTCAAGCCGGAGAACATCCTCCTGGACGACACCGCGCAGGACGGCCCGCGGGCACTGCTCACCGACTTCGGTGTGGCCAAGCTGATCGACGAGCCCCGTAACGGCAGCACCAGCGGTGTGGTCGGCACCCCCGACTACATCGCCCCGGAGATCGTCGAAGGGCTCCCGGCCCGTGCCGCCGTCGACATCTACGCTCTGGCGACCGTCCTCTACGAGCTTCTCGCCGGTTTCACGCCCTTCGGCGGCGGCCACTTCGGCGCGGTGCTGCGCCGCCACGTCACCGAGCGGGCGGCCGAGCTGCCGGACGTCCCGCGCGAGCTGTGGATCGTGCTCCAACAGTGCCTGGCCAAGGCCCCCGCCTCCCGGCTGCGCGCCGCGGAACTGGCCTCCCGGCTGAGGGAACTGCTGCCGGCCCTGGAGGGGCTTCCGCCCCTGGACATCCGTGACCCGGCGGAGGAGCCGGTTCTCCCCTCGCCGCGCAGCGGGGAGCCGGTCGCGGTCCCGGCCACCGGCGCGGGCGGACTGCGCGGTGCCGTGCCGCTGGTGCGCGGTGCCGCACCGGACTCGGAGCGCTCCACCCACACCCGGATGCGGGTCCCCGGCCCGGAGGAGCTGGCCGGGGGCGCCCACGGCACCGCCCGGACCCCCCGGGCGGCCGGCCAGCGGAGGGCGGGCTCGGCCAGGCACGGCGCCGCGGCCCGCCGCCGCAGGCTCGCTCTCACGGTCGGCGCGGCGCTGCTGGCCGTGGGGCTCGCCGTGGGCGGCTGGATGGCCGCGTCGGGCGGCGACGGGGAGGGCCACGACCGGCCGGCCGCCGAGCTCTCCGGCACCGCGCGGTGACGGCACCGCCCGGCCGGGCCGGAAAGCTTCCCCCAGCCGTTAGGCTGGGGGTGTGGCAGTCGTCGATGTATCCGAAGAGCTGAAGTCCCTGGCCTCCACCATGGAGTCGATCGAGGCCGTCCTCGACCTCGACAAGCTGAGGGCCGATATCGCCGTGCTCGAGGAGCAGGCGGCGGCCCCCTCGCTGTGGGACGACCCGGAGAGCGCCCAGAAGGTCACCAGCAAGCTTTCCTGGCTGCAGGGGCAGGTCAGGAAGACCGAGGAGCTCCGCGGCCGCATCGACGACCTCGAGGTGCTCTTCGAGCTGGCCGATTCCGAGGACGACGCCGACGCCCGGGCCGAGGCCCAGGCCGAGCTCGAGTCCGTCCGCAAGGCGGTGGACGAGCTGGAGGTCCGCACGCTCCTCTCCGGCGAGTACGACCCCCGCGAAGCCATGATCAGTATTCGTGCCGAGGCGGGTGGCGTCGACGCGGCGGACTTCGCCGAGCAGCTCCAGCGGATGTACCTGCGCTGGGCCGAGCGCAAGGGCTACCCCACGGAGGTGCTGGACACCTCCTACGCGGAGGAGGCCGGCATCAAGTCGACGACCTTCGCGGTCAAGGCCCCCTATGCCTACGGCACGCTCTCCGTCGAGCAGGGCACGCACCGCATGGTGCGCATCTCCCCGTTCGACAACCAGGGGCGGCGGCAGACCTCCTTCGCGGGGGTCGAGGTGCTGCCGGTGGTCGAGCAGACCGACCACATCGAGATCCCGGAGAACGAGCTGCGCATCGACGTGTTCCGCTCCTCGGGGCCCGGCGGCCAGTCGGTCAACACCACGGACTCCGCGGTCCGCATGACGCACCTCCCCACCGGCATCGTGGTCTCCTGCCAGAACGAGAAGTCCCAGATCCAGAACCGCGCCGCGGCGATGCGCGTGATGCAGTCCCGGCTGCTGGCGCACCAGCGGGCGCAGGAGCAGGCCAAGATGGACGCCCTCAAGGGCGACGGCGGCAACTCCTGGGGCAACCAGATGCGGTCCTACGTCCTGCAGCCGTACCAGATGGTCAAGGACCTGAGGACGGAGCACGAAGTCGGCAACCCGCAGGGCGTGCTCGACGGTGACATCGACGACTTCCTCGAGGCGGGCATCCGCTGGCGCAAGCAGCAGGAGAAGTGACCGGCGTCCGGGTGTTCTGTGTCAGCGGGACATTCGGCGCATCCCCCGCTTGACTCAACTCGGCCTTCCCGCAAGGCTGTCCGATTGGCATGCCCGCATCGGGGCGGCTTCTGCCGCCGCGGCCCTCACTACCGATGTACCGTCAGGGGGCCCTGGTTCAAACGTCGTTGCCCTGTGCGAGGCTGCTTCTCGGCGCCGAGGCGTCAACAACCACAATTGCTACAGGGGGTACTGGATACATGGCCAGTTCCAAGACGCGCGTCCTCGTGGCGCGTGTTGCAGCGGGGGCCGTCTTCGCCGCGGGCGCGTCGCTCGCCGTCGCCGGTGCGGCACAGGCGTCCCCGTCCGCCCAGGACACGTGCCCGGGGCTTCCGGTCATCGGCGACGAGTGTGAGGACGAGCCGGGCGACCCCGGTGACCCGGGCGACCCCGGTGACCCGGGCGACCCCGGCGACCCCGGCGACGGTGACCCGGGCGACGGTGACCCGGGCGACGGTGACCCGGGCGACGGTGACTCCGACGGTGGTGACTCCGACGGTGGTGACTCCGACGGTGGTGACAACGGCGGCGACCAGGGCGGTGACAACGGCAACGGCAACGGCGGCCCCGGGGGCGGGGGTCCGCAGGGCGTGACCAACGGCGGTGGCAGCGAGGGCGGCAACGGCAGCCCGCAGCTGAGCACCGGCGGCGGCAGCGTCGAGCAGACGCCGGCCGAGGAGGGCCTGACCGAGGTCGAGGAGACGCCGGCGGAGGGCGACCGGGCCGAGCTGGCCGAGACGGGTGCCACCACCGACGGGCTGCTGATCATCGGCGCGGCGACGATGCTCGCCGGCGGTGTGGCGTTCCGCTACCTGCCGCGCCTGCTCCAGGGACGCTCCGAGGCGGTCTGACCGGCCGGACGTGCCTGAACGGCACTGCGGGCCCGAGGCGGTTTCCCGCCTCGGGCCCGCACCACGTCCGGCTCAGGTCCGGACACGCGCGGCAAGCTGCGCGTGTCCGCTGCGAGCGGCCCACCGCACCCTTACGGGGCGTCCGTCTACGGGGCGTCCGTCACGCGGGGCGCGCCACCAGCAGCGCCACCGCGGCCAGTGCCAGCAGCAGGGCGATCACGGCCGCGGGGCTGCTCAGCACGGCGGCCCAGGGGCTGCGCTCCTGCCGCAGCCGGGCAAGCTGAGCCCGGCAGACCGAGCAGCGGCCCTCGCTCACCCGCCCCGCGCAGTTCGCGCACACCAGCCAGTCGGCGGTCATGCCCATCGTCTCCTCTCGGTCCCCTCCGCCCTCCACTGTGCCAGGTCCGGGGCCGAAGCGCAGAAACAGGGGAGGAAAGGGGCAATCTCCGCAATTGAGGGTTGCTCTCTGCGGGCCGGACGCGGCTTCGCGTAGGGTCAGCCCCACCGAGGGGGGAGCCGCACATGGCTCCCGCCGCACCTACCCAGTCCCGACGTGGTGTAACCGTGATCCGATTCGACAGTGTCTCCAAGACCTATCCCCGGCAGACCGCGCCGGCGCTCCGCGATGTCACGCTGGAGGTCGAGCGGGGCGAGTTCGTGTTCCTGGTGGGCTCCTCCGGCTCCGGCAAGTCCACCTTCCTGCGGCTGCTGCTGCGCGAGGAGCGGGCCACCCAGGGGTCCGTGCACGTGCTGGGCAAGGACCTCGGACGGCTGTCCAACTGGAAGGTGCCGCAGGTGCGCCGCCAGCTGGGCACGGTCTTCCAGGACTTCCGGCTGCTGCCCAACAAGACCGTGGGGGAGAACGTCGCCTTCGCGCTGGAGGTGATCGGCAAGCCGCGTGGCCAGATCCGCAAGACCGTTCCGGAGGTGCTCGACCTCGTCGGTCTCGGCGGGAAGGACGACCGGATGCCCGGTGAGCTGTCCGGTGGTGAGCAGCAGCGGGTCGCCATCGCCCGCGCCTTCGTCAACCGTCCCATGCTGCTGATCGCCGACGAGCCGACCGGCAACCTCGACCCGCAGACCTCGGTGGGCATCATGAAGCTGCTGGACCGGATCAACCGGACCGGGACCACCGTGGTCATGGCCACCCACGACGCCCAGATCGTGGACCAGATGCGCAAACGCGTGATCGAGCTCGAGAAGGGCCGTCTCGTGCGCGACCAGAGCCGCGGCGTCTACGGCTACCAGAACTGATCCTTCGTCCACGAGCACTGAGAGAACACCATGCGCGCGCACTTCGTCCTGTCGGAGATCGGCGTCGGTCTCCGCCGCAATCTCACGATGACCTTCGCGGTGATCGTCTCCGTCGCCCTGTCGCTGTCGCTGCTCGGTGGCTCGCTGCTGGCGAACCAGCAGGTCAACAGCATGAAGGACTTCTGGTACGACAAGGTCCAGGTGTCGATCTTCCTCTGCAACCAGAACGACGCCGAGACCGACCCGGAGTGTGCCAAGGGTGCGGTGACCGAGGAGCAGAAGACGGAGATCGAGGAGGAACTCCACAAGTTCGACATCGTGGACGAGGTGTACCACGAGTCGGCCGAGGAGGCGTACGGCCACTACCGGGAGCAGCAGAAGAACTCGCCGCTGGCCGCCGTGGTCACTCCCGACCAGATGCAGGAGTCCTTCCGCGTCAAGCTGACGGATCCCACCAAGTACGACGTGGTGTCCACCGCGTTCGCCGGCCGGGAGGGGGTGCACTCGGTCCAGGACCAGCGGTCGCTGCTGGAGAATCTGTTCAACCTGCTCAACGGGGTGAACTACGCGGCGCTGGGGCTGTTCGCGCTGATGCTCGTGGTGGCCCTGTTGCTGATCGTCAACACCGTGCGGGTGTCGGCGTTCAGCCGCAGACGGGAGACCGGGATCATGCGGCTGGTGGGTGCCTCCAGCTTCTACATCCAGCTTCCGTTCATCCTCGAAGCGGCCCTCGCCGGGCTGCTGGGCGGCATCCTGGCCTGCGTCATGCTGATCGGCGTCAAGTACATCGCCATCAACAACTTCCTTGCGGAACGCATCCCGTTGATCGAGTTCGTCGGGTGGGACGCGGTGCTGTCGGTGCTGCCGTTCATCCTGGCCGTCGGGGCCCTCATGCCGGCCGTTGCAGCTTTCTTCGCACTGCGCAAGTACCTGAAGGTGTAATGGAGATGTGATTTTTCCCCCTGGCGCGCGACCCGGCACTCCTTCCGTGCGCCACCGGCTTGTGTCCTACACTCCGCAGCATGTCGCATCCGTCCCGTTGCGTTCCGCCCCGGCCTGTCCGGCGCGGTGCCGCCCTGGTATGCGTCCTGGCGAGTGTGCTGGCCACCGGGGCCGCCACCGGATCGTGGGAGCCGGCCGGCCATGACGGCGGGCTGTCGTACCCGGGGCCGGTGCCCGGCGCCCGGCAGGCGGTGGCCCCGGCAGATCCCGCCGGCGACGCCGCCCGGCTGGTGAGCCGCAGCGGGGACCGCTGGTCGGCGGCGTACTCTCCGCAGGAGTACGAGGCGTTCCGGCGCTCGCTGGAAGGCGAGTACATCGGCACCGGGATCACGTTGCGCCGCACCCCCGCGGGCCGCATCGAGGTCTCCGGGGTGCACCCGGGGAGTCCCGCCGACGAGGCCGGTGTGACCCCCGGCGACATACTGCTGACGGTGGACGGCGAGTCCGTGGACGGGGTTCCTGTGACCGAGGCGGTTGCCCGGCTGCGCGGCAGCGACCGGCCGGAGGCCGCCGGGCCTGGCAGTACGGTCCTGCTGGGGCTCGAGCGTGACGGGGAGCCGCGTGAGGTGCCGGCCACGCGTGCGCGGCTGAGTATCGAGCCGGTGACCGTGAGCCGGGAGGCGGACGGGGTGACCCGCATCCACCTCTCGTCCTTCACGGCGGGATCCGCCGAGCGGCTGCGGGCGGCGGTGCGGGAAGCGGCCGGCGACGAGGGCATCCTTCTCGATCTGCGAGGCAACTCCGGCGGGCTGCTGACGGAGGCGGCCCGGGCGGCGTCGGTGTTCCTCGACGGCGGCCTGGTGGCCACCTACGACGTGCACGGCAGCCAGCGCGCCCTGCACGCCGAGCGCGGTGGTGACACGCGCACCCCGCTGGTGGTGCTGGTGGACGCGGGGACGATGAGCTCCGCCGAGATGCTGACCGGCGTGCTCCAGGACCGCAACCGGGCGGTGGTGGTGGGCTCGCGGACCTTCGGCAAGGGCACGGTCCAGATGCCCCGGGAACAGCCCGACGGTTCGGTGGCCGAGCTCACCGTGGGGCACTACGTCATGCCGTCGGGAGCGGTGGTGGAGGAGCACGGCCTGGTGCCGGACGTCGTGGTCGGGCCGGGAGAGGACGCCGAGACGCGGGCCCGCACGGTATTGAGTGGCCTGGCGACCGGCCGGTAGGGAACAATGGCCCGGTCATGGCTAAAGAGACGGGTCGCAAACTGATCGCGCAGAACAAGAAGGCGCGGCACGACTACCAGATTCTGGACACGTACGAGTGCGGGCTGGTGCTGACCGGCACCGAGGTGAAGTCGCTCCGGCAGGGCAGGGCGTCCCTGGTGGACGGCTTCGCGCAGCTCGACGGCGGCGAGATGTGGCTGCACAACGTCCACATCCCGGAGTACGCGCAGGGCACCTGGACCAACCACAGTGCCCGGCGCAAGCGGAAGCTGCTGCTGCACCGCTCGGAGATCGACAAGCTGATCGGGAAGGTGCAGGAGACAGGGCTGACGCTCGTGCCGCTTCAGCTCTACTTCTCCGGCGGCCGCGCCAAGGTCGAGATCGCGCTGGCGCGCGGCAAGCGGGAGTACGACAAGCGGCAGACGCTCCGGGAGAAGCAGGACCGCCGGGAGGCCGAGCGGGCGATGTCGGCCGTCCGGCGCAAGCAGCGGGCCTGAGCCCGCCCCGGAGAACGCCCCTGCGGAACGGGGGCCGGACCATGTACCATGGTTATTGGCGCCCCCGGGGGCGGTCGGCACGAAGAGCCCCTTCGGGACTTCGACGTCCGGTCCGTTCCGGAGGTGCCGGAGCCCGGCGGGAATACCTCGCGGGTGCTTCTTGTCAACACCATATGGGGATGATCGGTTTCGACAGCGGCTGTCGAAGCAGGGGAAGCGAGCCGAGGAACGCGGCAATGATCTCGTAAACCATCTGCCGCAAAAAAATAATCGCCAATCAGAAGCGCGATTCCTTCACCCTCGCTGCCTGAGCAGCGGGCGTGAAGTGTCAGTCCGGGCGCGTTCCCGTCCCGGGTCCTGGCATCAGCTAGGGAACTCACCGTCAGCTTCGGTCACGGGAGCTGAGCGGGACAACCAACAGTGACTGAGCCCGTCGGAGACTTGTCCGCGTGATCTCCGGGGCCGAGAAACTCGTAGCGGACTGCGCTCGGAGAAGCCCTCCTTCTGCACCGTTGGACGCGGGTTCGATTCCCGCCATCTCCACCATCCCCCGCCTGGCCGTGAAGGCCGGGAGGGGAAGAGCCCCGCCGCCGGAATCACGGCAGCGGGGCTCTTTCCGTGCCGCCCGTCGGTGCCGCCCGGTAGTGTGCGGCCATGGGCGACAGTGTGACGGGGTGGGACCCTCCGGGGCAGCCGAGTCGGTGGCCGGCTCACCGCTCCAAGATCATCGCGGGGGCCGCGCTGCTCGTCACCGTGCTCGCGGTCCTCGCCGTGCTGCTTCTGCGGACCACCGGTGACTCCCGGGCCGACGCGGCCGGGGAGCGCGTGGCGGATTTCCTGGCGGCCTGGGAGGCGGGCGACCCGGCGCGGGCCGCCGCGCACACCGATGATCCGGAGGCGGCCGAGTCGCTGCTGGAGTCCGTGCGGCGCAACCTCGGTGCGAAGGAGACGGCACTGGAGGTCACCGGCAGTGCCCGGGACGCGGGCGAGGGGGCACCGGACGGTGCCATGGCGGTGCCGTTCACCGCGGTGTTCACCTTCGAGGCGCTGGGGGAATGGACCTACGACTCGACGGCCCACGCCGTTCCGGGCCCGGACGACGCACCCTGGAAGGTCCATTTCGAGCCGGCCCTCATCCACCCGCGACTGGCGGAGGGGCAGACCCTGATGTACAGGGTGGAGCACCCCGAGCGGGCCCCCGTCCTGGCCGCCGATGGCAGCGAACTGGCCGGGCCCTCCACCGTGTGGGATCTCTCCGTGTGGCCGGCCATGCTGGAGGACCCGGAGGACGCCTACGAGGTGCTGGACGGCCTGGACGTCGGCCTGGACACCGAGGCACTCGCGGAGCGCGTGGCCGCTGCCGACCCGGATCAGGCCGTCCCCGTGATCACACTGCGGGACTCGCTCTACCAGGAGCACGCCGACACGCTGACGGCGGTCCAGGGGCTCCAGGCGCAGCAGGCCACAAGGCCGCTGGCGCACGCGGCCCGCTCGGTGATCGGCGGCGTGGACCCCGGCACCGGCGAGGGCTCCCACGGGCTGCAGGGCCGCTACGACGAGCAACTGACCGGCACCCCCGAGGCCTTCGTGGTGATCGCCGACCGGCAGACCGCCGAGCCGGTGGAAACCCTGGCCGAGCAGGGCGACGGCGAGCCGGGCACCCCGGTGCGCACCACCATCGACCCCGGTGTCCAGCGCGCCGCTGAGGAGGCGCTGGCCGGCCTGGAGCAGGACGCCTCGATCGTGGTGGTCCAGCCCTCCACGGGTCACATCCTGGCCGCGGCCGACCTGCCGGCCGCCGGCCCGGACCGTTCGCTCAGCGGCCGGCTCGCTCCCGGCTCCACGTTCAAGGTGGTGAGCACGGCCGCTCTGCTGGAGGACGGAGTGGGCCCCGAGGACCCGGTCGGCTGCCCGAAGTACGCCACCGTGGACGGACAGCGGTTCCACAATCAGAACGAGTTCGAGCTGGGACCGGACACGACGCTGCGCGAGGCGTTCACCGCCTCCTGCAACACGGCGTTCATCGAGAACCGGGACCGCTTCGAGGACGGCACGCTGCGCGACACCGCCGCGGCCTTCGGCATCGGCGGCGACTGGGATGTCGGGGTCTCGACCTTCGACGGCAGCGTGCCCGGCGCCGAGGGGGCGAACGACCTGGCCGCTTCCCTGATCGGCCAGGCCCGGGTGCAGGCCAGCCCGCTGGTGTTGGCCTCCGTGGCGGCCACGGTGGCCGAGGGCGCGTTCCGGCAGCCCGTGCTGGTCCCGGACGCGGTCCGGGAGCCCCACCGGCCGGCAGAGGAGCTGAGCGACGGGACCTTCGAGGCGCTGCGGGCGATGATGCGGGAGACGGTCACCAAGGGCACCGCCTCGGGGCTGCGCGGCGTGCCGGGACAGGCTCACGCCAAGACCGGCACCGCCGAGTTCGCCACCGGTGAGGACGGCGAACTGTCCACCAACGCGTGGCTGATCGGCTTCCTGGGTGAGGGCGATCTGGCGTTCGCGGTCCTGCTGGAGGACGGCGGCTCCGGCGGCTCGCACGCCGGCCCGGTCGCCGCCGCCCTGCTCAGGGGCCTGGACTGACCGCAGTGGGCCGGCTCGGCCGGTCCCGCGGCTCCCTTCCGGGGCCGCTTGTGGGGCCGCCTGCGGTCCCAGGGCTCAGGACAGCCAGCCGTTCATGGCGGCCCGCACGCCGGCCTGGAAGCGGCTGTCGGCCCCCAGACGCTCCATCAGGCCGGCGACGATGCGGCTGACCGAGCGCGGCGACATGCCGAGCTGGTGCGCGATGGCCTCGTTCTTCTTGCCCACCGCCATGAGCGCCAGCACCTCGCGCTCCACGCCGGTCGGTGCCGGGCCGGAGTCCTCCTCCTCGGAGAAGTCCAGGCCGCGCTCCCAGTAGTGCTCGAAGAGCCGCCGCAGGAAGCTCAGTACCGCCGGGTCGCGGATGAGGGCCACCCCCGCGGCCGTGTGCTCCGGATCCAGCGGCAGGACGGCGGAGCCCTTGTCGTACACGAGCATCCGGGAGGGCAGCAGGCCGGTGGTGCGGACCTCGGCGCCGGCGGCGGTGATCCTGGTGGCGTACTGCGTGGTGGGCCAGTGCCGCCGGGCGCTGTGCTGGAACAGCGTGCGGATCTTCACTCCTCTGGCCAGCGTCTCCAGATCCAGCGGGGTGGCGGCGCGGATGGCGTCCTCGTCCTGCCCGCCGCCGGGCACCATTGCGTCGAGGGAGGAGACGCAGGTGCGGGCCAGATCGTCGATCACCGCCCGGATGCTGTCGATGCCCTCGATGATCTCGATGCTGCTCTTGGCCGAGCGCATGCTGCGGGCTTCCAGGTAGTCCCCGGACAGCGCGTGCAAGCGGGCCCGGGTGGCCGCCATGGTGATGCGCCGCTGCAGTATCTCCTGCTCCACGGGCGCCAGCAGGTCGTCCGCCGCGCTCTCCGGGCTGATGGCCACCCAGCCGCCGCTGGGGGAACGTCTCAGCAGCCCGAGGGCCTCCAGTCTGCTCTCGGCATCGGCGGCCTCCTGCGGTGTCAGTTCCGCGCGCACCGCGATCTGGGCCACCCGATCCGTGGGATGGATCACACGCAGTCGATAGACTCGGGTGGCTGCTGCATCTATTTCGCCGGATTCCTGCACGTTCTTCTTCCTCGAACGACTCACCCAGCCCCTGGCATCAACACGCCAGGCTAGATGACGCCAGCGCGAATATATCGACTTCGCCGAAGATGCTCGTGAACATCGACTGCATCAGCATGCCACTCGTGCTCGCCAATGTGCACACGGAAGAGGGAACCCGTGAAGAAAATCGCTCTCACCCTTGCCGCAGCTCTGGCTCTCGCCACCGCTGCCACCGGGGCGCTGGCCACCGGGCAGGAGTCGGCCGCTCAGGCGCAGGCCGGCAACATCTGGCAGAACCCCGGGCAGCAGTCCACCGAGGACGTCGGCTCCGCGGGGAACATCTGGGGCTGACGCCCACTGGCCACGTCCCCCCCCCACGGGACTCCGGCCGGTTCCGAGGTCAGTCGTCCAGTTGAAGGAGCGGTCCGATGACGCCCCCCACCCCCACCGCGGTGCTGCTCAGTCCGCACCTGTCGGCGGTCCGGGCGGCACGGAGGGCCGGAGCGCGGAGCCTGGTGCTCGCACCCGACCTCGCCGCTCCCGGCGTCCGGCAGGCCGCGGCAGCGGCCGACCGGGCCGTGGAAACGGACTGGTCGGATCTTCCCCGGCTGCTGAGCGTCGCCGGGACGATCCGGCCTGCCTCGGAACCGGCTTCCGTCTTCGGGTTCACCGAGGCCGGTGCGCTGGCCGCCGCGCGGGCCAATGAGGCCCTCCGGCTGCCGGGAAACCCGCACGCGGCAGTGGCGTACCTCACCGACAAGGCAGCGCTGCGGGACCGGGTCAACCAGGTCACCGACGCCCCCGTCCGGTTCGAACGCTGTGACCGGGCGGCAGCACTGCCCGCGGTGGCGGAACGGGTCGGATATCCCTGCGTGGCCAAACCCAGAACCGGCTTCGGCGGTCAGGCTGTCCACACCCTGCGCAGCGCCGCCGAAGCCTCAGCCCTGGCGCGCCGGCTTCCCCCGGAGCCCGCCCTCATCGTGGAGGAGTATCTCGACGGCCCGGAGTACGCCGTCATCGCCCTGTCCGCCGGAGGGACGCACACCGTGCTCACCGTCTGCCGTGTGCGCACCACCGGGGTCCCCCGCCACGCGGAGACCGGGCAGGAGCTCCCCGCGGAGCTCGACCCCCCGGTGACGGCCCGGCTCACCGGGCTCGTCGAGGCCACCCTGACCGCCGCCGGCCACCACACCGGCCCGTCCCGTACCGAGGTGATCATCACCGCCCGAGGCCCCCGCCTCATCGAGTCGCACGCCCACCCCGGCGGTGAACACGTCACCGAACTGCTGCGAACCGCCACGGGCATCGACCTTCCCGCCCGCACCATCGCGGCCGTGCTCGGTCTTCCCCAGCCGCCCGAGCCACCGGTACGCGGACGGTGTGCGGGCATCCGCCACCTCCACCTCACCGCGGCCGAACTCGACACGGTGCTCGGCGTCGACGACGCACGGGCCCTGCCCGGGGTCACCCGGGTCGAGCTCACCGCGCCCCACGGCCGCCATGTGCCGGCGACCACCAGCCGGGTCGCCGGACATGGCTACATCACCGCCACCGCGGACAGTCCCGAAGAACTGGACGCGGTGCTGCGCAAGGCCCAGGAGACCTTGCGGACAGCCGTCACCCTCCCGAAGGAGCCTGAACCCAGTGCGGCCTGAGCTGCTCCCCACAGCAGCCCTTCCCGGAACTCCCGCCCCCCGGACCGACCTTCTGCTGCCCTTCCGCAGCGCCCTCGCGCACGCCGCCGGCCAGGCGGACTGCTATCACGTGCTCGAACGCCGCGACGCCACCGGAGCCGTCGAACAGCGGGGCGTCATCGGCGCGCTGGACCTGCGGGGCACCGAGACCGGCCACATCCTGCGGCACTCACAGGTGAGCGAGTCCGAAGTGCGCACTCAGGCACGGCTGCTGCAGCGCTCCGGCGGTGCCGCCGAGCCGCTGCTGCTGGCCGCCCCCGATCCCGGAGGCTTCCGGGAGTGCGCCGAACTCACCACCCGGCGTCCCCCCGACTCGGTGCTGAGCACTCCCGACGGCGGTGAACAGCGCCTGTGGGCCTGCGCCCCCCGTTGGACCGCCGATCCGCCCGCGCTGCCCCCGGTCCTGCTCGCCGACGGTCATCACCGACTGGCGGCCGCCCGGCGGATGGGGCGGGTGCGCATGCCGGCGCTCGTGGTGGACCACGCCCGGTACCCGCTGACCCTGTCGGCCACCCACCGGATCGTCCCCGGGCTGGACGCCGGCCGGGCCGCCCGTGCCGCCGCCCGGTTCGCCCGGGTGCGCTCCCGGCCCGCCGGCGTACAGGGCCCGCTGCCGCCGGGAACCTTCGTCCTGACCGGCGGAGGCAAGGCCTGGGAGATCTCCCGGATCGCGATGGCCACCGTGGCGGGCCGGCTTCGGTTCCTGCCCTCGGAATGGGCCGAACTGGACGCCGCCATCAGCGACCACGTGCTCATCCCGGCGCTCTGCGAGGAACAGGGCATCCTGCCCAGGCCGCGTCACGTCACCTCCCAGCCGTCCCCAGCCGACCCGGGCGTCATCCTGCCCCGGCCGACGTGGAACCAGGTCTGGGCGGGAGTGGCCAGCGGGGCGGGGCTTCCCCGCAAGAGCGCCAGCCTGGGGCCCAAACCCGTGCTGGAGCACATCGCCGCGCCCGCGCTCACCGCCGTCTCCCTGCCCGGGTGAGCCGAAGGTTTCGCCTGCGTCACCTGCGGCCACCGTCCGGAAACGCGGCCTGCCTAACGTCGGGAAAGCGAACGGTTCATCCAGCCGCCCGACGACCGTGGAGGCACCATGGCCACCTCGAAGACCGCCGCCGCCCGCCGAGGCGGGCGGTGGATCGAACACTGGGACCCGGAGAACGAGCGGTTCTGGAAGCAGCACGGCGAGCGGATCGCCAGACGCAACCTGCTCTTCTCCATCATCTCCGAGCACATCGGCTTCTCCATCTGGACCCTGTGGTCCGTGCTCGTGCTGTTCATGGGCCCGGAGTACGGCATCGACCCGGCAGGGAAGTTCTTCCTGGTCGCCGTGGCCACCCTGGTAGGCGCCGTCGCCCGGGTGCCCTACACCTTCGCGGTGGCCCGCTTCGGCGGGCGCAACTGGACGGTCATCGCCGCCGGGATGCTGCTGCTTCCCACCGTCGCGGCGTGGGTGGTGATGGAACCGGGCACCTCCTACACCACCTTCCTGCTGGTCGCCGTCCTCACCGGCGTCGGAGGCGGAAACTTCGCCTCCTCCATGACCAACATCAACTCCTTCTTCCCGCTGCGGAAGAAGGGCTGGGCGCTGGGACTCAACGCCGGCGGCGGCAACATCGGGGTGCCCGTCGTCCAGCTCGCCGGCCTGCTCGTCATCGCCGTGGCCGGAGCCGGCCAGCCCCGCGTGCTGCTGGCCGTCTACACCCCGTTGATCCTGGTGTCCGTCTACTGCGCCTGGCGCTACATGGACAACCTCGCCCCGGTCACCAACGACACCGGAGCGGCCCGGGACTCGGTGCGCGACGCGCACACCTGGATCATGTCGTTCCTGTACATCGGGACCTTCGGTTCGTTCATCGGCTACAGCTTCGCGTTCGGCCTGGTGCTCCAGACCCAGTTCGACCGCACACCGCTCCAGGCCGCCTCGCTCACCTTCATCGGCCCGCTGCTCGGTTCGCTGATCCGGCCCGTCGGCGGCTACCTGGCCGACCGGCGCGGGGGCGCCCGCATCACCCTGTGGACCTTCCTCGCCATGACGGCCGCCACCGGCGTCGTCGTGCTGGCCTCGGTGCGCGCCTCCCTCCCGGTCTTCCTGCTCGGCTTCATCAGCCTGTTCGTCCTGACCGGGCTGGGCAACGGTTCGACGTACAAGATGATCCCCGGCATCTACCACGCCAAGGCCCGGGCCCTCGGTCTCACCGGCGAGGAGGCCGCCGCCTACGGCCGCCGGCTGTCCGGCGCGGCCATCGGACTGATCGGGGCGATCGGGGCACTCGGCGGCCTCGGCATCAACCTCGCGTTCCGGCAGTCCTTCCAGACCGCCGGAACCGGCACCGCCGCGTTCGTGGCCTTCATGGCCTTCTACGCGGTCTGCTGCGTGGTCACCTGGGCCGTATACCTGCGCCGGTCGCCGGACGCGCGGGGGCACGACAGCCCGGCCGCGGACGGCGCCGACCGGCAGCGGCAGCCCGTGTTCGCGGGGGTGTGAGCCCGTAACACCCGGGAAACCGTGCCGAACCGGGCCCGTGACCCCCGGTTGACAGGCTCGACACGGCAGATCACCACTTCGGGCGGAGTGACGACAGCGATGCGGCGACAGCAGGACCACAGCGGCCTCAGGCCTCTCGAGGGGTTCACCGTCGGTGTGACCGCGGCCCGGCGCGCCGAGGAGCTGATCGCGCTGCTGCGGCGGCGCGGCGCGGAAGTGCAGCACGCGCCGGCGCTGCGCATCGTCCCGCTCGCCGACGACGAGGAACTGATGGCCGCCACGCGGCACCTGACGGCCCGGCCCCCCGACGTGGTGGTCGCCACCACGGCCATCGGTTTCCGCGGCTGGCTGGCCGCGGCGGACGGCTGGGGCACCGGTGAAGCACTGCTGCAGGCGCTGGGCGGCGCCCGGGTGCTCGCCCGCGGGCCGAAGGTGCGCGGCGCCGTCCGGGCGGCCGGTCTCACCGAGGAGTGGTCCCCGGCCTCCGAGTCGATGGCGGAGGTCCTCCAGCGGCTCCTGGACGACGGCGTCGAAGGGCTCAGGATCGCCCTCCAGCTGCACGGGGAGCCGCTGCCCGGGTTCATCGAGACGCTGCGGGCCGCAGGAGCCGAGGTCGTCGAGGTGCCGGTGTACCGGTGGATGCCGCCGGAGGACCTCGGCCCGGTGGACCGGCTCATCGACGCGGCGGTCTCCCGCTCCGTGGACGCGGTCACCTTCACCAGCGCCCCCGCCGCCGTGTCGCTGCTGGCCCGCGCCGGGGAGCGCGGTGCGCGGGAGGACCTGCTGGCAGCCCTGCGCGGCGAGGTGCTGGTCGCCTGCGTCGGCCCGGTCACCGCGCTGCCGCTGCAGTCCCTGGGGGTGCCCACCTGCCGGCCCGGTCGCTTCCGGCTCGGGCCGCTGGTGCAGACACTGTGCGAGGAGCTTCCCGCCCGGGCGCCGTCGCTGCCGGTCGCCGGTCACGTGCTGGAGCTGCGCGGGCACGCGGCGGTGCTGGACGGCGTGCTGCGGCCGGTGCCCCCGGCGGGCATGGCGCTGCTGCGAGCCCTGGCCAGGCGCCCGGGCTGGGTGGTGCCGCGCGCCGAGCTGCTGAGCGCGCTCCCCGGCACCGGCCGTGACGAGCACGCCGTGGAGACGGCCGTGGCCCGGCTGCGCTCGGCCCTGGGCCGGCCCCGGCTGATCCAGACCGTCGTCAAGCGCGGCTACCGGCTGGCGCTGGACCCGGCCACCGGCGGCGGCAAGTACGCCGTGACGGAAGAGCACCGCCGCTGACCGGGCGGTGTACGGTGGACGGCTGCCTTTCCCGGCTCAGAAAGGGGCTGTCGCGTTGGACGTGCGGGAGCGGGAGATCCATGGCGAACAGGAACACCTGGACGCCGTCTACCGGCGCCTCGAGGAGAAGATCCACGAGGCGGAGTTCCTCATGGACGACGCGGCCAAGCGGGTCCAGGTCGGCACTCCCGGAGCCCTGGTCGAGCGGGACGCGCAGGTGTTCCGCGCCGGACTGCACCTGAACCGGCTCAACGCGGAGTTCGAGGACTTCCTCTTCGGCCGCGTCGACCTGCTGGCCGGCAAGGACGGCGAACGCGGGGCGGACGGCGCGTACACCTCCGTGGAACCGGCCGACGGGGCCGTCCGGGAGCGCGACGGTGTGCCCACCGCGGAGATCGCCGAGACCCTGCACATCGGCCGGCTGGGCGTGCTGGACGCCGACTACGTGCCGCTGGTCATCGACTGGCGCGCGCCGGCCGCGGCACCGTTCTACCGGGCCACGCCGGTCGCCCCGGGCCGGGTGGTGCGCCGCCGGGTGATCCGCAGCAGGGGACGGCGGGTGCTCGGCGTCGAGGACGACCTGCTGCGCCCGGAGCTGCGCGCGCTGCTGGACGGCCGGGAACTGCCGGTGGTCGGCGACGGCGCTCTGATGGCCTCACTGGGCCGGGCGCGGACACACGCCATGCGCGACATCGTCGCCTCCATCCAGGCCGAGCAGGACGAGGTCATCCGGGCACCCGCGGTTTCCGTGACCGAGGTTTCCGGCGGGCCCGGCACCGGCAAGACGGCTGTCGCGCTGCACCGCGCCGCGTACCTGCTCTACCAGGACCGCCGCCGGTACGCCGGGGGGATCCTGATCGTCAGCCCGACACCGCTGCTGGTGTCCTACACCGAGGGCGTGCTGCCGTCGCTGGGGGAGGAGGGCCAGGTCGCCATCCGCGCACTGGGCTCGCTGGCCGAGGGGTTCGAGGCCGACGCCTACGACGACCAGGCGGTGGCCCGGATCAAGGGCGGCTCGGCGATGGCCCGGGTGCTGCACCGGGCGGCGCGCGGCACCGTGGAGGTTGTCGCGCGGCCGCCCGGGCGGCTGCGCGTCGTCGCCTTCGGCGCCCGCGTGGAACTGGACGCCGAGGAGCTGGCCGCGATCCGGCAGAGCGCGCTGGGCGGCACCGCGCCGGTCAATCTGCTGCGGCCGCGGGCCCGCCGGCTGCTGCTGGACGCGCTGTGGCGGAAGTCCGGCGCGCGGCGGCACTACCCGGATTCCGAGCTGGCGGCCGAGGCGAGGGAGGCGTTCAACGAGGATGTCGGCACCGAGGACGACTTCCTGGAGTTCCTGGACGCCTGGTGGCCCGAGATCACCCCGGTCCGGGTGCTGGCCGCGATGACCGACGAGCGGCGGCTGGGCCGCTGGGCCCGGCGCGTGCTGCGGCCCGCCGAGATCAGGCTGCTGGCCCGGTCACTGCGCCGGATCACCCCGCGAGGCGAGGGCCTGTCCGTCCACGACGTGGCGATGCTGGACGAGCTGCGGACGCTGCTGGGTGCTCCCGCGCGCCCGGAGAAGCCCCGGGAGATCGACCCGCTGGAGCAGTTCACGGGGCTGGAGGAGGTCACCACCTTCGCGGACCGCAGTTCCCCGCGCCGGGACCGCGCGGACCGGGAGGGGGCCGAGCGGACCGGGTACGCGCACATCATCGTGGACGAGGCGCAGGACCTGACGCCCATGCAGTGGCGGATGGTCGGCCGGCGCGGCAGGCAGGCCACCTGGACGGTGGTCGGGGATCCGGCGCAGAGCTCCTGGCCGGCCCCCGAGGAGGCGGCCGCCGAGCGTGAGGCGGCGCTGGGCAGCCGGCCCCGCCGCCGGTTCGAACTGACCGTCAACTACCGCAATCCGGCGGAGATCGCGGCCGTCGCCGACCGGGTGCTCGCGCTGGCCATGCCGCACATGCGGCCACCGCGGGCGGTGCGGGCGACGGGAGCCGAGCCCCGTTACCGGGCGACGGGGGAGGACCTGGCGGGCGTCGTACGGGCGGAGACGCGCCGGCTGCTGGCGGAGGTGGAGGGCACGGTCGGTGTGGTGGTGGCGATGGGCCGCCGGGAAGAGGCGCGCGGCTGGCTGGCCGCCCGGGACGCCGGCGCGGTGGAGCCGGACGGGGCGGAGGTTGAACGCGTGGTCGTGCTGGGCAGTCTTGAGGCGAAGGGACTGGAGTACGACGCGACGCTGGTGGTCTCGCCGGCCGAGATCGCCGACGAGTCGCCCGTGGGCCTGCGGGTGCTCTACGTGGCGCTCACCCGGGCCACCCAGCGGCTGACGGTCCTGGCCGGGCCGAAGGACGCGCCGGACGCCGGGCAGGTCCCCGACCTGCTGCGGGAGCTGGACGGCTGAGCTTCCCGGGCCGCCGCGGGAGGCCGGCCGGACCAGGACCCGGAATCCCCCTCGCCGGTGGCTGGAGTTGTTCTGGCAGGGTTTGTTAGGATTTACATGGCACCGGCCCGATCCATGCCCCCGGGCCCAACCATTGCCGCTACGAGCGGCCACTTGCCGCGAGGCGAGCTGGCGGGCCGGTGTCATTGCTTCTTCCCGGATATCTTCCCGGATCTCCGCGATCCCCCAGCCCGCGCACCCTTCCGGCGGGAACGGACGTGCCCACCCGCCCGGGTCGCCTGCCGGGTCACCGGAGATCGCCGGGCCGTTTACGATGGCGGCATGAGACGACCGCGGCGCCGCTTCGCCCGCCACCGCGCGGGCCGGATGCGGTTGCTGCTGATGCCGGTCGTTCTCGGTCTGCTGGCGATGCACGGCCTCGGTCCGGTGCCCGTGCCGCCGGTCACGCACGCGGCGCACGGCCAGCCGGCCGTGGCGGCCCCGGCCGGGGACCACGAGCCGTCGGAGCCGTCCGGGCCCTGCGGTCACGACTCCGGGCCGGACGGGCACCTCTCCCACGCGGACGACACCTGTGCGGCCGGTGGCACCGGCAAGGCTCCGGCCCTGCCCGCCCTGCGCCCGGTGGCGATGCCCGGTGCCGGGGAGTTCCAGCAGGGCCCCCAGCGCGCCCCGGGAGCCCTCGGAGCGCGCCCTCCGCCCTCGCTGAGCCAGTTGCAGCTCCTGCGCATATAGGCGGCCCCGCGGTCGCCGCCCGTCGGGCGGCGACCGTTCCGGCACGCCGTCATCCGGTACGCGTCGCCGACGCGTCGTCACGCACAGGAGTTCCTCACCCATGAACACGCGCATCCGTTCCACCGTCCGCCGGGCCGCCCTCGCGGCTGTCGCCGTCACCGCCGCCGTCGCGCTGGCCGCCTGCGGCAGCGGGGAGTCCGGTTCCCCGTCCGACTCCCGCGCAGGCGTCTCGGAGGGGCAGGAGGACAAGAAGGAGCACAACGCCGCGGACGTCGAGTTCGCGCAGCAGATGATCCCGCACCACCGCCAGGCCGTGGAGATGGCCGAGCTGGCCTTCGACCGCGCGGCCTCGCAGGAGGTGAAGGAGCTCGCGCAGGAGATCAAGGACGCCCAGGACCCGGAGATCGAGACGCTGTCGGAATGGCTGTCCGCCTGGGGCGAGGAGGTGCCCACCGGGACCGACGGCGGTCATGGCGGTCACGGCGGCCACGGGCAGATGCCCGGAATGATGGACGCCGGGGATATGGCCGCGCTGATGGAGTCGTCGGGGGAGGAGTTCGACACCGCGTTCCTCACCATGATGATCGAGCACCACGAGGGCGCGGTCGTGATGGCCGAGGCCCAGCTGAAGGGCGGCGCCCACGGCCCGGCCAAGGAGCTGGCCGAGGAGGTCATCGCGGCCCAGACCGCCGAGATCGAGCGGATGAGGGAGCTGCTCGGCGAGAGCTGAGCCGGGGCCTCGCGGCTGCCGCGGGGGTGTGCGCGTGCCCTTGGCGCACACCCCTTGCGGGGCTCTCCGCGGGGGGTGTGCGCGACGGTTACCGCCTACCGGGTGGTAAGTGGGACCATTCGCTGGCACAGCGGACAAGCAGAAAAGCGAAGGTAAGACCCATGGCAACGGTGCCCAGCGTCTCGTACTCGATGACGGTCCGGCTGGAGGTGCCGGCCGGCGGCTCGTCGGTCAGCCAGCTCACCACGGTCGTGGAGTCCTCCGGGGGGCATGTCACCGGCCTCGACGTCACCGCGTCCGGCCACGAGCGGCTGCGGATCGACGTCACCGTCGCCGCCACGTCCACCGCGCACGCGGACGAGATCGTCCGCAGGCTGAGCGGCATCGAGGGCGTCACCCTGGGCAAGGTCTCGGACCGGACGTTCCTCATGCACCTCGGCGGCAAGATCGAGATGACGTCCAAGCACCCCATCCGCAACCGTGACGACCTGTCCATGATCTACACGCCGGGCGTGGCGCGGGTGTGCACGCAGATCGCCGCGAACCCCGAGGACGCCCGCCGGCTGACCATCAAGCGCAACAGTGTGGCGGTCGTCACCGACGGGTCGGCCGTGCTGGGCCTGGGCAACATCGGCCCACGGGCGGCGCTGCCGGTGATGGAGGGCAAGGCCGCGCTGTTCAAGCGCTTCGCGGGCATCGATGCCTGGCCGCTGTGCCTGGACACCCAGGACACCGACGCCATCGTGGAGATCGTCAAGGCCATCGCCCCCGGTTTCGCGGGCATCAACCTGGAGGACATCTCGGCGCCGCGCTGCTTCGAGATCGAGGCCAGGCTCCGGGAGGCGCTGGACATCCCGGTCTTCCACGACGACCAGCACGGCACCGCCATCGTGGTGCTGGCGGCGCTGCACAACGCCCTGCGGGTGGTCGGCAAGGCGATGGAGGACGTGCGGGTGGTCATGTCCGGCGCGGGAGCGGCCGGTACCGCCATCCTGAAGCTGCTGCTGGCCGCGGGAGTCGAGCACGCCGTGGTGGCGGACATCCACGGCGTGGTGCACACGGGCCGCTCCGACCTGGTCGGCGCCCGGCCGGACTCCACGCTGCGGTGGATCGCCGACCACACCAACCCCGAGGGCGTCACCGGCACCCTGAAGCAGGCGGTGACCGGCGCGGACGTCTTCATCGGAGTGTCCGCCCCGGATGTCCTGACCGCCGAGGGCGTCGCGTCGATGGCCGAGGGCGCGATCGTGTTCGCGCTGGCCAACCCGGACCCGGAGATCGACCCGGCTGTCGCACGGCAGACCGCGGCAGTGGTGGCCACCGGCCGCTCGGACTTCCCGAACCAGATCAACAACGTGCTGGTCTTCCCCGGCGTCTTCCGGGGCCTGCTGGACGCCCACTCGCGCACGGTGAACGACGCCATGATGCTCGCCGCGGCGCGGGCCCTGGCGGACGTCGTGCTGGAGGACGAGCTCAACGCGAACTACATCGTGCCCAGCGTGTTCAACGAGAAGGTCGCCGGCGCGGTGGCGGGGGCGGTCCGCGAGGCGGCCGAGCGGACCGGCTGACGGCGCCGCGGGCCCGGGGAGGCAGGTGACGACGGCGGCCCTGCCTGCGCCGATCGCGGCCCGGGGGCGGCGCGTCGCGGGACGGGCCGCCCCGTGAGCCCGTTAGGGTTACCGGCGGGCGGGACGACGGATGAGACCATCCGTGCTCATCAGTGCTCTTCGTGTGACCTCGCGGGTGCCGGATTGGCCTTCCCGCCACTCGTGGGGGCAGGATGCGTCCGGGCGAGAGGGTCTGACGGCAGACCCGGGTCCGGGCACTGTCCGAGGGCCCTGGCAGCATCGGCTTCGATCTCACGCCTCATCGGCAAGAAGAACACGGGAGTACGAAATATGAACCGCAGTGAGCTGGTGGCCGCTCTGTCCGAGCGCGCCGAGGTGACCCGGAAGGACGCCGACGCTGTGCTGGCGGCCCTGGCCGACACCGTCGGTGAGGTTGTCGCCAAGGGGGACGAGAAGGTGACCATCCCCGGCTTCCTGACCTTCGAGCGGACTCACCGTGCCGCCCGCACCGCCCGGAACCCGCAGACCGGCGAGCCGATCCAGATTCCGGCCGGCTACAGCGTCAAGGTTTCCGCGGGCTCCAAGCTCAAGGAAGCGGCCAAGGGCAAGTAAGCCCAGGTACGCCGAAGGGTGGCCCCCTCCCGTCGGGAGGGGGCCACCCTGCTGTCCGGCCGCCCGTGCCGTTCGCGTGCCCGACCGCCGGGCGCCTCAGGGGCGTTCGGCCTTGCCGCCCAGCTTCTCCAGCTTCTGCAGGAAGTTCTCGTAGCCGCGGTTGATCAGGTCGATGCCGTGCACGCGGGACGTGCCCTGGGCCGCGAGGGCGGCGATCAGGTAGGAGAAGCCGCCGCGCAGGTCGGGGATGACCAGCTCCGCGCCCTGGAGCGTGGTCGGCCCGGAGACCACCGCGGAGTGCAGGAAGTTCCGCTGTCCGAACCGGCAGGGCGTGCCGCCCAGGCACTCGCGGTAGAGCTGGATGTGCGCGCCCATCTGGTTGAGCGCGCTGGTGAAGCCCAGCCGCGACTCGTACACCGTCTCGTGCACGATGGACAGTCCGGCCGCCTGGGTCAGCGCCACCACCAGCGGCTGCTGCCAGTCGGTCTGGAAGCCGGGGTGCACGTCCGTCTCCAGGGCGATGGCGTTCAGCGGTCCGCCCGGGTGCCAGAAGCGGATGCCGTCGTCGCCGATCTCGAACGCCCCGCCCACCTTCCGGTAGGTGTTGAGGAAGGTCATCATCTCCCGCTGGCTCGCGCCGCGCACGAACACGCTGCCCTTGGTCGCCAGCGCCGCGCTGGCCCAGGAGGCGGCCTCCAGGCGGTCCGGCAGGGCGCGGTGGTTGTACCCGCCGAGCCGGTCCACGCCGGTGATCCGGATCGTCCGGTCGGTGTCCATGGAGATCATGGCGCCCATCTTCTGCAGGACGCAGATGAGGTCCTCGATCTCCGGCTCCACGGCCGCGTTGGTGAGCTCCGTCACTCCTTCGGCCAGCACAGCGGTCAGCAGCACCTGCTCGGTGGAGCCGACGGACGGGTACGGCAGCCGGATCCTGCAGCCGCGCAGCCGCTGCGGTGCCTCCAGGTACTGGCCGTCCGCGCGCTTCTCGATGGTGGCGCCGAACCTGCGCAGTACGTCGAAGTGGAAGTCCACCGGCCGGCCGCCGATGTCGCAGCCGCCCAGACCGGGGATGAAGGCGTGCCCCAGCCGGTGCAGCAGCGGTCCGCAGAAAAGGATCGGGATCCGTGAGGAACCCGCGTGCGCGTCGATGTCCGCGACGTTCGCGCTCTCCACGTGCGAGGGGTCCAGGACCAGCTCGCCGGGCTCGTCACCGCTGCGGACCGTCACGCCGTGCAGCTGGAGCAGTCCGCGGACCACCCGGACGTCGCGGATGTCGGGGACGTTCCGCAGCCGGCTGGGGGAGCTGCCGAGCAGGGCGGCCACCATGGCCTTCGGCACGAGGTTCTTCGCGCCGCGGACCTTGATCTCGCCCTCCAGCGGGGTGCCGCCGTGGACAAGCAGTACGTCGTCGGTCATGGAACTCGCGATCTCTACGGATGGGCGGGGGACCAAGTGGAATGGTAATGCGCTCATCGGCTCACGCCGTTGTTCCTGCGGACCCGACGCCCGCGCCCGGCGCACGACCGGCACCCGGGCCGGTACCCGTTGTGCCGGCGCCTACGCGCGCCGGTGCGGTGAGCGCTCCGGCTCTCCCCAGCGGCGGCCGGATGCGGAATCATGGCCCCATGACCGAGGTGTCCTCGCTCACCGGGCGGCTGCTGGTGGCCACGCCCGCGCTGGCGGATCCCAATTTCGACCGCTCCGTCGTCCTGCTCCTGGACCACGACGCCGAGGGCGCCCTGGGCGTGGTGCTGAACCGGCCCACTCCCGTGGGTGTCGCGGAGGTGCTCCGGCCCTGGGCCGAGCTGGCGGGCGAGCCCGGCGTGATCTTCCAGGGCGGCCCGGTGGGACTGGACGCCGCCCTGGGGGTGGCCGCCGTGCCGGGGGCCGGACCGCTGGGCTGGCGCCGGGTGCACGGCTCGATCGGCCTGGTCGATCTGGACGCCCCGCCGGAGGTGCTGGCCGCCGAGGTCGGCTCGCTGCGCATCTTCGCCGGTTACGCGGGCTGGGCGGCCGGCCAGCTGGAGCGCGAGCTGGAGGAGGGTGCCTGGTACGTGGTGGAGTCCGAGCCCGGTGACGTCTCCGTGCCCGAGCCGGAGAGCCTGTGGCGCGCCGTGCTCCGCCGCCAGCGCGGCACCCTGGCCATGATGGCGACCTATCCGGAGGACCCCTCGCTGAACTGACGCCGGGCCCGGCCACCGCGCGCGGGGGTCTCGAAGCACCGGCGGAACGCCCCCGGGGGAATCAGCCTTGAGTACCCTTGATTTCCATGAGCACTCTCGAGCCCGAGCGCGGGGCGGGCACCGGCACGCTCGTCGAGCCGACCCCGCAGACGACGCACGGCGATGGCGACCACGAGCGCTACGCCCACTACGTCCAGAAGGACAAGATCATGGCGAGCGCGATGGACGGCAGTCCCGTCGTCGCGCTCTGCGGCAAGGTCTGGGTTCCGGGGCGCGACCCCAAGAAGTACCCGGTCTGCCCCATGTGCAAGGAGATCTACGAGTCGATGAGCTCCTTCGGCGGCGGCAAGGGCGGCAAGGGCGGCAAGGACGGCGGCAAGAGCTAGCCCCCTTCGGGCCGCACCGGCGCACGACCCGCCGTTGCGGCCCGCGCAACCCCTGCTCGCGCCCGTGACGGCCGCGCGGCACCATGTCCCGCATGGCCGCATCCGAGCCCGGAGAACCGCTTCTCGTCCCCGCCCCCCGCGCCCTGCGGCGCGGCCCGGGCCGACTCGTCCTGGACACCGCCACGTCCCTGGACGCCGGTCCCGGTGCCGAGGGCGTCGCCCGCTGGCTGCGCTCCGCGCTCGGGGGCGCCACCGGCCTGCCCCTGCTCCCCGCCGCGGGTGCGGGCGGCGCCGGCGTGCGGCTGACGGTGGACGACGAGGTCACCGCCGCGCTGGGCCCCGAGGGCTACCGCCTGGAGACGACGCCGCACGGCGCCACACTGGCCGGGGGCTCGGCCGCTGGGGTGTTCCGCGGAGCGCAGACCCTGCGCCAGCTGTGCGGCCCCGACGCCTTCCGCCGCGCTCCCGTGGCCGCAGGACAGCGGTGGCCGGTGCCCGTCGTGCGGATCGAGGACGCCCCCCGGTTCCGCTGGCGCGGCTTCATGCTGGACGTCGCGCGGCATTTCATGCCCAAGGACGGTGTGCTGCGCTACCTCGACCTGATCGCCGCGCACAAGCTCAACGTCTTCCACTTCCACCTCACCGACGACCAGGGCTGGCGCATCGAGATCACAAGCCGCCCGGAACTCACCCGGACCGGGGCCTGGCGCCCGCGTACCCGCGTCGGACACCGCGCCTCCCCGCTGTGGGACGAACTCGGCCACGGCGGCCGCTACACCCAGGACGACATCCGGGAGATCGTGGCCTACGCCGCGGAGCGGCACATCACCGTCGTCCCGGAGATCGGCCTGCCCGGGCACGCGCAGGCGGCGATCGCCTCCTACCCGTGGCTCGGCAACACCGATGTCGTGGACACCGCCGCGCTCGGCGTGTGGACCGACTGGGGGATCAGCGAGAACGTCCTCGCCCCCACGGAGGAGACCCTGCGGTTCTACGAGGATGTCCTCACCGAGGTCCTGGAGCTCTTTCCCGGCGAGTACGTGCACCTCGGCGGCGACGAGTGCGTCAAGGACCAGTGGCGGGCCTCGAAGGCCGCGCAGGCACGGATGGCGGAGCTCGGACTGCGCGACGAGGAGGAACTGCAGTCCTGGTTCATGCGGCACTTCGCCCGCTGGCTGGCGGAGCGGGGCCGCCGCATGATCGGCTGGGACGAGATCCTGGAGGGTGGGCTGCCGCCCGGCGCCGCGGTGACCTCATGGCGCGGCCGGGCCGGCGGGATCGCCGCCGCCGAGGCCGGCCACGACGTCGTGATGTGCCCGGAGCAGCATGTCTACCTGGACCACCGGCAGGCCGGCGGGGACGACGAGCCGATGCCCATCGGCTGGGTCCGCACCCTGCGTGACGTGTACCGCTTCGAACCGGTGCCGGCCGCGCTGGCCGGCACGCCGGCCGCGGGCCGCGTCATCGGAGCCCAGGCCAATCTGTGGTCCGAGACCCTCGCCGTCCCGCAGCGGGCCGACTACCAGGCGTTCCCCCGGCTCGCCGCCTTCGCCGAGGTCGCCTGGTCCCCGCTCCCCGCGCCGGAGCGCCGGGACTTCGCCGACTTCGAGAACCGGATGCGCCGGGCCCACTACGCACGGCTGGACGCCCTCGGCGTCGACTACCGGCCCCCCGGTGGCCCGCATCCGTGGCAGCGCCGCACCCTCCCGGAGGGAATGCCGGGAGCACTCGGACGTCCGCTCGAAGGGCGACCTCCGGACGAGTGACCGGGATGCTCGTCCGACCGCGCTCCGCCGTCGGCGAACCCCCTCTCCGGCCTGCCCGGAAAATATGCCAGAGTTGCCACCTCCGGGTTCCGAGCACGTACCGTACGGCTCGGCAGCCGGGACGACCGGGAAGGGGCAGCCGGATTGAGCACGCACGCACCGCATGCACCACACACGGCGCAGCCGGTAGCGCTGCCGGCCACGCTCGACGAGGCCGTGGCGGCGATGGCCGCCGTGCCCGCGGCGGTGCCGGTGGCGGGCGGCACCGACCTCATGGCAGGGGTGAACGCCGGCCGGCTGCGCCCCGCCGCGCTCGTCGGCCTGGGACGCCTGGCGGAGCTGAAGGGGTGGGAGTACCAGGACGGTCACGCCCTGCTCGGCGCCTGCCTGACGCACGCCCGCATGAGCCGGCCCGACTTCGCCACCCTGATCCCGGCGCTCGCCGCCGCCGCCCGCACGGCCGGGCCGCCCCAGGTGCGCAATGCCGGCACGCTCGGCGGCAACATCGTCACCGCCGCACCGTCCGGTGACACCCTGCCGGTGCTCGCCGCGCTGGACGCCGCACTGCTCATCGCCGGGCCGGACGGCGGGAGCCGGGAGATCCCGGTGGGACAACTGCTGGCCGGGCGGGACCGGCTGCGGGGCGGCGAGCTGCTCACCCACGTGCGGGTGCCGCTGCTCTACGCCCCCCAGAGCTTCCTGAAGGCCACCGGGCGGACGGGCCCGGGCCGGGCCCAGGCGTCGGTGGCCGTCGTCCTGGATCCGGTCCGGCGCGAGATCCGCTGCGCGGTCGGCGCTGTCGCGCCGATGCCGCTGCGTCCTCTGGAGGCCGAGCGGTGGGTCGCCTCGCTGGTCGACTGGGACGGCGAACGCGCCCTGGCCCCCGAGGTGGTGGGTGCCTTCGGGGAGTACGTCGGCATGGCGTGCGTGCCCGATCCCGAGCCGGGACCGGAGCAGGAGGGCGGTGAAGCCCCCCGGCTGCCTCCCGCGATGCTGCATCTGAGGCGTACCGTGTCCGCACTGGCACGTCGTGGGCTCGGGAGGGCTCTCGCATGAGCAAGGACCAGCAGCCGAACGGTCCCGCCCCGCACACGGGCTGGGGCGGCGAGTACGACCCCGAGGCGACCGCCTTCGTGCAGTTGCCGGACGGTGGCCTGCCCGGTGATCCGCTGGCCGCCCCGGGCCACGGCTACGCACCGCCGGAGATCGGCGAGGCACTGGGTCCGCCGGCCACTCCGGCCCCCACCACCGACCCGGCGGCGACCGGGCAGTGGACGCTGCCGTTCGCCGGGGCCGGCGGACCGGGCGGGCAGGAGGGTGCCGACCGCGGGCGTTCCGGCGCCGCGGCGGCGATGGGCCAAGGGGCCGCGGCCGCACTGGCGGGCTCCCACCAGGGCCGTTCCCGGCGCCGTCCCCTCGGCGAGGGGGGCACGGGGCACGAGACCGCGGAACACCCGGAGCGGGAGTCCGGGCCCGCGGCGTGGGAGGCACCGCCGGCCGTTCCCGCTGCCTCCGGCGGCCACGCCCCGGACGGCATGGGCCACCCCGCCGACGCGCCGCCGGGCGCGGAGCCGGCCCCGCCGGGCGTCCGGCGGGAGCCCGCGCCGGAGGCCGCCTGGAGCGCCTCCTCCACGGCCGGTCCTTCCGGTGGCGGCGGCGGTGAGCCCGGCGCGGGGCCCGGTCCGGGCGCGCCCGGACACTGGTCCGCGCCTCCTGAGGGAGGCACGCACCCCACCGATCCCGGCTCCGGCGACACCGGCGCCTGGCAGCTGCCCTCCGGAACCACGGAGACCCCCGGCCCGGCCGGCTCACCCGCGCCGGGTCCGGAGCGGGACCCGGGCCCTCAGCCCGCGCAGCCGGACGTCCCGGCCGCCCCGGCGCCCGCGCCGGACACCGGCACGGACGGTGAGCCGTCGGACGGCGGGCACACGGACGGCGAGGCCGCCACGGACGGCGGAGCCGGGCCGGCCGAGGACCGCGCGCCCGCCCTCGCCGGCAGCAGCGACCACCCGGAGACCTCCTACACGCTGCGGGTCAACGGCATCGCCCGGCCGGTCACCGGCTCCTGGATCGGGGAGTCGCTGCTGTACGTGCTGCGCGAGCGGCTCGGCCTCGCCGGTGCGAAGGACGGCTGCTCCCAGGGCGAGTGCGGCGCCTGCTCGGTACTGGTCGACGGCCGGCTGGTGGCCGCCTGCCTGGTGCCCGCCGCGACCGCCGCCGGCTGCGAGATCCGCACCTGCGAAGGCCTCGCCGACGCCGACGGCAACCCGTCCGACGTGCAGCGCGCCCTGGCCGCGACCGACGTGCAGTGCGGCTTCTGCCTGCCGGGGATGGCCATGACCGTGCACGACCTGCTCGAGGGCAACCACGACCCCACCGAGCTGGAGACCCGCCAGGCGCTGTGCGGCAACCTGTGCCGCTGCACCGGCTACCGCGGAGTGCTGGAGGCGGTCCGCACGGTCGTCGAGGAGCGGACCGAGCGCGCCGCCCGGGCCCAGGAGGAGCGGGACGAGGAGCGGAACCCGCCGGAGCGGCCCGCCGCGGTCCGCATTCCGCACCAGGCAGGACCGGCTGGAGGGGACACATGACCGACAAGCCCGACGGCCCCGCCGCCGTGACCGTGACGGCGCCGGCCGGTCCGGCCCCGGACGAGAACGCCGTGCCGCACGGGCTCGGCACCTCGCTGCCGGCCGCCGACGCCGCGGCCAAGGCTGAGGGAACGTTCCCCTACACGGCAGACCTGTGGGCCGAGGGGCTGCTGTGGGCGGCGGTGCTGCGCTCCCCGCACCCGCACGCCCGGATCACCGGGCTGGACACCTCGGCCGCGGCCGCCATGCCCGGCGTCCGTGCCGTGGTCACCCACGCCGATGTGCCCGGCGAGGAGGCCGGACTGGGGCGCACCGTCCCCGACCGTCCTCCGTTCGCCGACGGCGTGGTCCGCTACCACGGGGAGCCCGTCGCGGCCGTGGCCGCCGATCACCCGGAAACCGCCCGGCTCGCCGCCGCGGCCATCGCCGTCGAGTACGAGGTGCTGAAGCCGGTCACGGACCCGGAGCAGTCCTTCGAGGCCGAGCCGCTGCACCCGGACGGCAACCTGATCCGGCACATCCCGCTGCGCCACGGCGACCCCTCCGCCACCGGTGAGGTCGTGGTCGAAGGGCTGTACCGCATCGGCCGGCAGGACCCGGCGCCCATCGGCGCCGAGGCGGGCCTGGCCGTGCCCCGCACCGACGGCGGCGTGGAGCTCTACACCGCCGCCACCGACCCGCACACCGACCGCGACCGGCTCGCCGCCTGCCTGGCCCTGGACACCGACCAGGTGAAGATCTGCGTGACGGGGGTCCCCGGGGCCGTGGCGGACCGCGAGGACCTGGGCGTCCAGCTCCCGCTGGCCCTGCTGGCCATCCGCACCGGCTGCCCCGTCAAGCTGGCCGTCACCCGCGAGGAGTCCTTCCTCGGCCACGCCCACCGCCACCCCACTCTGCTGCGCTACCGCCACCACGCGGACGGCGAGGGCAAGCTGATCAAGGTCGAGGCGCAGCTGCTGATGGACGGCGGTGCCTACGCCGACGACTCGTCGGAGGCGCTGGCCGCCGCGGTGTCGTTCGCCGCCGGTCCCTACGTCGTGCCGCACGCGGTCGTCGACGGCTGGGTGGTGCGCACCAACAACCCGCCCTCCGGCCACCTGCGAGGTGAGGGCGCCATGCAGGTGTGTGCCGCCTACGAGGGCCAGATGGATCAGCTCGCGGCCCGCCTC
The DNA here is from genome assembly GCF_039529215.1 of Streptomyces sodiiphilus. Classification (NCBI taxonomy): domain Bacteria; kingdom Bacillati; phylum Actinomycetota; class Actinomycetes; order Kitasatosporales; family Streptomycetaceae; genus Streptomyces; species Streptomyces sodiiphilus. The sequence continues at coordinate 73,279 of NZ_BAAAMJ010000068.1, read as the reverse complement.
GGCCTGGACCCGGTGGAGCTGCGGGCCCGCAACGTCATGGCGACCGGCGATGTCCTGCCCACCGGGCAGGCCGTCACCTGCCCGGCCCCCGTGGCCGAGCTGCTGGACGCCGTCCGGAGCGCTCCGCTGCCCGCCCTGCCCAAGGACGGGCCGGTGGAGGACTGGCTGCTGCCCGGCGGCCCGCAGGGCGCCGGTGAGCCGGGCGCGGTGCGCCGCGGCGTCGGTTACGCGCTGGGCATGGTCCACATGCTGGGCGCGGAGGGAACGGACGAGGTCTCCACCGCCACCGTCAAGGTCGAGGGCACGGTGGCGACCGTCCTGTGCTCCGCGGTGGAGACCGGGCAGGGCTTCACCACCCTGGCCCGGCAGATCGTCCAGGACGTCCTGGGCATCGACGAGGTCCACGTCGCACCCGTGGACACCGACCAGCCACCGGCCGGGCCGGGCTGCCGCGGGCGGCACACCTGGGTCTCCGGCGGAGCGGTGGAGCGGGCGGCCAAGATGGTCCGCACCCAGTTGCTCCAGCCCCTGGCCGCCACGTTCGGGATGTCCGCGGAACTGCTCTCGATCGCGGACGGCAAGATCACGTCCTATGACGGAGTGCTGAGCACCACCGTGGCCGAGGCACTGGAGGGGAAGGAGCTGTGGGCCACCGCCCAGTGCCGCCCGCACCCCACCGAACCGCTCGACGCCACCGGCCAGGGGGACGCGTTCGTCGGCATGGCCTTCGCCGCGGTCCGGGCCGTCGTGGATGTGGACATAGAGCTCGGATCGGTGCGCGTGGTGGAGATGGCCATCGCCCAGGACGTCGGGCGGGTGCTGAACCCGCGGCAGCTGCGGGCCCGGATCGAGGCCGGCGTCACCCAGGGGGTCGGCGCCGCGCTCACCGAGCACCTGCGGGTGGCCCGCGGTGTGGTGCGGCGGCCGGACCTGTCGGACTACGCCCTGCCGACGGCTCTGGACGCGCCCGAGGTGCGGATCGTGAAGCTGGTGGAGGAACCCGACGTGGTCGCTCCGTTCGGGGCCAAGCCCGCGGGTGCCGTGCCGGTCGTGGTCTCGCCGGCCGCGGTGGCCGCCGCGGTCCGCGCCGCCACCGGCCGGCCCGTCAACCGCCTGCCCATCCGCCCCCAGTCCGCCGTCGGGACCTCCTGAGCCAGTGCCCCGCGCGCGGTGTCAGCGCCCGCCGGTGCGCACCAGGGCCGCGATCCGGCGGACCGCGTCGCGCGCGGGCAGGCCGACGCCGATGAGGGTGGCGGAGGCGGGACCGGTCCAGTCGCCGTAGCCCAGCAGGTGGAGCCGAGGCTCTTCCACCGACCGGGTGCCGTCGGTCGGGATGAGCCCGCCGCTGCGGCGCAGGCCGAGCGGTGCGAGGTGGCCCAGGGCGGGACGGAAGCCCGTGCACCAGATGACCGCGTCCGCGCGGACACGGGTGCCATCGGCCCAGACCGGGCCGTCGGCCTCCAGCCGGTCGAACATCGCCACGGGGCGGAGCAGCCCTTTGTTCCGGGCGGCCCTGACCGGGGGTGTGGCGACAATGTCGCCCAGCGCGGCAACGCCTCCGGGGTCGGGTTCCCCGGCGTCCAGGGCCCTGCGGCGTGCGGTGGCCGCGGCGAACAGGGCACGGCCGTCGACATCATCGGCAAGGAACCGGGGCGGGTGACGGGTGACCCAGGTCAGCTCGGCATGCCCGGCCAGATCCGCGGCGATCTGCGCGGCGGAGTTGCCCGCGCCGACCACCGTGACGGACCGGCCGGTGAACTCCCCGGGATCGCGGTAGCCGACGGTGTGCAGCTGGCGCCCCCGGTAGATCTCCCGGCCGCGGACGGCCGGGATCAAGGGCCGCCACCAGGTGCCCGTCGCGCTGATCACCGAACGTGCCCATCGGCGGCCGGAATCGGTCTCCACCCGGAGGTCATCGCCGTCCCGGTGGACGCCGAGCACCCTGACCGGCCGGTGGACGGGCAGGCCGTAGCGCTCTTCGTACTCCTTCAGATAGCCGATGACGTGGGAGGCGTCGGGATAGGTCCGGCCCGGCTGCGGCGGCATGGGGCGGCCGGGCAGCGAGGAGTGCTCGGCCGGCGAGAACAGCCGCAGCGAGTCCCACATGTGGCGCCAGGCTCCGCCCGGCGCGTCCTGGGCGTCGAGAATCACGAAATCCAGGCCCGTGCGGCGCAGGTAGTAGCCGGCGGCCAGACCGGCCTGCCCGCCACCGATCACCACCACATCGGTTCGTGCGGTCACCGCGCGCGGGCTGTCCATCTCACGTCTCTTCTCATGGTGAGGGCTGCGGGGCGCTCAGGCCCTGGAGGCCTCAGTATCGGCTGATGCCGGCGCTGATACCGAGCCCCCTCCCCGGCCGGGACGGAACGAGGAGGAACGGAGGCCGGGGCCATGGGCAAAGCGATTGCTTGGTCCTTACAGTGAAGCCATGACACCTCCCAAGGCGCCCGTTGCCACGTCCTCGCCGGAGCTGCCCCTGCTTCCGTCCGGAACCGGCGGAGGCGTGCTGAGCCGCCCCTACCGGGCGCTCACCCTGGGGTGTGTCAGCGTCATCCTGCTCATCGCGTTCGAGGCGATGGCGATCGGTACGGCGATGCCGGCCGCCGCCGAACAACTGGACGGCGTCGCGCTCTACGCGTTCGCCTTCTCCGCGTACTTCACCACCAGCCTGCTGGGCATGGTGCTCTCCGGCCAGTGGTGCGACCGCAGCGGCCCGCTGCGCCCGGTGGTCGCCGGCATCGCGACGTTCTCCGCCGGGCTGCTGCTGTCCGGCACCGCGCAGGCCATGGCGGCGTTCGTGCTGGGCCGCGCCTTCCAGGGCGTCGGCGGCGGCATGGTCATCGTCGCGCTGTACGTCACCGTCCGCCGCGCCTACCCCGAGCACCTGCGGCCCGCCGCGCTGGCCTCGTTCTCCGCCGCCTGGGTCGTGCCCGCCATGCTCGGCCCGGTCATCTCCGGGACGGTGACCGAGCACTTCGGCTGGCGGTGGGTGTTCCTCGGCATCACCGTGCTGGTCGTGCTGCCGCTGGCTGTCATGGTCCGCCCGCTGCGGAAGGCCGCCGGCGGCCCGCCCGACGGGGCCCCCGCCGCCTTCGACCGGCGTCGGCTGGCGCTCGCGGCCGCGGCGGCGGGCGGTGCCGGGCTGCTGCAGTACGCGGGCCAGGACCTGCGCTGGCTGTCCGCCGTGCCGGCGGCCGTCGGCCTGGTGCTGCTCGTCCCGGCCGCGCTCCGGCTGCTGCCGCGCGGCACGTTCCGGGCCGCCCGCGGACTTCCCGCCGTGATCATGCTGCGCGGACTGGCGTCGGCGGCGTTCCTGGCCACCCAGAGCTTCCTGCCGCTGCTGCTGGTGACCCAGCGCGGCTTGTCCTACACCCAGGCCGGTCTGGCGCTGGCCGCCGCGGGGGGAGCCTGGGCGCTCGGCTCCTTCGCCCAGTCCCGCCCCGCGCTGGAGATGCACCGCTACCGCCTGGTGCGGGCCGGTACCGTCCTGGTGACCACCGGCGTCGCCGCGACCCCCGCGGTGCTCCTGGACGCGGTGCCGGTCTGGACCCCCGTGTTCACCTTGGCGTTCGCCTGCTTCGGCATGGGGCTGGTGGTGGCCTCGGCCGGTGTGCTGGTGCTGCGGCTGTCCGAGCCGGAGGAGGCCGGCGGCAACATCGCCTCCCTCCAGGTCTGCGACAGCCTGTCCAACGTGGTCATGCTGACCGCCGTCGGCACCGCCTTCGCCGCACTGGGCGGAGGCAGTCAGGCGGCCGCCCATGCGGCGGCCACCGACATCCAGGTCGGGCCGCTGCCCTTCCTGGTCGTCTACGCGGCCGGTACCGGCGTCGCCCTCCTCGCCGTCGTCGTCGCCGGCCGCCTCCGCACCCCTGCTGACAACTGAGCTGAGACAAGCACCCACCGCCCGCCTCGGCTCTACTCGCAGTCCGAAGGCGCGATCCGGGCCTGGTGCAGCTCGGTGATGGCCGCTGCTGTGCGGAAACCGAGAACGGGGTCCGGGTGATCGGAGAGCAGGCTCTCGTAGAGGGGCCGGTAGTGTGCGACCTTCCGGGAAACGCGACCGTTGTTGCCGTGTGTGGCAAGGAGGGTTCCGCCGTCGGCGGCGAAGCCGGTCATGGCGGTGTGATCGATCCAGATCTCGACCCCGGAGCGGGTGCGGAGGACGGTCTCCTTGCTGCTGGAACCGGTGAGCCAGCTGGTACGGAGCCGGGCCGAGCCCTCAGTTGCCGCGGAGCGGTAGCGGTAGACGCGCCAGGCACTGGCGCCGCTGTCCATCTCCTCGGCGGAGGTGAGCGCGATGACGTCGACGAAGCGGGCGAGCATGCTGAGCTGGTTGACCCCGGAATCGGTCCAGCTGGAGACGTAGGAGGCGAAGGCCTGTTCCCCGCGGAGGACGTAGGGGTCGTGGAAAGCCGAGGTGATGTCCGCGACGGGTCCCCACTCGGGGTGTCCGGCCAGTTGCTCCGCAGCCCAGCGGACCTCCGGCGAGAAGGCGAAGTGGTGTGCGGTGAAGAGCCGCTCCCCGGCAGGAGCGCCGTTGTCGAGGGCTCGCAGCCGTGAGAGCGAGGGCAGGTCGTGAACCAGTGGCTTCTCCACGAGCACGCGGGCCCTGGATCCGGTGAGCGCTTGGATGCTCAGGTCACAGTGCGTGTCCGTGGGTGTGGCGATGACCAACAGGTCGGGCTCGTGTGCCCCGAGGGCCTCGGGCAGGTCCCGATAGTGAGAGGGATGGGTCCCGCCGAACTCCGGCGGTTCCGGACGGTGAGGGTCGACGGTGAACTCCAGCGCGACCCGGGGGAACCCGGAGAGGACTTCGAGGTGGATTCCGGCGATGATGCCGACCCCGACCAGGCCGACCCGTACCAGGTTGTTCAAGGCTGCCTGCCTGTTCGTAGTGAGCGGAGGGAAGAGGAACGAGGGGACACAGCCCGGTTGGGCGGCTGCTTCACCGGGGAGGGCCCACCCGCGCCCAGCGGACGAGTGCCGCTGCCGCGCCGTCGATCCAGTCGACGGAAGGCGTGTGCGCTGCCGCTGCCTCCACCCCGTCGAGCCATGACGTCACGATGGGTACCCAGTAGGTGTTTCCGCCCGACTCGCTCGTGCGGATGTCCAGTTCACTCCGGGTGCGGTGAGCACTCTCGAGGTCGCCGAGACGGCAACTCAGGAGCACCTGCGCTACATCGGCCAGATTGTGCCCACCGCGGTAACCGATCGAGTCCGCCAGCCGCCGGGTGTCCCGGATGGCCTCCCCTGCGGCTGCCGAGTCGCCGGCGGTCGCCGAGGCCATCGCTTCGGCAGATCTGACCTTGACCAGTTCGACCGGGTTGGGCACCAGGTCGAGCAGTTCCCGGGCCTGAGCGGCAGCCGTGGACACGGCGGAGCCGTCGCCGGACCAGCAGGCCGTCTGCGCAAGATTGACCAGTGCCTTCGCCTCGGCGGCTGCGAGCCCTTCCGCGCGGGCCAGGGTGATCGCTTCACGGTAGGCCGCGGTCGCTTCGGAGAAACGGGCGTTGACGCGCCAGATGTGTCCGATCAGCCGGAGCCGTTCGCCCTCTTCCGCCGGACTGCCGCCTTCCTCGCTGAGCAGAGTGTGGAGGGCCGCGCGAAAACGGCCGTTGAGGTAGTCGTGATCGCAGAGCCAGTAGCGGGCGGCAGCGCCGAACTCACCGTCCAGCAGATGTCGGTAGAACTCAGCGGCCTTCGTGTAGTCACCCTGGTTCCGCAGAGCGTGGGCAAGGTGCAGACGAACCAGTTGGGCCACCGGACTGCCCGGGTCCAGGTCTGTGTCCGCGCCGTCGAGCAGCCGGACCGCTTCCGGGGCGCGACCGGTGCGGCGCAATTGCACTCCCTGCACGGCAGCGCGAATCGCCCGGAACTCCGGCACACCCGACTGGCCGGAGGTGAGCCCCGCTCCGATCTGTGTCCACTGACCGGCTTCCACCAACTGCTGGACGGCCCGTGCCATCCAGCTCTCGAAGACACCGTAGGTTCCGGAGAGCTTGAGACCCGATTCGAGTGATTGAGCAGCGGCGGTGCGGTCGGCGGAGGGCCCCAGCCTGTCTCCCAGCGCGCGCAGCAGCCGAGCGGCGACCTCCCGGCGGTCGTGGTCCGACCAACCGTCTGCCAGCCCTCGGTCGGCGTCCATGATGGCCACGCGCAAGGCCATGTGTAAGGCGTACGGAAGGTCGTAGGCGTCGTCGTGTGTCAGAAAGGGGCGGCGGAGGAAGCGTGCGACGCAGCCGTCCGGCAGGGAGGGTTGACCGGATCGGAGAAGACCCGCGTCCACACGGTCGACGAGCGCGGCTGTTCGTACCAGATCACGCTCTTCCCGTGGGAGATCCCTGATCGACCGAGTGGCGACGGCAGTGAAGGAACCGCCGAAGTCGTCCTCGGAGGGCTGTCTGCCGCGTGACAGCAACTCGACGAAATGAGAAACGGACAGGTCGAGGTAGAGAGGCAGCCCCTGGGCCCCGGAGATGATCCGTTCCCGGACCGGGGCGGGCATCGCCGGTTCGCCGTCCCGCGTGAGTGCCTCACAGAGATAGCGCTCGGCGTCAGAGTCCGACAGGTAACCCACGAGATGCTGGCGCGGCTCCGCGGTGTCATTGCTGAAGTGCAGGTTCGGCCAGCGCTCGGGTCCGGTGAAGTCCAGTTCTCCACTCATCCCGGTGTCCGCCCAGTCGATGCGGTTCCGGCCGGTGATGACGAACAGCGTGTTCGGCATCAGGTAGACGCAGCGCTGCAGATACTGTTCCGCAACACGGTCGGCGTGGGAACCCAGAACCTCAAAGGTGTCGAGGAAGACGCAGACGTCCGGGCGGCGCCCGCCCCGGCTCTGCTGCTGCTCGAGGTCCCATGCCAGCAGATAGGGGAAGAACGAGAGTGTTTCGTAGGTGGCGTCCGCCTCGATCAGCTCGGCGAACAGTTCGCACTCCGAGAGCAGCCGTCCCTCTCGTACCCGGTTACGGATGGCCCGGTAGGTGGCCAGCGCGGCCCGCTGCGCCAGCCCTGCCAGCCCGCCGGCTTCGTCAGGGGCGAAGTGCTCGACACTCGCCGCGATCTGCTCGCTCAGACCGACGCTGCGTGCCGCTCGTCGTACTGCGGGGGAGGCGTCCAGGAAGTCCTGCAGCGCTTCCCCGGGATGGGCGCGAGCCCAGTAGGAGGCAAGGGCCAGGTCGAAGGCGGGCCACCGGTTCCCCAGAGCTCCCATTCCCGCACGCAGGCGCAGAAGCAGGGTCTCGATGTCCGAAGCGCCGTCTTCTGCCAGGTCGATTCGTACGGACACGGCGTTCCGGCCGTCGGCGTCGGCGAGGAGGCGGCGTTCCAGTTCCTGGGAAAGGGTGGTCTTGCCGATGCCGCCCACTCCGTAGTAGGCCAGAACATTGCGCCTGCCCTGCGCGCGATCGACGACGGGCGAGATCTCGGTGTCCAGTGTCCGGCGCAGTTCGGTCAGGGCGCGGTCGAACGCGGCTACTTCGTCCGTACGGTTGGTGAACACTTGCTGAGCGGAGACGGTGGACGACGTACCGCTGATAAAGGCGGCTCGCAAGTTCACTCGCGCCATCTGACCTCCTCGGGCCCACGTGACATGCAGTATCCCGGCGGCCCGCGCGAGGCCCCGTCCAGTGACCGTAACGTGACTGCCGGTACTGCCGGAACAGGGCCCAGCAGGCGCTGTGCGGTGGAAGACCGTGTGACGACGGCTGCGCCAGATGCCAGCCCTCCGCGTATGGGTGTGCAGCCCTGCTGTTGCGCCGGTCGGCACGGGCGGCTGTGTCATATTGGGCGGCCATGAACCTCGTACTGCCGGACGACGTACAGCGAGTCCTCCGGGAAGGGCCGACGAGGAGGGCCGCAGCATGCACGCAGTGGTGGTGTCGGCGGTGGAGCGCTACCTTGGCAGACGGTGCAAGCCGGGCCACTGTGCGCAGAGCCGGGCGTAGTTCGCGGTGGTCCACGCGGACCTGCTGCGGAAGCTGGGTGAGCAGGACTGAGGCGGTTGCCGGTTCGTGGAGGGCCCTCACAGGCGATCCCGCCCCGGGCGGGACCCGGTCCCGGTGATCCGGGAGGGGCTGCGGGGGCTGGCGGGGCGGGTGTGATCCGGGACGCACCCGGCCGGGTGGCGCTGTCGCTCGTACGGGTGAGTGCCGGGCCCGGGTAGTCTGGCGCGGTTGCTGATCGCCGAGCCAGCCTTGCGGAGACCGTGACTACCACCTCGACTTCCCACCATCTCTCACCGGCGTTTCCCGGACGAGCCCCCTGGGGCACCGCCGGCAAACTGCGCGCCTGGCAGCAGGCCGCGATGGACACCTATCTGGAGAAGCAGCCCCGGGACTACCTGGCCGTCGCCACACCCGGTGCGGGCAAGACCACCTTCGCGCTCACCCTGGCCTCCTGGCTGCTGCACCATCATGTCGTCCAGCAGGTCACGGTCGTCGCCCCCACCGAGCACCTGAAGAAGCAGTGGGCGGACGCGGCGGCGAGAATCGGCATCAAACTGGACCCGGAGTACAGCGCCGGGCCGCTCGGCAGGGAGTACCACGGCGTCGCCGTCACCTACGCCGGGGTGGGGGTGCGGCCCATGCTGCACCGCAACAGGTGCGAACGGCGCAAGACGCTGGTCATCCTGGACGAGATCCACCACGCCGGCGACTCCCGTTCCTGGGGCGAGGCCTGTCTGGAGGCCTTCGAGCCGGCTACCCGGCGGCTGGCGCTGACCGGAACACCGTTCCGCTCCGACACCAACCCCATCCCGTTCGTCAGCTACGCCGAGGACGGGGCCGGCATCCGGCGTTCGGTGGCCGACTACACCTATGGGTACGGCAGCGCACTGGGCGACGGCGTGGTGCGGCCGGTCATCTTCCTCTCCTACAGCGGCAGCATGCGCTGGCGGACCAAGGCCGGCGACGAGGTGGCCGCCAGGCTCGGCGAGCCGATGACCAAGGACGCCGTCTCGCAGGCGTGGCGCACCGCGCTGGATCCCGGCGGTGAGTGGATGCCGAGCGTGCTGAACGCCGCCGACCGCCGGCTGACCGAGGTGCGCCGGGCGATCCCGGACGCGGGCGGCCTGGTGATCGCCACCGACCAGGACTCCGCGCGGGCGTACGCGAAGCTGCTGCGGGAGATCAGCGGAACGTCCCCGACCGTGGTGCTCTCCGACGACACCGGGGCTTCCGGGCGCATCGAGGACTTCCGGCAGTCCCACGACCGCTGGCTGGTCGCGGTCCGGATGGTCTCCGAGGGCGTGGACGTTCCCCGGCTCGCGGTCGGCGTGTACGCCACCACCATCTCCACCCCGCTGTTCTTCGCCCAGGCGGTCGGCCGCTTCGTGCGGTCCCGGCGGCGCGGCGAGACCGCGTCGGTGTTCCTTCCGACCATCCCCGCGCTGCTCGGCTTCGCCCACGAGATGGAGGTCGAGCGCGACCACGTCCTGGACAAGCCGAAGAAGAGCGGCGAGGACGACCCGTACGCGGAGGAGGCCGACCTGCTCAAGGAGGCCGAGAAGCAGAAGGACGAGGCGGACGGGGACCAGGACCAGCTCCCTTTCGAGGCGCTGGAGTCCGAGGCGGTCTTCGACCGGGTGATGTACGACGGGGCCGAGTTCGGCATGCAGGCCCACCCCGGCAGCGAGGAGGAGCAGGACTACCTGGGAATCCCCGGTCTGCTGGAACCCGACCAGGTACAGATGCTGCTGCAGAAGCGCCAGGCGCGGCAGATCGCGCACAGCCGCAGGAAGCCGGCCGAGGAGGCCGACCTGCTGGAGATGCCGGCCGACCGGCGCCCGGTGGTCACCCACAAGGAGATGATGGAGCTGCGCAAGCAGCTGAACTCCCTGGTCGGCGCCTACGCGCACCAGTCGGGCAAGCCGCACGGTGTCATCCACACCGAACTGCGCCGGGCCTGCGGCGGTCCGGTCACGGCCGAGGCCACGGCGGGGCAACTGCAGCAGCGCATCGCCAAGGTGCGGGAGTGGGCGACCCGGCTGCGCTGAGCCGGGAGTACGCCGCCTGAGCGCTCGGTCAGGGCCTGCGGAGACCGGCCGGATCCGTTCGGCCGGACTCTGGCGGGTCGTGACCGAGTGCTGACGGAGTGCTGAGCGAAGCCGCCCCCGCTGCCCGGAAACGGGTGGTATCCGGTCGGCGCAGGCGCGGATGTTCGCTGCTGCGTGCGCTATCCGGCCAAAACGGCGCTCGGAGTGCTCGGATTCTGGACAGGCTCTTCCGCTCAGCGGTGCCCCTGTATAGGTTTCCGGTCACGCGCAAGCCCGGTGGCAGAGTCGCCCCGGAGCGCAACCGGCTGTGTGCCTAGCCACCACACCCGGTGGGTTCCCGAGCGTGCCGACCCTCCCGTCGGTGTCCTGCCGTACGCGACGGCCACCGGACTCACCCGAGAAGGGGGGCGTCGTGACCGCGGAGACTTCTCAGACGCTCGACCGGGGCCTGCGGGTCCTGAAGCTGCTTGCCGAGACCGACCACGGACTGACCGTGACCGAGCTGTCCAAGCAGCTCGGTGTCAACCGCACGGTGGTCTACCGGCTGCTTGCCACGCTCGAGCAGCATGCGCTGGTGCGGCGTGATGCCGGTGGCCGGGCCCGGGTGGGCGTCGGTGTGCTGGGGCTGGGACGCCAGGTGCATCCCCTGGTGCGGGAGGCGGCGCTGCCGGCGCTGCGCTCGCTGGCCGAGGACGTCGGGGCCACGGCTCACCTCACCGTGGTGGACGGCAACGACGCGCTGGCCGTCGCTGTCGTGGAACCGAGCTGGACCGATTACCACGTCGCCTACCGCACGGGTTTCCGGCATCCGCTGGACCGGGGCGCGGCGGGCCGGGCGATCCTGACGGGCCGCTGCAAGGACATCGAGGAGGAGGACGGCTATGTCCTCACCCACGGTGAGCTGGAGGCGGGGGCGAGCGGGGCCGCGGCGCCGCTGCCCCGCGACTGCGGCATCGAGGGCAGTGTCGGCGTGGTGATGCTGAGCGAGGCGGTTCCGCAGGGAGTCGGCCCCCGGGTGGTGCGGGCGGCGCAGGAAGTGGCGGACGTCCTGCGGTGAGACGGCCCGGCGCGTTGGGTTAGATTCGCTGGCATGCCCGCTGCTCCGCCTGTCACCGACTCCCTCGGGACCACCGCGCCCGGCCGCCGCCGTCGCCCGCTGATGCTGACGCTGTGCTCCGCACTCGTGGCCGCGCTGCTGGGGGTCGCCGCGCTGGCCCCGCTGCCGTACTCGGTCGCCCAGCCGGGAATGACAGCCGACGTACTGGGCGAGCACGAGGGCGAGCCCGTCATCAGCATCTCCGGTACCGAGGTGCGGGATACGGACGGGGAGCTGCGGATGACCACCATCGCCGCCACGTCGCCGGATGCCCGGGTCGGAATCGCGGAGCTGATCGCGGGGTACGCCGCCTCCGACCGTGCCGTGATGCCGCGTGACGCGGTCTACCCGGTGGGGGACACCACGGAGGAGATCCGCGAGCACGGCACCGCGCAGATGCGGGAGTCGCAGGGGGCCGCGGTGGAGGCCGCGCTGGTCCATCTCGGGATGGAGGACGGCGACGTGGCCGTCGAGCTGCGTCTCGCCGATGTCGGCGGTCCCAGCGCGGGGCTGCTGTTCTCCCTGGGCATCATCGACCTGATCGAGGGGGACGGCAACGGCGGCGGCCTGACGGGCGGCCTGACGGTCGCCGGCACCGGCACCATCTCCCCGGACGGCACGGTGGGTGCGGTCGGCGGGGTCCCGCTCAAGACGCAGGCCGCCCACCGGGACGGCGCGACCGTGTTCCTTGTCCCGGAGCGCGAGTGCGGCGACGCGAAGTCCGGCCTCCCCCAGGGGCTGCGGCTGATCCCGGTGACCACGCTGGCCGGTGCGGTGGCGGATCTCCGCGCGCTGGGGACCGGCGGCCGCGTCTCCTCCTGCTGACGGGTTCCGAGGACGCAGCGGACCGTGCCGCCGGGCCCGGCCGCAGCAAACCGCCCCCGCGAGTGCAGGTCGCGGGGGCGGTATGTGGGGGGTGGTGATACTAGAGATTCCCCCGCTTCGCCTGTTCACGCTCGATGGCTTCGAAAAGAGCCTTGAAATTACCCTTACCGAATCCCATCGATCCGTGCCGCTCGATCATTTCGAAGAAGACCGTCGGGCGGTCCTGCACGGGCTTGGTGAAGATCTGCAGCAGATAGCCGTCCTCGTCGCGGTCGGCCAGGATCTTCAGCTCCCGCAAGGTGTCCACGGGAACCCGGGTGGTGCCGACCCACTCGCCGAGCGTGTCGTAGTAGGAGTCGGGTACGTCGAGGAACTGCACACCGGCGTCGCGCATGCTGCGCACGGTGTGGATGATGTCGTTGGTGGCCAGCGCGATGTGCTGGACGCCCGGCCCGCCGTAGAACTCCAGGTACTCGTCGATCTGCGACTTCTTCTTGGCGATCGCGGGCTCGTTGATCGGGAATTTCACCTTGCGGGTGCCGTCCGCCACGACCTTCGACATGAGCGCGGAGTACTCGGTGGCGATGTCGTCGCCGACGAACTCCTTCATGTTGGTGAAGCCCAGCACCTTGTTGTAGAACTCCACCCACTCGTTCATGTGGCCGAGCTGGACGTTGCCGACGCAGTGGTCGATGGCCTGGAAGGTCCGCTTCTCGCGCCGGGGCACCAGCGGCTGCGCCGCGACGTAACCGGGCAGGTAGAGGCCCTTGTAGCTGCCGCGCTCGACCAGGGTGTGCCGGGTCTCGCCATAGGTGGCGATGGCGGCGAGCACCACCGTGCCGTCCTCGTCGGAGACCTCGTGCGGTTCCTCGAGCCCGCGGGCACCCTGTTCGACGGCGCGGGCATAGGCGGCACGGGCGTCGGGAACCTCGATGGCCAGGTCGATCACGCCGTCGCCGTGCTCGGCGACGTGCCGCGCGAGGAAGTGCCCGTGCTCGGTCGCGGGCTTGATGACCGAGGTGAGAACGAACCTGGCGGCACCGGATTCCAGCACGTAGGAGGCGGTTTCCCGGTAGCCGTTCTCCGGCCCGCGGTAGGCGACGAGGGTCATCCCGAACGCCGTGGAGTAGTAGTGGGCTGCCTGCTTGGCGTTGCCGACGGCGAACACGACGGCGTCCATGCCCTGCACCGGGAAGGGATCGGCCTCACGGGCGGTGCGGGGAGCGGAGTGTGTGGTCTCAGTCATGTTCGCAGGGTGCGCGCGAACGACAAGCTGCGCAATAGTTGTGCCGTGAACTGGGCATGGTGTATGGCACTATCGCGAAGGTAGCGGGCGATCTGTACAGGGTGCCCAGCCCTCCGGGCGGCCGAAGGAGATGGCGATGGCGATCGACGGACTCGACGGGCGGCTGCTGGAACTGCTGGCACGGGAGCCGCGCATAGGTGTGCTGGAGCTGTCCCGCAGGCTCGGGGTGGCCCGGGGAACCGCCCAGGCGCGGCTGGACAAGCTCCGTGCGAGCGGCGTGATCCGCGGCTTCGGGCCCGAGGTGGACCCGGCGGCGATCGGGTTTCCGGTCATGGCTTTCGCCACGCTGGAGATCCGGCAGGGCAAGGGCGCCGAGGTGCGCCGCCACCTGCAGGGGGTGCCGGAGGTGCTGGAACTGCACACCACCACGGGGCAGGGGGACATGCTGTGCCGACTGGTCGCCCGCTCCAACGCGGATCTGCAGCGGGTGATCGACCGGGTGGTGGGGTTCGAGGACATCGTCCGGGCGGCCACGGCCATCGTCATGGAGAACCCGGTGCCGCTGCGGATGATTCCACTGGTCAGGCTGGCCTCCGGCCTCGACCGCCGGTAGCCGGCAGGCCCGGGCCGGCGCAGGCCGGGTGCGGGGCGGGTGCGGGGCGGGTGCGGGGCGGCTCAGCGGTAGAGGTCGAGCACGATCCGGTTGGGCGAGCCCAGGTCGTGGGCCTTCCAGTCCATCGGCTCGTCGAGAGAGATGCTCAGGCTGCTCGCGCCCTCGAACTCGGTGAAGGCCAGACCGTTGATTCCCTGCGGAAGCCCTCGGTCCTGGGTGCGCGGGCCCTGGTAGACGCTGACCAGCTCGTCCCCCTCGTCGTCCCAGTACCAGGCGTGCGCGGGCCACATCCGCAGGTGGAGATAGGCGGCGCCGGGGGGCAGGTCGGGGGTCTGCTCGTCGTCGGGGTCACCGAGGTCGTCGGTCTCCTCCACCAGATACTCGGGCAGGTCCCCGTCGATGTCCATGACCAGCCGGATGCGGTCCTCGTGCTGCCCCATGCGCAGGTCGAGCACCCAGGTGACGCCCCAGTCCGGCACCGGCGCCAGATCCCTGGCCCTGGACTCCTCGTCCACCGGCCACTCCTCCTGGCGCGCCGGTCCGCCCGCCCGGCCGTCGTCCCCCGCGTCCGCGGACCCCTCCGGCTCCGGCTCCCCGCCCGGTGCCGAGTCGCCGGTGGGGGAGGAGCCGGGCGGGTCCTCCCCTTCTCCCGGCGAGGACGCCGAGGTGCAGGCGGCTCCCAGAGGAAGCAGCAGCGCGCACGCCACGGCTGCGATGAAGGTTCTGGGCACGGTGGGCCCCCGTTCCGTCGGGCTGGAACGCAAAGGTCCCACGGTGACGGTTCCCGGTGCAAGAAGGCCGCTGAACAGGCATTTCTTAAGACGGTATCTTCAGCATCCTTTCTCGCCGGAATCGTCGAGGAAGGAGGGGTGGGAGGCCATCAGGGCCCACAGCTCGTCATCCATGTCGAGCTGGTTCGCCTCCGAGCCCGGGGGAACGACGCGCAGGGTCTCCTCCAGCCACTCCGACAGCGCCCCGGCCGGTGCCTGCAGCAGGGCTTCCCCGTCCGGGGACCTGAGGGCCACGCACACCACGCCGTGACCCTCGTTCCAGGTGGGCCACACGCGCACGTCGCCGTGCCCCGTGGGGTGCCGTACCCCTTCGGTCAGCAGTTCCCGGGCGAACGTCCAGTGCACCGGTGCGGACGAGCCGACGTGAAAGGTGATGTGCACGGCGTAGGGATCGTCCGACCTGTGCGAGAGGAGGGCAGGAACGGGGATGCTGCGCTCCGGGGTCAGGATCAGCTCCAGTTCGAGTTCGCGCTCGACGATCGTGTGCATGCGGTGCGTCCTTCCTGTGCTTCCCGAGGCTGCGCTGAAGGGGAGGACTCCGGACCTGTGTCACTGAAGCGAGTCGGGATTCTTCGCGGCTGTGGTGGAGTACCCGCTCTCAGCGGGATACGCCCTCGGACACGCGCCTGCCCCGATCCTGGCCGAAAAACCCTGCTTCCCCCCGGCTTCGCCCGGCGCGGCCCGGGCCCGGGCGCCTTCCCCCGATCGCGTGTCCGCGGCCGCATCCTGCGGCGTGGCGCGGCGGTCTTCGTTAAGGTCTCGCACCAGCAGGGTTCCGGCCCCCTCCGCCGCCCGGCGACGTACCATGCGAAGCCCCGGTTCGGAACACCTCAGCACCACACAGCGCCCAGCACGGACGAGGAGATGCGGATCCGCTCATGAGCTCCCCACCCGCAGGAACCGCCGGCGGCAGTCCGGGGCCCGGTTGGTATCCCGACCCTTCCATCCCGGAGTACATCAGGTACTGGGACGGTCTGTCCTGGGTGCCGGGAAGCAGCCGCCCGGAACCGGAGAACGGGCAGCCGGCACCGGCACCGCCCGAGGGCGTCGTCCCGCGGGCCGCCCCCGGACCGGTGGCCTCCCAGGGGCAGGCGCCCTCAGGATCGGCTCCGGGGGGCGCGTCTTCCGCGGTGCCCCCTCCCTCGAAGGCGGAGGAGACCGGGCCGGTCTACTTCGACGAGGACCCCATGCCCCCGCGGCCCCAGGAGCCCGGTGGCAGCCCCGCACAGGCCGGTCCCCAGGCGGCCGGTCCCGCCCCGCTGCCGGAACTCCGCGGGCGGGGCGGGGTGACACCTGCCGCGGACGCCTCCGCTCCGGCCGGTCCGGTGCCCTCGGCAGTGGACCCGCGCGGAGCGTTCCTGCGGCCCACGGGCACCGGTGCCTCTGCCTCGCCGGGGCCCGCCACGCCGACCACGCCCGCCGCGCCCCCCGGGCCGACAGCGCCCGCCGCGTCCGGGGCAGGCACTCCGCAGGCCGCCCGCGGGGAGCGCGAGCAGACCATCGGTCTGCGCCGGACCGAGCTGCCCGCGGGCGGGTCGTGGGCCAGACAGGTCCGCGAGCTCGTCGAACAGGGGCCGGAGGCGGGCGGAGTGCCGGTGCCCGCGCCGCGCCCGGAGCCCGTGAAGCTCACGCCACCGGCGCGGGATGCCGCCCCGGTGGTCCGGCAGGCGGCTCCGCAGGGCCTGTCCGGGCTGCCGGCGCCGGCCCCCGGCCCGTCCGGGCCGCCGACCGCGGCCGTTCCGCAGCCCGCCGCGCCTGCCGCCCCCTGGGAGCCCTCCCCACCGCCCGTGCGGCTGTTCGGCAGCGCCGAACAGGCCTATCCCGCCGGGCTGGGCCGGCGGCTGCTGGCCCGGCTGCTGGACTCCCTCGTGCCGCTCGCCGGGGCCGCCGCCGTTGCCTGGCCGCTGGTGGACCGTGCCAGGGAGCACATCCAGCAGAAGGTGACCGCTGTGGAGCAGGCGGGGGTCACCCGGGACATCTGGCTGGTGGACGCCACGACGGGCCCCTATCTCGCCCTGGTGATCGGCGCCTTCCTGGTGGCCGGGCTGCTCTGGGACGCCCTGCCCACCGCGCTGTGGGGCCGTACGGCGGGCAAGGCGCTGTGCGGCATCCGGGTGCTCGACCTGGAGGGGCAGGAACCGCCGGCGTTCGGTGCCGCGTTGCGCCGGTGGCTGGTTTTCGGAGCCCTTGCCGTGGTGCTGATCGGCGTCGTGAACGTCGCCTGGTGTCTGCGCGACCGGCCGTGGCGGCAGTGCTGGCACGACAAGGCGGCCGGTACCTACGTCGCGGTCCGCTGACCCGCCCGGGCTACTGGCTCGCCCGGATGCGCCGCGCCGGATGCGGGGCGGACGTGCTCGGGTTCCACTCGGGCCATGAGCAACCAGCAGCCGCCGCCCGGTCCCGGGGACCCGGAACCGGAGCCGCCGGAACCGGACGGATTTTCCGGGCTGCCGCCGCCACCGCCCGGCGGGGACGACACCGCTTTCGGCGGGCCGCCGCCCGACCGGTACGGCTCCAACCCGTATGGCGGAGCGCACGGCGCTTCGGACCCGCTGGCCGGCATGCCGCCTCTGGGAAACCTGGGACGGCGCTTCGTGGCCCGCGTCATCGATGCCCTGGTCGTCGGCGTCCCGGTGATCCTGGTGCTGTGGCCGATGATGGGCGGCTACGGGGAGGCCACCGACGCGCGTTCCTATGTGCAGCAGGCGGTGCTGCTCCTCCTGTACTTCCTCTACGAGGGAGTGATGTTCACGGCGCGCGGCCAGACCCTGGGCAAGATGGCGATGGGGCTGCGGGTGGCGATGCTGGACAACGGCGCCGTACCGCGCGGGAACGCGGGCTGGTTCCGCTCGGCGGTCTACGCGCTGGTTCTGCTGGTGCCGTGCATCGGCCTGTTGTTCTGGCTGTTCAATGTGCTGTCCTGCACCTGGGACCGGCCCTACCGTCAGTGTGTCCACGACAAGGCGGCCAAGACGGTGGTGGTCTCCGCGTCCTGATCCGGCCCGGTGCGGCGCCCGCCGTCCGCCGCTGGGGCGGGGACGGCGGGCGCGCGGTGGGTCAGACCCTTGCTCCGGGCCTGTCGGGTGCTGTCATCGGGTGCGTCCGCTGCACCGGTACCCGGGGCCCGCCGGAGGCGACGGTGCGCCCGGGAGCGCGGCGGCGGGCGGTGAGAGTCACCGTCACCAGCAGACCGAGGCCCAGGGCGCCGGCCGTCAGGGCGGCGACCGCGGCTCCGGGTACTCCGGGCGCGAGCAGCAGGGGAAGCAAGGTGGAGAGGATGACCGTGGCCGAGCCGTAGGCGATATGTCGGGGGGTCGGATGCGGCATGGGGCTGTTTCCGTCCTCGGGAGGGTGCTGTCGGCCGCCCGGGAAGGAGGGGACCCCGGGAGGCACTACGGGCCTCAGTGCCCGCGCGGGTTCGCGGGTAAGCCTGACATCAACGGCGCGGCGGGGGCACGGGGGGCGCACGGTGTCATGCGACAACAGACCTGCCCGGCACGCTAGTTGCCTGACCGGTAGGAATCAAGGGGTGTCTTTTCTCCGGTCACTCGTGTCGAATGCCAGCGTGTCACACCACTGCGTTCTTCAGGGGAGGACAGCGAAAAAGTGAACATACGCCGTAGATCCACGAGATCGACCGCTGCCGCGGCCGGGACGGCCATCGCCGCCCTGGCGGCGGCGGTACTGGTACCCGCCGGAGCGGCCCAGGCGCAGCCGACCGTGGATACCGACCGCGACCTCGTCGTGGAGCCCCTCCACGCGGGCGATCCGCATCTGCACAACCCGCTGGGCGAGAAGCGCGAGGCGCTCAAGCAGGAGGCCCAGCAGCGCCTGATCACCGGTCAGGCCAGGCCCCGCTCCTCCAACGGCTCGGAGGTCGTGGAACTCGACGACGGTTCGTTCGTCGAGGTCGCCACCACCGGCACCGACCGGATCTTCACCATCCTGGTGGAGTTCGGGGACGAGATCCACCCCGAGTTCGGCGGCGACCCCGGTCCGCTGGCCAACCAGATCGAAGAGCCCGACCGCTCGGTGAACAACACCACGATCTGGCAGGAGAACTTCGACCGGAAGCACTTCGAGGACCTCTACTACTCGGACGACCCCGGCACGGATTCCGTCAAGCAGTACTTCGAGCGGCAGTCCTCGGGCCGGTACTCCGTCGAGGGCCATGTCACCGACTGGGTCAAGGTCGATTACAACGAGGCCAGGTACGGCAACACCGCGTGCGGTTCAGCCGTGTGCCGCTCGGTGTGGCATGTCGTCAGTGACGGCGTCAACGCGTGGTACGAGGATCAGCTGGAGCGCGGTCTGTCGACCGAGGAGATCCAGGAGATCCTCGCCGAGTACGACGTGAAGGACCGTTACGACTACAACAACGACGGCAACTTCAACGAGCCCGACGGCTACATCGACCACTTCCAGATCGTGCACGCCGGTGAGGACGCCTCGGCCGGTGGCGGCGCCCAGGGCGACGACGCGATCTGGGCGCACCGCTGGTACGCCTTCTCCGACCTGATCGGGCAGGCCGGCCCGGAGTTCAACCTGTCCGGCGGCGCCGAGATCGGTGACACCGGCTTCTGGGTGGGCGACTACACCATCCAGCCCGAGAACGGCGGCGTGGGCGTGTTCGCCCACGAGTTCGCCCACGACCTGGGCCTGCCGGACCTCTACGACACGGCCGGGGGCGAGAACGGCACCGGCTTCTGGACGGCGATGTCCTCCGGTTCCTGGCTCGGCCTGGGCGACGGCACCATCGGCGCCCTGCCCAACGACATGGGCCCCTGGGAGAAGCTGCAGCTGGGCTGGCTGGACTACAGGGTGGCCAAGGCCGCGAAGACGTCCGTGCACCGGCTGGGCGCCTCCGCGCTGGAGTACCCCGAGGGCCGCAAGGGCAAGGACACCCAGGCCCTGATCGTCGAGCTGCCGGACAAGACCGTCACCACCGAGCTCGTCGAGCCCGCCGCGGGCGACAGCCAGTGGTGGAGCGGTATGGGCGACAGCCTGAGCAACACTCTGACCCGCACCGTCGACCTGGGCCACCGGGACTCCGCCACGCTGGAGTTCACCGGCTGGTGGGAGATCGAGGAGGACTACGACTACCTGTACGTCGAGGCCTCCCGGGACGGAGGCAGCACCTGGACGGCGCTCGACGGCACCGCCGACGGCGAGACGGTCCCGCGGGACGGTTCGGACCGCCCCGCGCTGCACGGGCACTCCGAGGGCCACGCGGCCATGTCCTACCCGCTCGACGACTACGCCGGTGAGACCGTCGGACTGCGGTTCCGCTACCAGACCGACTCCGCGGTGGCCGAGCTCGGCTTCACCGCGGACGAGATCACCATCACCGCGGACGGCGAGGTGATCTTCGAGGACGGCGCCGAGGACGGCACGGGCGACTGGGCCGCCGACGGCTTCGAGATCGTCGGTGCCGCCATGACCGACGAGTACGCGCAGTTCTACATTGTGGAGAACCGCCAGTACGTCGGCTACGACCGCACGCTGAAGGTGGGGCCGTACAACTTCGGCTTCCTGGACCAGCGTCCGGACTTCGTGGAGCACTTCCCCTACCAGAGCGGGATGCTGGTGTGGCTGTGGGACACCTCGCAGCGCGACAACAACACCAGTCAGCATCCCGGTGAGGGCCTGGCCCTGCCGGTGGACGCCAACCCCACGCCGGAGTACTGGGCGAACGGCGCGATGATGCGCAACCGGATCCAGACCCGGGACGCCACGTTCGGCCTCTACCGGACCCCGGCGCTGACCCTGCACAGCAACAGTGAGCCCACCACGCTCCCCGCCAAGCGCGCCAACCCGGTCTTCGACGACCGGCGCGGCAGCTACTGGACCGAGGAGAACCCGATGGGCAGTGTCCGGGTTCCGGACACCAACACGCGGATCACCGTGCTGCACCAGCCCAGGAAGGGCGGCACCATGACCATCATGGTGACGCCGTCCTCGCTGCGCTGATCATCCGGCCGGTCCGGTGACCTGATCACCGGACCGGCCGGCCCCGCGCCCCGCTCGCCGGGGCACCACGGTTTCGTCACCGCACCGCCACCGCATCCCCGTGGTGCCGCCCCCGGGCCCGCGCAGTTCCGGGATTGGATGGGGCCCGCGGGGCGGGGAACCGCCGGGCCGGTGCCCCTACCGGTCGGTGGCCGTCGCCCGTCATGATGGCGGAGTACGCGGCAAGGCGCCGCGGGCCCGGCGGAGGGAGGTGCTCATGGCCGACGGAGGCTTCGTCCGGCTTCCGGACGGAAGCGTGGTCGTCGCCCTCACCCTGCCCAGGCCGGAAGGGCCGGGCAGGGTGCGGGTGCTGGTGCACGCCCGCAACCGGGCGCGGGCCCTGACGCGGCTGCGCAACGCGGGGTTGCGCTCGGTCTACCTGCGGGGAAACGCCTCCCCGCCCACCCCGGACGCCGTCACCGCCGTGCTGCACCACCCCGAGGGGATGGTCTGGCGCGGCTCTCCCGAGGACCTCACGGAGCCGTGG
Source organism: Streptomyces sodiiphilus (assembly GCF_039529215.1). Lineage (NCBI taxonomy): Bacteria > Bacillati > Actinomycetota > Actinomycetes > Kitasatosporales > Streptomycetaceae > Streptomyces > Streptomyces sodiiphilus. The sequence goes on along the minus strand of NZ_BAAAMJ010000068.1, from coordinate 52,221 downwards.
CAGCCCGTCGCGGCCCTGCTGCGACTCGCCCGCGCCCTGCCTTCCTGAGGATGCGCCCCACGGCCGGTGCGGCCGGCTCAGTCCCGGACGACCGGGGTCCCGGTGAGTTCCACGCCCGCGTCCGCCATTTCCCGCAGGGCCGCGTCCACGGTGGGGCGGCTCACTCCGGCGGTCAGGTCCAGCAGGACCCGGGTGCGGAAGCCGGCCCGCGCGGCGTCCAGTGCCGTCGCCCGGACGCAGTGGTCGGTGGCGATGCCCACCACGTCGACCTCCGTCACGCCCCGCTCCCGCAGCCAGTCCGCCAGTGAGGTGCCGTTCTCGTCGGTGCCCTCGAAACCGCTGTAGGCGGCCTCGTGGGCGCCCTTGTCGAAGCACGCCTCGATCGCGCCGGAGGCGACGGCCGGGGCGAAGTTCGGGTGGAAGCCCACGCCCTCGGTGCCGGACACGCAGTGGGCCGGCCAGGACCGTGCGTAGTCGGGGGTGTCTGAGAAGTGGTCCCCGGGGTCGATGTGGTGGTCCCGGGTGGCCACCACGTGCCGGTAGGCGGGTGAGGCGCCGCCGATCAGGTCGGTGACCGCGGCGGCGACGTCGCCGCCGCCCGACACCGGAAGGCTGCCCCCTTCGCAGAAGTCGTTCTGCAGGTCGACGGCGATCAGGGCGCGCTGCATGGGAAGACCTCTCGGCTCGGTGTTGCTCTTCCGCGTGGACGGGGCGGAACGTGCGGACGAGGCCCTCGCGGAGCCTCACTGCCGACCTTACGCCCGGTCACCGGTACTCGGTGGGGAGCACCGGCTCCCCACGGGAGAGCTGGGTGGCCGACAGCGGCAGCCCGGCCCTGGACCGGATGTGCCGTTCGCGGGCGGCCGTCAGCGGCTCGCGGGCCACCGCCCGGCCGTCCCGCATCAGCTCCGCGGTGACCAACCGGTCCGTGAGATCCGCGGGCACCGGGCCGGTGCCCACGACCTCCGCCTCCGCGGTGCCGTCCGCGCCCCGGCGGCGGGCCGCCCACTTCTTCCCGGGCACCGACAGCTTTCCGCCCAGGGACTTCTTCGCCACCGGCACCAGCGGCGCGTCGGGCCCGTCCCCCGCCGCGCGGGCGACCAGCTTGTAGACCATCGAGCACGTGGGGTGGCCGCTCCCGGTGACCAGCCGGGTCCCGACTCCGTAGGCGTCCACCGGCGCCGCGGCCAGCGAGGCGATCGCGTACTCGTCGAGATCGCTGGTCACCACGATGCGGGTGTCCCGTGCCCCGAGCTCGTCCAGCTGCTGCCGTACCCGGTGGGCGACCAGCAGCAGGTCACCGGAGTCGATGCGGACGGCCCCCAGCCGCGGTCCGGCCACCTCCACCGCGGTCCGTACCGCCTCGGTCACGTCGTAGGTGTCCACCAGGAGCGTGGTGCCGGTGCCGAGGGACTCCACCTGGGCGGTGAAGGCGTCCCGTTCGGAGTCGTGCAGCAGGGTGAAGGCGTGTGCGCTGGTGCCGGCGGTGGGCAGGCCGTAGCGGAAGCCGGCCGCCAGATTGGAGGTGGTGTCGAAGCCGCCGACGTAGGCGGCCCGGGAGGCGGCGACGGCGGCAAGTTCGTGCGTGCGGCGCGCGCCCATCTCGATCAGCGGGCGGCCGGCGGCGGCCACCGCCATCCGGGACGCCGCGGCGGCCACCGCGGAGTCGTGATTGAGCACCGAGAGGATGACCGTCTCCAGCAGCACGCACTCCGCGAAGGTGCCCTCCACCTGCAGGAGTGGGGCGCCGGGGAAGTACACCTCGCCCTCCCGGTATCCCCGGACGTGGCCGCCGAAGCGGAATCCGGCCAGCCAGTCCAGGGTCGGCGCGTCCACCACGCGCTGTTCCCGCAGGAAGTCCAGCATGGCCGGTTCGAACCGGAAGTTCTCCACGGCGTCGAGCACCCTGCCGGTGCCGGCCACGACCCCGTACCGGCGGCCCTCGGGGAGCCGGCGGGTGAACACCTCGAAGACGGACCTGCGGTGCGCGGTCCCGGCCCGCAGGGCGGCCTGGAGCATGGTGAGCTCGTACTGGTCGGTGAAGAGGGCTGTCGAGGGCACGGCCACCGGCAGCGTCGGCTCTGCGTCGTTCATGAGCCCACCCTAGCCCCATCTCGTCAGTCTGACGATATTGGCTCGCGGTGGGCCGTGTCACGCTCGTTTGGGCTTCCGGCGCCCTCCGATGGCAGCATGGGGGTGTGAATGCCATCCCCGTGGAGATCGAGCGTCCGGAGTCGGCGCAGGCGCCGGAAGAGGTGCCCGCGCCGGAGGTTCCCTGGGTCACTGTCGTTCACAACGACCCGGTGAATCTGATGAGTTACGTGACGTACGTCTTCCAGGCGTACTTCGGGTACCCGAAGGACAAGGCGAAGAAGCTCATGCTGGACGTGCATCACAAGGGGCGCGCGGTGGTCTCCAGCGGCAGCCGCGAGGAGATGGAGCGCGACGTGCAGGCGATGCACGGCTACGGCCTGTGGGCCACGTTGCAGCAGGACCGCTGATGCCGGGCTACTTCGAGGCGGCGCACGGCGCCGGGGGCGGCGCGGTCATCGCCCTGGACGAGGTGGAGATCTCCATTCTGCGGAGTCTCGCGGTGCAGTTGCTGGAGCTGATCGGCCCCGGCGGGAGCAACGGCGCGGACGAGGAGGACCCGCTGGCGGCGCTGATGGCCGACGGCCCGAGCGAGCCGCCGTCCGACCCGGTGCTGGCCCGGCTGTTCCCGGACGCCTACGGAGGGCCCGGCGAGGCCGAGGGCCCGGAGAACCGGGAGCTGTCCGCGGAGTTCCGCCGGTTCACCGAGGAGGAACTGCGGGCCGGCAAGCGGGAGCGTCTGCTCGCCATGGTGCGCGGGCTGGACGCCGCCGGCCGGGACGCGCGAGGTGGCGGCGCGGGGGCAGGGGGAGCGGTGCTGGCGCTGAAGCCCGAGGAGTCCAGGCAGTGGCTGACGGCGCTGAACGATCTGCGCCTGGCCATCGGGACCCGGCTGGGGATCACCGACGAGGAGACGTCCGACCGGCTGCTCCAGCTTCCGGACCGCGACCCGGACAAGCCGCTCGTCATGGCCTATCTCTGGCTCGGCGGACTCCAGGAATCATTGGTCGAGACTCTGCTGCCCTGAGGAATTGCGCCCTCCGGGGCGAGTCGCCCAAAGAATTGCCAGGCGGCGCCGGGGCGAGTCGGAGGGTGTCCCATTAGTGGACCAGGACCGCCACGTCAATACGCAGAGTGAAGCCTTATTGTCCGATATTCGGACCGGTGAAATAGATGCATGGGGCATGTGCCCGGTATGGTGGTAAATTACTTGTCGGAAACCTGACCGTTATCCGAACGTGTGATCCCTGTCACATGGATGTCGTCGCGCTGCGTGGTAAAAACACCAAATCCGATTTCCGAGCCGGGGCTCACGCGCGTGCCCGGGCGCTGTCGGTGCATTCATCCCTGTCCCCGCAGCATCAGCCAGAGGTAACCCATGGCAGACGAACAATCGTGGACCGATCGGGTCGATGAGGGCGTCAACAGCGTCTTCGGCCCGGTCTCCGACTTTCTCGGCGACATCGTGTTCTACACGGTCGACATCGCGGGGACCAGCTTCCCGCTCATCGTGGGCTGGCTGGTCGTGGCCGGCATCGTCTTCTCCGCGTACTTCGGGCTCGCTCAGGTCCGTCACCTGAGGACCGCGTTCCGCCTGGTGCGCGGGAAGTACGAGCAGAAGGACGCGCCGGGTGAGGTCACCCACTTCCAGGCGCTCAGCTCGGCCGTCTCCGGCACCGTCGGCCTCGGCAACATCGCCGGTGTGGCCATCGCGATCTCCATCGGCGGCCCGGGTGCCACCTTCTGGATGATCCTGTGCGGTCTGCTCGGCATGGCGACCAAGTTCGTGGAGTGCACGCTGGGCGTGAAGTACCGCGAGGTGCACGCCGACGGCACCGTCTCCGGCGGTCCGATGCACTACCTGCGCAAGGGCCTGGCCGAGCGCGGCCTGCCCCAGGTCGGCAAGGTGCTCGCCGCCCTGTCCGCCGTCATGATCCTGTTCTTCACCTTCTTCGGCGGCAACCTCTTCCAGGTCAACCAGAGCCTGGAGCAGCTCGCCTCGGTGACCGAGGACCACACCGGCTTCTTCGCCGGCTCGGCGGGCGCCCTGTTCTACGGCGTGGTGGTCGCCGCGCTGGTGGCGCTGGTGCTGCTGGGCGGCATCCGGTCGATCGGCAAGGTCACCAGCCGGCTGGTGCCGTCCATGGCGATCATGTACGTGGCCGCCTGTCTGCTGGTCATCCTGTTCAACGTGACCGAGGTGCCCGCGGCGGTCTCCACCATCATCAGCGGGGCGTTCAACCCCGAGGGCGTGGCCGGTGGTCTCATCGGTGCCCTGATCATCGGCTTCCAGCGCGCCGCGTTCTCCAATGAGGCGGGCATCGGCTCCGCCCCGATCGCGCACGCCGCGGTGAAGACCAAGCGCCCCGCCACCGAGGGCCTGGTCGCGATGATCGAGCCCTTCATCGACACCGTGGTCATCTGCACCATCACCGCGCTGACCATCGTCATCGCCTCCGGTCCGCTGTACCTGGAGACGCGCGAGGCGGCGGCCGCCGGTGAGAGCGTCGGCGGTACCACCATGGGTATCTCCATCACCTCGGACGCCTTCTCCACCGCCCTGCCGTGGTTCCCGGCGCTGCTCACGATCGCCGTGATCCTCTTCGCCTTCTCCACGCTGATCACCTGGAGCTACTACGGCCTGAAGGCCTGGAGTCACCTCTTCGGCGCGAGCAGGACCAGCGAGACGATCTACAAGGTCTTCTTCAGCGCCATCGTGGTCATGGGCGCTCTGGTCTCCCTGGACACCCTGGTCGGCCTCTCGGACTCCGCGCTCTTCCTGGCGGCCCTCTTCAACATCATCGGCCTGTACTTCCTGGCACCGGTCGTGAAGAAGGAGCTCGTCAAGGTCCTGGAGTACATCCGGCGGCGCGACGCCGGCGAGAGCGACGAGGAGATCGACGCGAGCGAGGCCGCTGCCGAGGGCGGCCCCGAGGGCAAGGTCGGCGTCACCAAGTAACGCGCGGCATCCGGCCCCGGGGTACCCCGGGGCCGGACGGGCCCGGACCGTACCGCTCGGGGTGCGGTCCGGGCCCTGCTGTGCCGTCCCGCCGGTGTGTCTAGAGTTGAGGCCATGCTGACCATCACCCAGGAGCTGCGCGACGCCATCGTGGCGCACTCGCGCAAGGACCACCCGGACGAGGCCTGCGGTGTCATCGCCGGGCCCGCCGGAACCGGCCGGCCCGAGCGGTTCATCCCCATGCTGAACGCGGCCCGGTCGCCCACGTTCTACGAGTTCGACTCCGGTGACCTGCTGAAGCTGTACCGCGAGATGGACGACCGGGACGAGGAGCCGGTGGTCATCTACCACTCGCACACCGCCACCGAGGCCTACCCCTCGCGCACCGACGTCGAGTATGCCAATGAGCCCGGGGCCCACTACGTGCTCGTCTCCACCGCCGAGTGCGGCAACGACGAGGGGCCGGTGTCCTTCCGCTCGTTCCGGATCGTGGACGGCGCGATCACCGAGGAGGAGGTCCGCGTGGTCGAGGCGTACGGTATGTGAGACGCGGTTGACCGCATCATGGAACACCCTTACGAAACCGGGGCCGGGAATCGTTACGATGAGCCCATGGTTGACCCTGACGTGATGACTGAGCCCCCGAGCCTGCTGCTCGTGGCGCGCCTGCACGTCGACCTGTGCCGCCTCGCCAGCGCCATGTGTCAGCGCCGCGCCGCCGTGCCCGCCTGACCACGGCGGTCCTCCGACCGCACCAGCACGCCTCCCTCTTCTCACCCACAGGAGTACACCCATGGCCATCGAGGTCCGCGTCCCGACCATCCTCCGCACCTACACCGGCGGCCAGAAGGCCGTCCAGGGCAGCGGCCAGAACCTGTCCGAGCTGTTCACGGACCTGGAGGCCCAGCACCCCGGCATCCAGGAGCGGCTGGTGGAGGACGGCGAACTGCGCCGCTTCGTCAACGTCTACCTCAACGACGAGGACGTCCGCTTCCTGGACGGCATCTCCACCGAGCTGAGCGACGGCGACAACGTGACCATCCTCCCGGCCGTCGCCGGAGGCATGCGCTGATGCGCTTCGACTCCCCGCTGGCCGCGGTGGGCCACACCCCCCTGGTGCGCCTGCCGCGGCTCTCGCCGTCCGAGGACGTGCGGATCTGGGCCAAGCTGGAGGACCGCAACCCCACCGGCTCGGTCAAGGACCGCCCCGCGCTGTTCATGATCGAGCAGGCCGAGAAGGACGGCCGGCTCACCCCCGGCTGCACCATCCTGGAGCCGACCTCGGGCAACACCGGCATCTCGCTGGCGATGGCGGCCAAGCTCAAGGGCTACCGGATCGTCTGTGTGATGCCGGAGAACACCTCCCAGGAGCGCCGCGAGCTGCTCGCCATGTGGGGCGCGGAGATCATCTCGTCCCCGGCCGCCGGCGGCTCCAACACCGCGGTGCGGGTCGCCAAGGAACTGGCCGCCGAGCACCCCGACTGGGTGATGCTCTACCAGTACGGCAACCCCGACAACGCGGGCGCGCACTATGCCACCACCGGCCCGGAGATCCTTCATGACCTGCCCTCCATCACGCACTTCGTGGCCGGGCTGGGCACCACCGGCACCCTGATGGGGGTGGGCCGCTACCTGCGCGAGCACCGCCCCGGGGTGCAGATCGTCGCCGCCGAGCCGCGCTACGACGATCTCGTCTACGGGTTGCGCAATCTCGACGAGGGCTTCGTCCCGGAGCTCTACGACTCCTCCGTGCTGACCAGCCGGTTCTCCGTCGGGTCGGAGGACGCCGTCACCCGCACCCGTGAGCTGCTGGCCCAGGAGGGCATCTTCGCCGGCGTCTCCACCGGCGCCGCCCTGCACGCTGCCATCGGTGTCGGCCGCAAGGCGCTGAAGGCCGGCGAGAACGCCGACATCGCCTTCGTGGTCGCCGACGGCGGCTGGAAGTACCTCTCCACCGGTATCTACACGGCGGCCACCACGGAGGAGGCCGTCGCGCGCCTGCAGGGCCAGCTCTGGGCCTGAGGGCCCGCCCGCCACAGCGAAGCACCGCACCCCCCGGCGGCCCGCCCGGCCGTGCCGGGGGTGCGCTGTTTCCGGCCGCCACCCTCCTCACGCAGTGAACCGGGGCGAACGCGTACAGTCATCCCTGTCCGTTTCGTCCTGACCGTACAGGGAGCGCCCGGTGAGTGTGCGCAGTTTCTCCGGCCACCACACGACCGTGCAGCCCACCGCCTGGACCAGGATCACCGCCCCGGGATCGGTGCTGCGGCAGGTGGACTGGGTCCTGGTGGGTGCCGCGCTGACGCTGACCGCGCTGGGCGCCCTGCTGGTGTACTCGGCCACCCGCGGGCGTACCGATCTCAACAACGGCGACCCTCAGTACTTCCTGCTGCGCCACCTGTTCAACATCGTCGTCGGACTGCTGCTCGCCGCCGCCGTGGTCTGGGTCGGCAGCGCCCGGGTGCGTGATGTGGTGCCCGTGCTGTACGGCGGTTCGTTGCTGCTCACGGCTCTGGTGCTGACGCCGCTCGGCTCCACCGTCAACGGCTCGCAGCGCTGGATCGAGGTGGGGGCCGGCTTCGCCTTTCAGCCTTCCGAGCTGGTCAAGATCGGGGTGATCCTGGCCATCGCGGCCCTGTTCGCCACGCGGATGGAAGCCGACGAGCGGCCCGCTCCGGACGCCCGTACCGTCCTGCAGGCTCTGCTGCTGGCCGCCGTTCCCGCCGTGCTCATCGTCCTCACCCCCGACCTCGGCCAGACGATGGTGATCGCGACGATCCTGCTGGGGGTGCTGCTGGCCTCGGGTGCGTCCCGGGGGTGGATCATCGGTCTGCTCGGCGCAGGGGCGGCCGGAGCACTGGCGGTCTGGCAGCTCGGCCTCCTGGACGAGTACCAGATCAACCGCTTCGCCGCGTTCGCCAATCCGCAGCTAGATCCCTCGGGCGTCGGCTACAACACCAATCAGGCCCGTATCGCCATCGGATCCGGCGGCCTGACGGGCACCGGCCTCTTCCACGGCATGCAGACCGCGGGCCAGTTCGTGCCCGAACAGCACACCGACTTCATTTTCACCGTCGCCGGTGAGGAGCTCGGCTTCCTCGGGGCCGGGTTGATCATCCTGCTGATCGGGGTGGTGCTGTGGCGGGCTGTGAAGATCGCCAAGGAGTCCCCCGACCTGTACGGCAGCATCGTCGCCTCCGGCATCGTCACCTGGCTGGCTTTCCAGTCCTTCGAGAACATCGGCATGGCCCTGGGCATCATGCCGGTGACCGGCCTTCCGCTGCCCCTCGTCAGCTACGGGGGAACCTCGATGTTCGCCGTGTGGACCGCGATCGGCCTGCTCGTCGCCATCCGGGCGCGCTCCCGTCCGCGCGCCTGAGCGCACACCGGGCCGCTGGTGATTCCGCCCACACCCCAGCCCGCCACCGACCCACCGGGGGCAGTTGCGACTTACAGTCGTTCGAACCCCACCACCGGAGGTTCCCCCGCTCATGAAGCTCACCGTTGTCGGCTGCTCGGGATCGTTCCCGTCCGCGGACTCGGCCTGCTCCAGCTACCTCGTCGAGGCCGAGGGTTACCGAATGCTGCTGGATCTGGGTAACGGCGCCCTCGGCGAGCTGCAGAAGTACAGCGGCCTCTACGACATCGACACCATCGTGATCAGCCACCTGCACCCCGACCACTGCATCGACATGTGCGGGTACTTCGTGGCCCGGTACTACCGGCACGAGGGCGGCCGGTGCGCGCCCATTCCGGTCTACGGTCCCGAGGGCACCGAGCGCCGGCTGACCACGGCGTATGCGGACACCCCCTCCGAGAAGTCCATGAGCGAGGTCTTCGACTTCCGGACCCTGGCCCCCGGCGACGTCTTCCGGGCCGGGCCGCTGACGGTCCGGGCGGAGCTGGTCACCCACCCGGTGACGGCGTACGGCTTCCGTATCGAGCACGGCGGCCGGGTGCTCACCTACTCCGGCGACACCGGGCTCAGCCCCGCCCTGACCGAGCTGGCCCGGGACAGCGATCTGTTCCTGTGCGAGGCGTCCTTCACCCACGGCAAGGAGGACCTCCCCGAGGTGCACCTGAACGGCCGCCAGGCCGGCGAGTACGCCCGTGACGCCCGGGCCGGGCGGCTCGTCCTCACGCACATCCCGCCGTGGACCGACGCCCTCACCAATCTCCGCGACGCCCGTGCCGTCTACGACGGCCCCACCGAACTGGCCCATCCCGGCGCGGAGTACGAGGTCTGAGCCGTCAGGGCGGGCACGGTCACCCGGGGTCCTCGTCCGGTTCGCGGCCCGGGGTGGGGAGATCGAACCGGGTGATGGCGAAGCGGAAGACAGCGTAGTAGACGACGCCGAAGCACAGTCCCACCAGGGCCAGCCCGGCGGGATTGGCGGCGATGCCCAGGTTCAGCAGGAAGTCGATCGCCCCGGCCGAGAAGCCGAAGCCGTGCCGCATCTCCAGCGACCACGCCAGGGCCAGGGAGACCCCGGTCAGCACCGCGTGCACGGCGTAGAGCACGGGGGCGATGAACATGAAGGTGAACTCCACCGGTTCGGTCACCCCGGTGACGAACGCGGTCAGGGCGACGGAGAGCATCATTCCCCCCACGGCCTTGCGGCGCCCGGGGCGGGCACAGTGGTACATGGCCAGGCAGGCGGCCGGGAGCGCGAACATCATGATGGGGAAGAAGCCGGTCATGAACTGACCGGCGGCCGGATCTCCGGCGAGGAACCGGGCGATGTCGCCGTGCACCACGTTGCCGTCCGCGTCGGTGAAGGAGCCGGCCTGGAACCAGGGGAAGGAGTTGAGCAGGTGGTGCATGCCCACGGGTACCAGCGCCCGGTTCAGCGCGCCGTAGATGCCCGCCCCCGCCGAGCCCGAGCCGGCCAGCCACTCGCCGATGTGGTGCAGCCCGGAGCCCAGCACCGGCCAGATGTAGCCGACGGCGATGCCCAGCAGCAGCCCGGCGAACGAGGAGAGGATCGGCACCAGGCGGCGGCCGCCGAAGAAGCCCAGCCAGTCGGGAAGCCGGGTGCGGTGGAAGCGCTGGTACAGCAGCGCGGTCGTGACGCCGATGATCACGCCGCCGAGCACGCCGGCGCTGACCGGTTCGCCGGTGGCGGGGTCATGGAACGCCTGGAGCACATTGCCGAAGACCAGGTAGCCGGCGACGGCTGCCAGTGCCGTGGAACCGTCCGACTTCCGGGCGAAGCCGATGGCGATGCCCACGGCGAAGAGCAGCGGCATGTTCTCCAGCAGGGCCCGGCCGCCCGCCGCCATGAAGTCGGCGGCCCGCCGCACGAAGTCCGGCAGGACCTCGGCACCGAGCATGTCCTCGGCGCCGAGCCGGACCAGCAGCGCGGCGGCCGGCAGCGTGGCGATGGGCAGCATCAGGCTGCGGCCGATGCGCTGGGCGACGGCCAGGGCGCCGGACCCCCGGCGCGGCCGGGTGTCCTCCCCGGTGACGGGCGCGGCGGACATCTGCTTCCTCCCGGTGGGATGACCACCACCTGACCCGAATGGTCTACACCAGTGGTCGGCCGGGTCTCTTTCTAGCACGGTGGGAGGGGGACGAGGGGGGAGGTCGAGGCTCGTTCCACGGCGCGTGGCCGCGGATGTGCCCCTGGAGGTGGAGATGACCGGCAAGGCGGAACAGATAGTCGCCGGCCTGGGCGGAATCGGGAACATCATCGAGGCCGAGGGGTGCGTCACCCGGCTGCGCACCGAGGTGGCGGACCCCGCGCTGATCGACGAGGCGGCGCTGCGCGCCGCCGGAGCGCGCGGCGTGGTGATGATGGGCCGGGCCGTCCAGGTCGTCATCGGCACCGATGCCGACCCGATCGCCTCGGACATCGAGGACATGAGATCGGAGACCTGAGCGAGTCCTCTAGGCTCGCCTGCATGTCTCGTATCGACGGCCGAACGGCCGACCAGCTCCGCCCCGTCACCATCGAGCGCGGCTGGAGCAAGCACGCCGAGGGCTCCGTCCTCATCTCTTTCGGGGACACCAAGGTCCTGTGCACCGCCAGCGTCACCGACACCGTGCCCCGCTGGCGCCGCGGCAGCGGGGAGGGCTGGGTCACCGGCGAGTACGCGATGCTCCCCCGGGCCACCAACACCCGTGGGGACCGGGAGTCGGTCCGCGGGAAGATCGGTGGACGCACCCACGAGATCTCCCGCCTGATCGGCCGCTCGCTGCGCGCCGTGACCGATCTCAAGGCCCTGGGGGAGAACACCGTCGTCCTGGACTGCGACGTGCTGCAGGCCGACGGCGGCACCCGGACGGCCGCCGTCACCGGCGCCTACGTGGCGCTCGCCGACGCGATCGCCTGGGCGCAGGACAAGAAGCTGGTCAAGTCCAAGTCCCAGCCGCTGACCGGCACGGTCGCCGCCGTCAGCGTCGGCATCGTCGCCGGCGTCCCGATGCTCGATCTCGCCTACGAGGAGGACGTGCGTGCCGAGACCGACATGAACGTCGTCTGCACCGGGGACGGCCGGTTCGTGGAGGTGCAGGGCACCGCCGAGGGCGAGCCCTTCGCCCGGGAGGAGCTGAACGCGCTGCTCGACCTCGCGGTCGCCGGCTGCGCCCAGCTCGACGGCGCGCAACGACTGGCGCTCGGGACGACCTGACCGGATCTCACCCGCACGGACGCGTCGTCCGCGGGTAAGAGCTCTGCATGCATACATACCGTCGTACTGCGGTGGCCGTTGTGTTGACCGCTGCCCTGTCCGCCGGCACGGCCGCCTGCGACGCGGGGCAGCGGGCGATGGACTGCGCCCGCCTCGCGGGCTCCATCGCGAGCAGTGTCGAGCAGCTCACCCTCGCGGCGGGCGACGCCGCGGACGCCGAGGACATGGGCAGGTTCACCGACGCCATAGAGAAGGAGGCACAGAAGATCAAGGACGACACCGGCGACGCGGATATCGCCGCGGCGGCCGACTCCGTCCTGGAGGCCGTGGAGAACGTGCGCGAGTCCATGGAGACCGACGAGAATCCCGACCTCGGCCCCCTCGGGGACGCCGTCGGCGAACTGACCGCCGTCTGCACACCCGGCTGAGCGGGACCGGGCCCGCGGGCGGGATAATCGCGGCATGCCACGCCTCGTACTCGCCACCCGCAACCAGCACAAGATCGGCGAGCTCCGCGCCATCCTCACCGGTGCCGGGCTCGCCGTCGAACTCCTCGGTGCCGACGAGGTCCCCGGCGCCCCGGAGGTCCCCGAGACCGGCGTGACCTTCGCGGAGAACGCTCTGCTCAAGGCACACGCGCTCGCGCGCGCCTCGGGGCTGCCGGCCGTCGCCGACGACTCCGGGCTCTGCGTGGACGTCCTCGGCGGCGCGCCGGGCATCTTCTCCGCCCGCTGGGCCGGACGGCACGGCGACGACCGCGCCAATCTGGAACTCCTGCTGGCCCAGCTGGAGGAGATCGGGGCACCGCACCGGGGCGCGCACTTCGCCTGCGCCGCCGCGCTCGCCCTGCCGGACGGCACCGAACGCGTCGCCGAGGGGCGGCTGCGCGGCACCCTGCGGCACACCCCGGCCGGCGAGGGCGGCTTCGGCTACGACCCGGTCCTCCAGCCGGACGGCGACACCCGCACCTGCGCCGAACTCACCCCCGGGGAGAAGAACGCCATCAGCCACCGCGGGAAGGCCTTCCGCGCCCTCGCCCCGCAGATCGTGGAACTCCTGACGAAGACACAGCCGGCTGAGCCGGGCACTTGACCGGACGGTCAGACCGAGCTGCGGGCCGGGGAGGTGCCGGAGAGGTAGGCGGAGACCACCACGTTCGCCGAGTACGACTGCCGCTCGCGGTCGAACGTCCCGCCACAGGTGATCAGCCGCAGTTCGGCCAGGCCGTCCTGACCGCCCTCGTAGACCTGCACCGGGTCGAACTGCTCCCGCTCGATCACGTCCACCCCGATCACGGTGAACTCCGCCACGCTGCCGTCCTCCCGCGTCACCCGCACCTCGCTGCCGGGCTCCACCGCGCTCAGCGAATAGAACACCGCCTGCCCGGTGTCCGTGTCGACGTGGCCCACCACCAGGGCGGGCCCCCGGGCGCCCGGTGTGGGCCCGCCCGCGTACCAGCCGGCCACGTCCGGCAGTTCGTAGGGCGGCGGGTCGATTCCGCCGGTGGCGTCCACGCCACGCTCCATCACCTGGGCCCGCACCCCGATCGAGTCGATCTCCAGCAGCACCGGGGCGGGGGCGCCGGGCAGCGGCTCGTGCGGGGCCGGCAGCGGCCGGCCGTCGGTGAGCCGGGACACCGAGGGGCGCTCGCCCAGCACCGTGCGCGGTATCGTGCCGGTCTCCGTCAGGTCGCGGCCCCATTGCCAGAGCACCACCAGCAGCAGCGCCCACGCCACGCAGCTGACCAGGCGGCCGGCACCTCCGGTGCGGGTCGCCCCGGCCATCAGTGCTCCCGCGCGCGCCGCGCCCGGCGGACCGCCAGCAGCACCGTGCCGAGCGCCACGCCCGCGAGCACGACCGGCCCGGCCGCGCTCCACGTGCCCGCGCCGCCGGACTCCTCGACGGCCATCGCCCCGCCGCCGGCCCGCACCGGAGCGGTAGGTTTGGGGTGTTCCCCGTGGTGGTCCGGCTTGTCCGGCACCAGTCCGGAGATGACCACCCGGCCCGACAGCTCGCCGCGCCGGCCCTCGCAGTGGACCTCCACCGGATAGACGCCCGGCTCGATCCTGGACCGGATCATCGCCTCGCCGGACAGCACACCGCCGCCCCGCGGCGCGAGCTTCGCCTCCGCCACGAAAGCCTCCGAGTGCGCCGTGGCATGCCTGCCCTTGCAGCCCCGGGCCTCGATGGTCACCTCCTCGCCCGGGCGCGGGCTGATCGGGGTGACGGTGACCGAGCCCTCCCGCTGGTGGTCGTCCGGCCAGGGCTCGGCCGCCGCGGGCACGGCACCGGCCAGGCCGAGAAGGGTGAGCGTGACGGTACAGAACGTGAGCTTGAGGACGCGAGCGATGCCCATGATGAACCTCCGGGTCGGTACTCCGAAGGTCCCCTCTCCCGCGCCCCAGCGCATCCCCAGCGCCGCCGCGCTGCTCCGTACGGGCGGCGGAGCACCCCGCACGGAGGGCTGCTTCGCTGCCCGGCCGATCCGGAGGCATCGGACCCGGTGTGCCGTGTCAACCGGGAATCCCGGAGAACAATGGACCGGATGTGCCGTGCGCATCTGACAGTTCACGCCATTCAGCCTCGACACGCTGTCCTGACGGCGTGAGGAAGGCGACCATCTGAACGAATCCTCCGTTCTCGGAAAGATGGAGCGCCTTGTGAAGCGAACCGGTTCTTCACCCGTGCTGGTGGAAAATCCTTCCGTCAAGTTCTCCTGTGCTCCTCAGCGTCCACCGCTGCGGCACCTGGGCAAGCCTTCCCGGCGTACGTCACCCTCCGGCACCCGGCGGCGCGTCCTCGGGCAGGCGCCCCGCGTGCTGCTCATCGTGCCCTCGTACACCCGGGTCGTGGAGCCCTCGCCGCAAGGGAGCAGCTTCCGGGCGCTCGGCCTGGACAGGTTCGAAGTCATGAAGCGGGCGGGTACCCCCATCGGCCTGTTACGCATCGCCGCGAACGCCCGCCTGTCCGGCTTCGACGTCAGTATCGTCGACTCGCCCTTCGCCGGCTGGGAGCAGGAACGCCGGCTCGTCGACATCGGGGGCGGCAGCAGCCTGATCCGCTACGGTCTCGACGACTCACAGCTACGGCGAATGATCGAGGAGTACGAGCCGGATGTTGTCGGCATCCAGTGCATCTACACCGTCCAGTGGGGCAACGCACGTGCCCTGGCGGACCTGGTCAAGGAGATCGACCCGGAGATCGTGACCGTCACCGGCGGAGCCCACCCCAGCGGCGACTGGCAGTACGCCGTGCCCGACTCCCCCTTCGATTACGTGGTCATCAACGAGGCTGACCAGACCTTCACCGCTCTTCTGCACGCGCTGACCGAAGGCGGCGACATCGACGCGGTACCCGGCATCGCCTACCGGCGCGCCGACGGGGCCGTGGTCCGGACGACGGCCATGTCGCCGTACATGCGGATCCTGCCCAAGAGGCAAGGGCTGGACGAGCGGCTCGGCATGATGCCGCTGCCCGACTTCGGGATGCTGGACATGAGCCAGTACGAGCAGAGCTACCACTCCTCGGGCAAGCGGGTGCGCGATCACGGTTCCTGGGCACAGATCTTCTCGACGATCGGCTGCAATGTCGGCTGCGACTTCTGCTACATCCCGATGGTGAACGGCCCGTGGCGGGCTTTGGGGACCGACTGGTTCGATCTCCACCTGGCCGAGATCCGCAAGCACGGCGTGACCGAGGTTCTCATCGAGGACGACCACCTGATGCACGACCCGCTGTACGCGATGCACATCTTCAAGCTCCTGCGCAAGCACGACCTGCCGTGGGTCGAGGAGGGCGGTCTGAGCCTGTTCAACCTCGTCCTGCTGCACCTGGGTGCCGAGTTCGCGGACGGCATGAGCGAAGCCGAGCGGCGCAACCCGAATTTCCGCAACGTTCTCGCGGCGATGCGGTCCGGACTCACCTGCCGGGACCTGATCAAGGCCATGGCCGACGGCGGCTGCTACAGCGTCTACCTCGCGGTGGAGAGCGCCAACGAGGACAGCCTGGTCGAGTCGGGCAAACCCCGGCTCAACGCCTTCCAGAAGGCAACCGGCGAGATCGTGGAGATGTTCACCGAGTACGGCATCCAGGTTACCGGCGGCTTCATGCTCGGCTTCGTGAACCCGCCCGAGACGCCCGGGGGGCGGCCGTACATCGAGTCGCTGGAACAGATCGAGAAGACCGTCGACTACGCGGTCACGCTCATGGGCCACGGCATGGCCTACGCCAACCCCTTCATCGTCACCCCTCTGCCGGGAACGAAGATGTGGGACTTTCAGAAGGACTACGTCGTACGCCATTACGACAACGGCTGGTCGCACGAGAAGGGGACCATGGCCACCGACAAGTGGAGCGCCGAGGACATCGAGCGCATGCGGCTGGAGCTCTTGGTGCGGGCCAACGGCGCCGAGCGGGTGACCGAAATGGTGCGCAGGGGAACCTGGCCGGTGGACGCCTGAGGCGGCCGGGCTCCGCTCCCTCCGGAGCGGAGCCCGGCTCAGCCACGACGGCGCGCGGAGCGAAGGGTGTCCGCCGAGGCCAGCATGGCGCCGCCCGCGATCAGCGTGCTGGCGACGGCGACGGGCCAGCTCGGGTCGGCCCGCCCGGTCGCGATGAGCAGTGCGGTGGACAGGAGCGGAGCGAAGTACGCGAAGGTCCCCAGGAGCCGGATGTCTCCGTGCTTGGTGCCGTGGTCCCAGACGTAGAAGGCGCCGCCGACCGGACCGAGGCCCAGAACGAGCACGGCGAGCCACTGCCAGCCCTCGGGCCGGACCGTGGTTTCGAACAGCACGTGGCAGACCGCCGCGAGCGCCGCGGTGGCCAGGCAGAAGAAGGCGACCATGTTCGTGGGGACTTGTGGGTACCGGCGGTTGGCCACCGAGTACGCCGACCACACCAGAGCGCAGACGACGGCTGCTGTGTACCCGAGCAGGTACTCACTGCGCAGGTGCAGACCCTGGCCGCCGGTGACCAGGAGAAAGGTTCCGCCGAGCCCGAGCAGCGCGCCCGCCGTGTGCCACCAGCGCAGCCGCTCACCGGGCAGGAGCGCGGAGAACACGACGATCAGCAGCGGCCACAGGTAGGCGATGAGACCGGCGTCCACCGCAGGGGCATTGCGGAGGGCCAGGAAATAGAAGAAGTGGTAGCCGAACAGACCACCGATGCCGAGGACCCACGCTCCGCCGGGCAGCCCCCGGGCGAGCGTCCAGCCGCCGCGTACGGCCAGGGGAAGCCCGATGATCCCGGCGACCGTGAACGCCATCGCGGTGAGCTGGAACGGCGGTATTCGCCCGGTCAGCGTGGTGAACAGGGCCAGCGACGCCCACAGCAGCACGGCCACCGCGCCGATCCCGGTGGCCCTCAGCCGGCGCGCCGGAAGCTCCGCTTCGCCGTGGCCGTTTCCCGATGTGCCGACGCCCGTCTGTGTGTCCTGCGCGTTCACCCGTCCTCCAGTCCGCTGCGTCCGGTAACCGCGCGTCATCGCGCGAGTACGGGGACATGGTAGTGATGAGATGTCGTGACACCCGGATTTCCGGACAGCGACGGGCATACGGAGGCCCCGGGCCGACGGTCGCGCAGGACGACGTCCCGGGGCCGATGTGCGCGCCGGTCAGATGCGGTCGATCAGGTCCGCGATGGAGTCGGCCACCGTGGAGGGCCGGAACGGGTACCGGTCCACCTCCTCGGGCTTGGTGAGCCCGGTCAGCACCAGGAACGTCTCCATCCCCGCCTCCAGGCCGGCCAGCACATCGGTGTCCATCCGGTCGCCGATCATGGCGCTGGTCTCGGAGTGCGCCCCGATGGCGTTCAGCCCGGCCCGCATCATCAGTGGATTGGGCTTGCCGACGAAGTACGGCTCCCGGCCGGTCGCCTTGGTGATGAGCGCCGCCACCGAACCGGTCGCCGGGAGTGCGCCCTGGGCGGACGGGCCGGTCTCGTCGGGGTTGGTGGCGATGAACCGCGCACCGTCGTTGATCAGCCGGATGGCCTTGGTGAGCGCCTCGAAGCTGTAGGTGCGGGTCTCACCCAGGACCACGTAGTCCGGGGCCGTGTCGGTCAGCACGTAGCCCGCGTCGTGCAGGGCGGTGGTCAGGCCGGCCTCGCCGATCACGTACGCGGTGCCGCCGGGCCGCTGGTCGTCCAGGAACTGCGCGGTGGCCAGCGCGGAGGTCCAGATGTTGCCGACCGGCACGTCCAGGCCGATCCGGAACAGCCGGGCGTGCAGGTCGCGCGGGGTGTAGATCGAGTTGTTGGTGAGGACCAGAAACGGCTTGCCGGACTCGCGCAGCCGCTCGATGAAGCGGTCCGCGCCGGGGACCGGCACGCCCTCGTGCATGAGGACGCCGTCCATGTCGGTGAGCCAGGATTCGACCGGCTTGCGCTCTGCCACTGTTCTCGGACTCCTGCCGTTCGCGATGCTGGGGGGCGTCGGCGGCGCACCCCGCTGTGCCGAAGCCGACGCCGTCAGCCTAATCGAGGTGCCTCGCGCCCGTCCGGCCCGGCAGCGCCCGGGCCGGACCGGCGGGAGCGGTGCCCGGCGGGGCCGGTGTCAGACGCCCAGGTCCTTGATGAGTTTGGCCACGTGACCGGTCGCCTTCACGTTGTACAGCGCCCGCTCGACCTTCCCCGACTCGTCGACCACGACCGTGGAGCGGATGACACCCGTGACCGTCTTGCCGTAGAGCTTCTTCTCGCCGAACGCGCCGTAGGCCACCATGACCTCCTTGTCCGGGTCCGACACCAGGGTGACCGTCAGCTCCTCGGCGGAGCGGAACTTCGCCAGCTTCTCCGGCTTGTCCGGCGACACGCCGATGACGTCGTAGCCGGCACCGGCCAGCAGTGCCAGATTGTCGGTGAAGTCGCAGGCCTGCTTGGTGCAGCCGGGAGTCAGTGCCGCCGGGTAGAAATACACGATGACCTTGCGCCCCGCGTGGCCGGCCAGCGACACCGGCCTGCCGTCGGCGTCGGGCAGGGTGAAGGCAGGGGCCGTGTCGCCGGGCTTCAAGCGCTCGCTCATGGGTACTCCTGTGGACGGTTCTTCCTGGGCACAAAGCCTAAACGGGGGATCGGACACAAAAGTCGGCGGGCGAACTGACACACTGTGCGGTACCTGCGCGGACAGACGTGAACGGGCAGACGGATTCAGCGGACGACGGAGGCGGAACGGTGTCGGAAACCCCGGCGGAGATCGAAGCGCGTATCGCCAAGCGGCGCCAGGACCTCGCGGCGACCCTGGACGAGATCGCCGTCCGCGTGCACCCGAGGACCATCGCCGGAGACGTGCGCGCCCGGGCCCTTTCGGCGGTGGACCGCACGGCGGGCCGGGCCTACGTGGCGGTCAACCGCACCGTCGGCGACGTCAGGTCCCAGTTCGTCACCGAGGACGGCAGGCCGCGCCTGGAGCGGGTCGTCCCGGTCGCCCTCGTCGCCGTCGCGGCGGTCGGCGTGATGCTCTCGCTCCGGCACCGCCGCCGGTAGCCAGTACCCCGGTGGGGTGAGATACGGTCTGTCCCGTGAGCACCCATCCCCCCCACGACAAGCTGCCCATCCGGATGCTGCACGACCGGGTGCTGGTCCGTTCGGACGTGTCCGAGGGCGAGCGGCGTTCCTCGGGAGGCATCGTGATCCCGGCGACGGCCGCCGTCGGCCGCCGGCTGGAGTGGGCCGAGGTCGTGGCCGTCGGGCAGAACGTCCGCACCGTCGAGACGGGCGACCGCGTGCTCTACGACCCGGAGGACCGTGCCGAGGTCGAGGTGCGGGGTGTCTCCTACCTCCTGATGCGCGAGCGGGACCTGCACGCGGTGGCCGCCGAGCGTCTGCAGGGCTCGGAGGACTCCACCGGTCTGTACCTCTGACCGCGCCGCCCCACGGCTAGTCCCCGGTCGGCGGCCCGCCCGACGGTGACGGGGACCGCCCGGCCCGCAGCTCGACGTCGTTCTCCTCGTCCGGGCCGGACTCCTCGCCGTCGTCACGCCCGTCGTCGGGGGAGGGACGGTAGCGCTCGGGGACGACCAGATCGAACTCCTCGGCCGGCGCGCCCGCCAGGGCAGTGGCGGTGTAGTGGGCCCAGATGCGTGCCGGGTAGCTGCCGCCGCTGATGCTGGACAGACCCGCCATCCGGTACAGGGACTCCTGTCCGCCGGTCTCCGGGTCCTGCCCCACCACGGCGATCACGGTCGCCAGTTCGGGGGTGTACCCCGCGAACCAGGCAGCCCGGTTGTGCTCGGCGGTGCCGGTCTTGCCCGCCGCCGGGCGGCCGGCGGCCTGCGCCGCGGTGCCGGTGCCGCCGCGCACCACGTTCAGCAGGACCGCCGTCGTTCCGTCGGCCGCTTCCCGGGAGATCGCCCGCTCCGGCTCGCGCCTGGGCAGATCGATCTCCCGGCCGCCCTCGGTGACGCTCTCCACCAGGACCAGGGGATGGCGCACCCCGTGGTTGGCCAGGGTCGCGTAGGCGCCGGCCATGTCCAGCGGGCTGGGGGTGGCGGTGCCCAGCGAGATGGAGCTCGCGGCGTCGTCCAGGCCCGGGGTGCCCGGCGGGATGCCGAGCGCGACGGCGGTGCCGCGCACCCGCTCCGGCCCGATGTCCTGGCCCATCTGGGCGAAGACGGCGTTGACGGACTTGTCCATCGCGGTGCTCACCTTGATGTCGCCGTGGTCCTTGTCGCCCTCGTTCCCCGGTGACCAGCCGGTCGGCCGTCCGTCGCGGGCGACCACCTCCCGGCCGCTGGTGCCGTCGTACTCGGTGTCGGGGCCGATCCGGTTGCCCTCCGCGTCGGTGGCGCCGTGCTCCAGCGCGGCGGCGTAGACGAACGGCTTGAAGGTGGACGCCGCCTGGTAGTCGCGGCGGGTGGCGTTGTTCACGAACTGCTCGGTGAAGTCGGTCCCGCCGTACATCGCGAGCACCCGGCCGGTCCCGGTCTCCACCGAGGCGCCGCCGGCCCGCACGTAGGCGTCCCGCTCGTTGTCCTCGTCCAGGTGCTCCAGCAGTTCCTCCCGGACGGCCTCGGCGAGCGCCTCCTGCAGGTCCGGCTCGATGGTCGTGGTGATCTTGAAGCCGCCGGCCGCCAGTTGTTTCTCGTCGAGCACACCGGTCTCCACCAGGTGCTCGTTGACCGCCTCGATGAGGTAGCCGCGCTGCCCGGCCAGCCAGTTGTGGGGTGCCGTGGCGTCCGGCTCGGGGAACGTCAGCGATTCCAGCTCGCCGGGGTCGAGCCAGCCCTGGGAGACCATGCCGCGCAGCACGTACTGCCAGCGGGCGATCACCCGCTCGCGGTTGTCCGGGCGGGCCTGGGGGTCGAAGGCGCTGGGGGCGTTCAGCACGGCGGCGAGGTAGGCGCCCTCGGAGACGTCGAGGTCGGCGGCGTCCTTGCCGTAGTAGGCGTGAGCGGCGGCCTGGATGCCGTAGGAGTTGCGGCCGAAGTAGCTGGTGTTCAGGTAGCCCTCGAGGATCTCCTCCTTGCTGACCTCCCGGTCCAGCTTGATCGCGATGAAGAACTCCCTGATCTTGCGGTCCACCGTCTGCCGCTGGTCCAGGTAGTAGTTCTTGACGTACTGCTGGGTGATGGTGGACCCCGACTGCTTCCCCGCCCCGCGCAGCATGTTCCACCCGGCCCGCGCCATCGCCTTCACGTCCACCGCCGAGTAGCCCCAGAAATCGCGGTCCTCGGCCGCCAGCACCGCGTGCTGCACGTCCGTCGGCACCTCCGACAACGGGATCTTCTCCCGGTTGACCTCCCCGACCCGGGCGATCTGCGTCCCGTCCGCGTACAGATACACGTTGTTCTGCGCGGCGGCCGCCGCCTTCGGTTCGGGGATCTCGATCAGCAGGTAGCCGGCGACCAGGCCGCCCACCACCACGGTGGCCGCCACGAGCACGGTGGCCAGCAGCGTCCGCCAGGACGGGAGCAGCCTGCGCGGCCCGGAGCGGGGCGCCGGCGTAGGGCTCCCGGTCCTGGAGGGCCAGCCCCAGGAACCGCTTTCGCGTGCGGGCTCGTCGCTGTCGTCGCTCATGGCTCGGGACTCCTCGCCGCCGTGGCTCGGCAGGACAGAAAGGTCGTATGGATGACAAAGCGGTTGTATGCCGCATAAGACACTGTCGCACCGGCGGTGCCCGACCCCGGGGAACGGCCACCCCGCGAGCCGCCGCACTGTCCCCCGGACGGCGGGCCGGGCTCACCCGTCGGAGCACAGCCGCTGACGGACCGGCACAATGCAGCAGAGCGACGCGGAAGGGCGGCAGCGGATGGAACGGCAGCAGCCGGAGGCATTGCCAGGGGATTCCGGGCGGCGCCCGTCAGGACCGGGCGGCGGGTCCGGCGGCGCCGGGGCTCACGACGGGACACCCGGTGAGCCGGGCCCGCCCGGCGGCGGACTGTTCACCGAGGCCGACGCCGAGAAGCAGCGCGGGCTGCGCCGGATGAAGACCGTCGCCACCGGCCTGCTGGTCTTCGTCGGTGTGGTGTACGCCCTGGCCACCTGGGCGGAGCACCGCGGCGCCGGGGCCTGGGCCGGATACGTGGCCGCCGCCGCCGAGGCCGGGATGGTCGGGGCCCTCGCCGACTGGTTCGCGGTCACCGCGCTCTTCCGTCACCCGCTCGGCCTGCCCATCCCGCACACCGCGATCATCCCCACCAAGAAGGATCAGCTCGGCCGGTCGCTGGGCGACTTCGTCGGGGAGAACTTCCTGTCCGAGGAGGTGGTCCGCCGCAAGCTCGGCTCGGTCCGTCCCGGCAGCCGGATCGGCACCTGGCTGGCCCAGCCGCAGAACGCCGACCGGGTGACCTCCGAGCTGGCCACGGCCGTCCGCGGCGGGCTCAGGGTGCTGCGCGACGCGGACGTCCAGGCGGTCGTCGGCGAGGCCGTCATCCGGCAGGTCGCCGGCCAGGAGATCTCCCCCGGGCTCGGACGCCTGCTGGAGAGAACCGTCGCCGACGGCGGCCATCACCGGACCGTGGACCTGGTGTGTGCCAGGGCCCACGACTGGCTCGTCCGGCACCGTGAGTCCGTCATGGACGCCGTGGTCGGCGGAGCCCCGGGATGGACCCCCCGCTTCGTCGACCGGAAGGTCGGCGACCGCGTCTACCGCGAGCTGCTGCGCTTCGTCACCGAGATGCGCGACGTCCCCGACCACCCGGCCCGCGCGGCGCTGGACCGCTTCCTCGACGACTTCGCCCAGCAGCTCCAGCACGACCCGGACACCCGCGCCCGGGTCGAGCGGCTCAAGACCGACCTGCTGAACCGCCCCGAACTCCAGGACCTGATCGCCACCGCCTGGGCCAACCTCCGCGCCATGATCATCACCGCCGCCGAGGACGAGCGCAGCGCGCTGCGGCTGCGCGCCCGTGCCGCGCTGCTCTCGCTCGGCGCCCGGCTGGCCACCGACGCCCGCCTGCAGGACAAGCTGGACCGCTGGACGGCGGACGCGGTGATCCACGTCGTCTCCGGCTACCGCGGCGAGATCACCTCGCTCATCACCGACACCGTGGCCTCCTGGGACGCCGCCCACACCTCCCGCAAGATCGAACTGCACATCGGGCGCGACCTGCAGTTCATCCGCCTCAACGGGACGATCATCGGAGCCCTGGCCGGCCTGGTCATCCACACGGTCACCCAGCTCCTGAGCGGCTGAGCCCGGAACCCGGAGGCCCCGCGCCGGGCGCCCGCCCGCTAGCATGGCCGGGTGTCAGGCGGCGGTGGCGCAGTGGCGACGCAGCTGGTTTAGGTCCAGTGACCCGTGACAGGGTTTGAGGGTTCGAATCCCTTCCGCCGCACTCGAGGAAGGATCCCGCCCGGTCCCACGACCGGGCGGGATCTCGTCGTTCCCGGGACCGTGCCCGGCTCGCGGCGGGCCGGCCCGGTTCACTCACCCCCGCCGTCAGGTGCGGACGGCCCGGCGCCGGGGAAGAGCCGAGATGGCCGTGGACAGGCCGGTGACAAGGAGCGTGGTACATGCGGTGGACGGTGCACGGGGAGCGGCAGATCTACCGCAACGAGTGAGTGAATCTGTGGCTGGCGGACGTCCAGGAGCCGGACGGGCGGCGCTACGAGCACCACGTGGTGCGGCTGCGCGACGTCGCGGTGGCGGCGCTGATCGACGAGCGGCAGCGGGTTCTGATGATGTGGCGGCACCGCTTCGTCACCGATGTGTGGGGCCGGGAGCTGCCGATGGGGCTGATCGAGGCGGGCGAGACGCCCGAGGAGGCGGCCAGGCGCGAGGCCGAGGAGGAGACGGGCTGGCGGCCCGCGACCGTCAAGCCGCTGATCTACGCCCAGCCGGCCAACGGGATCTCCGACTCCGAGCACCATGTGTTCCGCTGCGAGGGCACCCGCTGCACCGGTCCGCCGGTGGAGCGGAACGAGCCCGACCGGATCGAGTGGATCCCGCTGGCCGAGCTGCGAGGCATGATCGACCGCCGGGAGATCGTGAGCAGCGCCACGCTGGTCGGGCTGGCGTATCTGATGGTCGACGAGGCGGCCGGGCAGGTGTCCGACCGGACCGGCCGTCAACCTGTACCAGGAGACGAGCGGTTCCCGCACGCCGGGCCCGCGCAGCGATAGCGTGGGCCGGGCACGTCCGCTTATCCGTTCTGGAGGATCCGTTCATGGCAACCACGCGCATCGCCACCACCAACTGGCAGGGCTCGCTGATGGAGGGCGCGGGCACCGTTTCCCTCGACTCCTCGAAGACCGGCACCTTCGACGTGACCTGGCCCTCCCGCGCGGAGGAGCCGCAGGGCCGCACCAGCCCGGAGGAGCTCATCGCGGCGGCGCACTCGTCGTGCTTCTCGATGGCCCTGTCGCACGGGCTGGCCGGCGCGGGGAACCCGCCGGAGTCCCTGGAGACGACGGCGCACGTCACCTTCCAGCCGGGTGAGGGCATCACCGGCATCGCCCTGAGCGTCAAGGGCCGGGTGCCCGGCATCTCTGCCGAGGACTTCGAGGCGGCGGCGCAGAAGGCGAAGGAGAACTGTCCGGTGAGCAAGGCGCTGGCCGGAGTGTCCATCACGCTGGAGGCCGAGTTCCTGGCCTGACCGGGCCGGATGCCCCCGGGTCCGGTGACGGTGTGTCACCGGCCCGGAGGGGCGGACGGGACCGCCGCGCTACTCCCCGCGAATCCCGCGTGCCTGGGGAGGGCGGCGGTCAGCCGCCGGCGAGCGCGGGCGCCGGCTCCCTGCCGGCGGCCCCGTTCCGCTCGTGGCCGGGCAGGCCGCGCAGGCCCAGCCAGCCGAAGAGACCGCCCAGAGCCGCCCACAGGACCGTGTGCGCGGCCAGGGACAGCACCCGGAACTCCCACACCAGATCCGCGGGCAGCGGCACCGGGTCACCGTGGGAGGGCAGCAGGAACAGCGCGGCGGCCGTCGCCGCGTCGGCCGCCGCGGCCGCCGTCTGACGGACCGGCGCCGGGTGGCGGTCCAGCCGCCGGTACAGCTGCCAGGCGGCCAGCAGGCCCAGGATGCCGATGAGCAGGGCCGCGAGCCACAGGACCTGTCGTTCGGCCACGGTCGAGGACTCGCCGACACCCGGCGGGTCGGCGGGGTAGCGCAGCCCGGGGAGCAGGGACAGGGCCGCGAATCCCGCGCCGGCCAGCAGCAGCGCGCGCTGCCACGGCCGGTGGGTGAGCGCCGTGGAGCGGTGGATCAGGGCGTAGGCCAGGGCGAAGAAGACGCCCAGGGCCAGGCCGGTGACCACCGCGGTCACCACCAGCCCGAAGTGCTGGGTGCCCCGGCTGAAGAGCTCTTCGTGGACGTGGCCGTGGGCCGCGCCCGTTGCGTGTTCGCGCTCCTCCTCCAGCCGGACCGCGCGGTCCAGCAGCGGTCCGGCCAGCAGCAGGGAGAAGAGGCCCGAGGCGAGCCCGGCGAGTCCGCCGGCGGCCAGGCCGCGGGTGAGCAGGGGCAGGACGGGGTAGGGAGTCGGCTGTGTCATGTGAGGTTCTCCGTCGCTCCGCGCGCGTCAGTGGCAGGGGGCGCCGAAGAGGTGGCGGCCGTCGTGGGAGAACTCGTGCAGATACGAGCCGGTGGCGGCGACGGCCTGGCCGTTGTCGAAGAAGACGGCCCACAGGGCGAGCAGGGCGATGACCGCCGCGAGTGCGGCGATGCTCCAGTCCCGGGTCCGGGTGACGGCCTGGGCCGAGGGGACGGCGGGGTGGCCGGCGGTGTGCTGAGACATCCGTGTTCCTCCTCCTGGGGTTTCCACGCCCCATGGGTGGGAGAGCGACGGGTCAGTTCCTGACTCCCTTGCGGCCATCGGCCGTTCGGTCACAGTGGCGGGACCGTCCCGGATTCGCACCGGGTTCCTGCTCGCCGTCGCCTCGATATGAAAATGTGCCTGAATTGAGCGTGGCAGGGGGCCGGAGGGCTGTCAACGGCGCCCGGGCGTGGCGCACATCTCCCCGCGACGGGAGGGACGGGCGGTGCGGCAGCGGCCGAGTCCTGTCGTGCTGGGGGATCATGGAGACATGAGCGTAGTGAAGATCAACGTGCTGACCGTTCCGGAGGACCAGCGCGAGACGCTGGAGAAGAGGTTCGCGGCCCGGGCCGGCGCGGTGGAGAACTCCGACGGGTTCGAGTGGTTCGAGCTGCTGCGGCCGGTGGAGGGAACCGACACCTACCTGGTGTACACCCGCTGGCGCAGCGAGGAGGACTTCCAGAACTGGATGAACGGCCCCATGCAGCAGGCCCATCGCGGTGGCGGAGGAGGCGCGGGCGACGCCGCCGGCGGGGAGGGGCAGGCGCGGCGTCCGGCAGCCTCGGACTCCACGCTGTGGTCCTTCGAGGTGGTGCAGCAGGCGGGCGCGCCCCGGCAGTGAGCCCTTCCGTCTTCCGCCGGTCACCAACCTGCTCTTCGTCCTCCTCGGGCAGTGGGTGACCGGCCGACGGGGGCACAGCGCCGGACCGGCAGGAGAGAACGCCGCGGGCCCTCCTGCTCACGCAAGAGGGCCCGCGATGTGTGGTACGCCGCCAGGGACTCGAACCCCGGACCCGCTGATTAAGAGTCAGCTGCTCTAACCAACTGAGCTAGCGGCGCCCGTCTGCTCTCCACTCTACCGTCTCCGGGGAGATGCTCCCGACCACCCCGGTGCCATCCGCTCACAGGGCCAGCGTCAGCAGGGCCGGGGCGGCCTGTTCGTTGAGCCGCTCGGCTGCCCGCCACAGCCGGTGTGCCTCGGCGGCGGGCAGCGACAGGGCGAGGCATCCCACGGTCGCGCCGGCGGTCAGCGGAACCGCCGCGCACATGGTGCCCACGGCGTATTCCTGCAGGTCGAGGACCGGCATGCCGGCCGGTTGCTGATCCAGGGCGGACAGCAGGATCCGGCGGTCGGTGATGGTCCGCGAGGTGAGCCGGGCGGCCCGGTGCCGTGACAGATGGTCCTGGCGCCCGTCGTGGTCGAGCTGGCCCAGCAGGCACTTGCCGATCGCGGTGGCGTGCGCGGCGGAC
The DNA here is from genome assembly GCF_039529215.1 of Streptomyces sodiiphilus. Classification (NCBI taxonomy): domain Bacteria; kingdom Bacillati; phylum Actinomycetota; class Actinomycetes; order Kitasatosporales; family Streptomycetaceae; genus Streptomyces; species Streptomyces sodiiphilus. The sequence goes on along the minus strand of NZ_BAAAMJ010000068.1, from coordinate 25,103 downwards.
CGGAAGTCCACCCACTCGTGCACCGCGGGCGCCTGCGGTGCCGCCGAGTGCTGTGGGACGCTGATCTCTCCGTCGGCGTACCGTCCCAGGTACACCGCCGCGCCGACGGAGTCGCGCAGGGCGTCGAGCACCCGCTGCAGCTGTTCCTCGTTGGCCCGCTGCCTCTCGGAGAGGGCGCCGATGCGGAGCAGTGCCTCGCCGGCTGTCCAGGCGCCGTCCGGCAGCAGGCGCACATACCCCTCGCGGCGCAGCATGGACAGCAGATGGGTCAGCCGGGCGGCGGGCAGCCCGGTGGACCGGGCCAGGGTCTCCTCGGTGAGCCCGTCCGGGCGGGCGGCCACGGCTTCGAGAAGCCGCAGCGAGTTCTGCACGGACCGGTACGGGGCGGTCAGCCCGGAGTCGAGCGCCACGGCGTCCTCCCAGGAAGCGGATGCGGCCTCAGCGTATCCAGGAATGCACTCCGCCGGTGGGCGGTTGCGATGCGGGACGGCCCGGGACCCTGCGAGGCCGCCCCCGCCCGCGGTGGCGGACGGAGGCGGCGGGACGGGCGGCGGCGGGGCCCGGCGGCCCCGGGGTCAGAGCACGGAGGTGAGGAAGTCCCGGGTGCGCTGGTGCTCGGGCTCGGTGAACATCTTGTCCGGCGGTCCCGACTCGATGATCTTGCCGTGGTCGAACATCAGCACGCTGTCGGAGATGTCCCGGGCGAAGCTCATCTCGTGGGTGACGACCACCATGGTGATGTCGGTGGTGTGTGCGATGTCCCGCAGCACGTCCAGCACACCGGCCACCAGCTCCGGGTCCAGCGCCGAGGTCACCTCGTCCAGCAGCAGGACCTGCGGGCGCATCGCCAGCGCCCGGGCGATCGCGACCCGCTGCTGCTGACCGCCGGAGAGCTGCGTGGGGTACTTGTCGAGGTGCTCGGTGAGGCCGACCATCTCGATCAGTTCCCGGGCCCGCTGATCGGCCTCGTCCTTGGACATGCCCAGCACATGCACCGGGGCCTCGGTGACGTTGCGCAGCACCTTCATGTTGGGGAAGAGGTTGAACTGCTGGAAGACCATGCCGATCTTCTTGCGCACCTCGCGGGAGTGGCGCTCGCTCGCCCGGACGAGCTTGTCGCCCTTCTTCTCGTGGGTGAGGTACTCGCCGTCCACGGTGATGGTGCCGCCGTCGGGCTTGAGCAGGGTCATCAGCAGCCGCAGGATCGTGGTCTTGCCGGAACCCGACGGGCCGATCAGCGTCACGTGCTTCCCGGTGTCCACGGCGAAGTCCAGTTCGTCCAGGACGGTCAGCGCGCCGAACCGCTTGGTGACCTTGTCGAAGCGGATGAGTTCGGTGCCGCTGGCCCGGCTGCCGTTGCCCGGGCCCTCGCCGGTCCCCGCGCCCGTGGTGGTGTCCACCCCGGCCTCCCTGGTCTCGTTCTCGTTCTTCTTCTCGGGGGTGCTGTCAGTGGGTGGCAAGACGACGCTCCAGGGCTCGGATCAGGAGAGATGCCGGGTAGGCGATGAGGATGAAGGCGATGCCCACGACCGTGATCGGCTCCATGTACTGGAAGGTCTGGGCGTTGAAGGCCCGGGCCTGGCCGAGCATCTCCATGGCCCCGATCATGGCGATCAGCGGGGAGTCCTTCAGCATCGCCACGACGTAGTTGCCCAGCGCCGGCACCACCCGGCGGATCGCCTGCGGCAGGATCACCGATGTCCAGGTGCGCACCGGCGGCATGCTCAGCGCGGTGGCGGCCTCCCACTGGCCGGCGGGGACGCCCTCGATGCCGGCCCGGTACACCTCGGCGGTGTAGGTCGAGTAGTGCAGTCCCAGGCCGATGGCGCCGGTGATCAGCGCCGGCATGGTCGGCCCCCACTCGGGGAGGACGAAGTACAGGAAGAACAGCTGGACCAGCAGCGGCGTGTTGCGGATGAACTCGGTGAACACGGTCACCGGCCACCGCACCCAGGCGAACCGCGAGCGCTGGGCGAGCGCCCAGACCAGGCCCAGCGAGAAGGCGATCAGCGTGCCGAGCCCGAGCGCCTGCAGGGTGACCAGCAGGCCGTCCCAGAACCGCGGCATGAAGTCGGCGACGACGTCCCAGTTCCAGTTCACTTGGCGCCTCCGGTGGTGACGACCCCGTCGGCCTCGACGGTCTCACGGCTGCCGATGGACAGCAGCCCCCGCAGCCCGCCGCCGCGGGGCGGTGCCTGGCCGACGCGGGTCTTGGCGTGCCGCTCCACCACGCGCATCCCGCGGGTGATGAAGAACGCCAGCACGAAGTACATGACCAGGATGATCGTGTAGATGGGGGCGCTGTCCTGGGTGGTGATGCGGACCAGGTTGGCGGCGAAGGTGATGTCCGCGACAGAGATGACCGAGACCAGCGCGGTTCCCTTGAGCAGCTCGATCGCCAGGTTGTTGAACGGCGGGACCATCTCGGGCCAGGCCTGCGGGATCTCGATCCGCCGAAGTCGCTGGAGCCGGGTGAAGCTCAGCGCGATGCCGGCCTCCCGCTGGGCGACCGGCACCGCCGCGAGTGCCCCGCGCACGATCTCCGAGCCGTAGGCGCCGTAGGTCAGCCCCAGCGCCAGCACGCCGGCCCACATGGGCACCAGCTGCCAGCCGAACATCAACGGGAAGGCGAACATGAACCAGAAGAGCATCACCAGGGCCGAGGCGCCCCGGAAGATCTCGAAGTAGGTCCCGGAGAGGAACCGCACGATCCAGAACCGCGAGGTGCGCAGGGTGCCGATGCTGAACGAGACCACCAGGGCCACCGCCGCGCTGTACAGCGTGACCTGGATGGTGATCCACAGCCCGGGCAGCATCCAGGAGTTCCACAGACCCCAGGTCATGAGCACAGCTCCTCTGCGGTCAGATCCGTCATGTCGTCCTCGGTGAAACCGAAGGGTTCGACGATCTCCAGCAGCCGGCCGCTGTCCTTGAGCTTGTGCAGCTCCTCGTTGAAGGCGTTGCGCAGGTTGGTCTCGGGCGGGCGGAACGCGAAGCCGCCGGCGCCGATCTGGGGCTCGCCGTCCACCTCGGGCAGGAACGGTTCTGTCGCCTCCACCCCCGAGACGCCCTCGGCGGCCGAGTCGATCGTCGGCCGGGTTCCGAAGAACACGTCGGCACGTCCTTGCCGCACCGCGTCCAGCCCGGCGACCTGGTCGGGATAGTAGGTGATGGAGCCGGCCGGAACTCCGTTTCCGATGGCATAGCCGCCCTGGGCCCATCCGGTGCCGGTGGCCGCCCGGATTCCCTCCGCCGCCGCCACATCGGCGTAATCATGCAGGTCGAGCGGGTTTCCGGCGGGGACGAGAAAGGCGTCCATGGTCACGTAATCGGGATCGGAGAAGATCACCTGTGCGCAGCGCTCGGGGGTGATCCACATGCCCGCGGACACCACGTCGAACTGGAGCGAAGCAAGCCCGGGGATCAGGGAACTGAATTCGCTGGGCACCGGTTCCAGGCGCTCCACGCCGAGTTCCTTGAAGATCACCTTCGCGATCTCCGGCGCCTGGCCGGTCAGATTGCCCTGGTCGTCGATGTACGCGTAGGGGATCTCCCCGGCGATGCCCAGCCGGACCATGCCCTGGTCACGGAGTCGGTCCAGCAGGTCACCGCCGTCTTCGGCCGCCCCCGTGTCCACCCGTGCACAGGCACCCGTGGCCAGCACGCCGAGTGCCGCGGCCCCGGTGAGCAGCGAACGGCGACTGATCCCTCTTCCTGTGATGGTCGAATTTTTCCTCAGTGGTGGAGCCATGGGCCCCCCGCTACCCAGATATCACGCAGTTATGCAGAGAGTTTCCCGGCGTATGGGTGGTCTCGATGAGATCGTGATCTCTGCGTCACCATGGAGGGCCGCAACAACTGCCAGGAGGCTTCATGTCCGAAGAGACCGCCACCGAGCGCTTTGTCGAGGTATCCCTGGACAAGCGAGGTGTCAGCTGTACCGCGAAGCTGCTGACCGACCGGGCGCCCATTACCTGTGCGGCGGTGTGGGACGCGCTTCCGCTGGGCGGCGACGTCTATCACGCGAAATACGCGCGCAACGAGATCTACGCGCTGCTGGAGCCGTTCGCTCCCCAGGAGCCGCCGCTGGAGAACCCCACGATCACGCCCATCCCCGGTGACCTGTGTTATTTCACCTTCACCGAGACCCAGCTGGTCACCTCCTCCTACGGCTACGAGGCGGATGCCAAGCACCAGGGCAGGAAGACGGTGGTGGACCTCGCGCTGTTCTACGAGCGGAACAACCTGCTGATCAACGGGGATGCCGGGTGGGTGCCCGGCATCGTCTGGGGCTCGGTCGTGGACGGACTGGACCGGATGGCCGACGCCTGCCAGGACCTGTGGCGCGCCGGCGCGATCGGGGAAACCCTCAGCTTCCGCCGGGCCTGAACCCGTCCAGCATCGCCGGGGGCGCGATGTCGGCGGCTCCCGATTCGTAGAGGGCGTGCGCGGCGCGCAGGACCAGCGCGTCCTGGTGCCGCGCGCCCACGAGCTGGACCCCGATCGGCAGCCCGTCCGCGTCCGTCCCGCAGGGCACGGTGGCGGCGGGCTGCTGCGTCATGTTGAACGGGTAGCTGAACGGCGTCCAGTCCGTCCAGCGCTCCAGCCCCGAACCCTCGGGGACCTCCAGGCCCAGCCCGAACGCGGTGATCGGCACCGACGGGGTGACCAGCAGGTCGTAGCGCTCGTGGAAGCCGCCCATGGCCTTGCCCAGGGCCATCCGGACGTCGACCGCCGCCAGGTAGTCCAGCGCGCTGTAGCGCGCGCCCTGCTCGCAGATCTCGCGCAGCCGGGGGTCCATGGCCGCCCGCTGCCCCGCGTCGTAGGACTGCGTGACCCGCGCGGCCCCGCTGAACCACAGGGTGTGGAAGGCCTCGCGGACCGTCGCCAGCGGCAGCATCGGGGGATCGGCCTCGACCACCTCGGCTCCGAGCTCCGACAGGTGCCGCACGGCCTTCTCCACCGCCGCCGCGACCTCGGCGTCCACCGGCACCGGTCCGCCGCCCCCGGGGAAGCCCAGGTCCCGTGACCAGGCCACCCGCAGCCCGCGCACCCCGTCGGCACCGTGCGACAGTGCCTGCCGGAAGCTGCCGGACGCCGGCCCCAGGTGCGACCAGTCGCGGGTGTCGGGAGCCGAGATGACGTCCATCAGCAGCGCGGCGTCCGCCGCGTCCCGGGTCATCGGCCCCACGTGTGCCAGTGTCCCGAACGCGCTGGCCGGGTACAGCGGCACCCGTCCGTAGGTGGGCTTGAGCGCGAAGATGCCGCAGAACGAGCCGGGGATGCGGACCGAACCGCCGCCGTCAGTGCCCAGACCGGCCACCCCCGCGCCGAGCGCCGCGGCCGCCGCCGCGCCGCCGCTGGAGCCGCCCGCGGTGCGTGAGGGGTCGTAGGGGTTTCCCGTGGCGCCCTGTGCCGGTGAGTCGGTGACGCCCTTCCAGGCGTACTCCGGGGTGGTGGTCTTGCCGATGATCACCGCACCCGAGTCGCGCAGCCTGGCCACCGACGGGGCGTCCTCGTCCCAGGAGCCGACGGCCCCGGAAGCTCCGGCCGAGCCGCGCAGTGTCGGGTGCCCGCGCATCAGGAGGATGTCCTTCACGGTGACCGGCACGCCGTCCAGCGGGCCGGCCGGCTCGCCGCGCCGCCAGCGGTCCTCCGCCCGGCGCGCCTGCTCCAGAGCCGCCTCGGGATCGAGGAAGACGAAGGCGTTGACCAGGGGCTGCACGGCCGCCGCCCGGTCCAGTGCCGCCCGGGCCACCTCGGCCGGGGAGAACTCCCCGGCCTCGAAGCTCCGGGTCAGGCGGTGGGCGGTCAGCATGGCGAGATCGGTCATCGGGGCTCCGTCCTCGGGCCGTCCCCTGGGTGACGGCCGGTCGCGGGGGTGGGGGAGGGGCTCCGGTCAGTGGTCCGGCACGTAGCCCAGCTTCTTGTCGACGACATTGAACAGCGGCTCGCCGGCGTACCAGCGGTCGAAGTTGTCGAGGAACTGCTCGGCGAGGTCGTCGCGCCAGCCGAAGGTGTCCCCGCTCATGTGCGGCGAGATCATCAGGTTCGGCGCGTCCCACAGCCGGCTGGAGTCCTGGAGCGGCTCCTGGGCGAAGACGTCCAGCGCGGCCCCGGCGATCCGGCGCTCCTGCAGCGCCTCGACGACGTCGTCCTCGACAACGTGCTGGCCGCGGCCGATGTTGATGAAGTGGGCCTCCGGCCGCATCAGGGCGAACGCCCGCGCGTCGAACATCCCGTGCGTCTCGGGGGTGAGCGGCGCGGCGCAGACCACCCAGGAGGCCTCCGGCAGCAGGTCCGGGAGGGCGCCGGTGGCGTGGACCCGGCCGAAGTCCGGGTCCCCGGTCCGCTCGCGGCGGCCCACCAGATCCACCCGGACCCCCATCGCGCCCAGCAGCAGGCCGATCCTGCGGCCGATGGGCCCGGATCCGACCACCACTGCCCGGCTGCCGTGGACCTTGAAAGTCTCCCGGTGCTGCCACCGGTGTTGCCTCTGCAATTCCCAGCTACCGCGAAAATCTTTGGCCATGGCCAGCACGAGACCCGCCACGTATTCGGCGATGGGCTGGTCGAACACGCCACGGGCATTCGTGAGCACGGCGTCGGACTCCAGCAACTCCGGGAAGAGCAACCGGTCCACGCCGGCGCTGGCGGTGTGGACCCAGACCGGCCGGCCTCCCGGGCCCGGCCACGCCTCGCGCACCGCGTCCGAGGTGAAGTCCCACACCAGCAGGACGTCCGCCTCCGGCAGCCGCTCTGCCAGGGATTTCTCGTCCGTGTGGAGCACCCGGGCGCGTGCGCCCAGACGGTCCAGCCGGGGCAGGGGGTCGGCGTCGAGCACGAGAACGCGAGCTTCGGTCATGGCGGGGAAACCGTTTCGCAACGAGGGATTGATTGTCTGGGTCAGGAGTGTCCGGGCGGGAGTGATGAGACAGCGATTGACCACGGTAGGGAGGAGAAACTACCGTCGTCAATGAAGGCATCTTCCCAGCTTCCCGGTTTCCCTGCCGGTTCACACCCTCGTTCGGCCAGACTGGCTCTGCGCCGCCCCTTCGCTCGTATTGGGGTTTGCAATGGATGTCTCCTTCCTCGGTGGCCCCCGGCCACAGCGTGGCGTGGGCATCGTCGCGCCCTTCGACTTCGCCCTCGACCGCGAACTGTGGCGATGGGTGCCCGACGACGTGTCCCTCCATCTGACGCGGACGCCCTTCGTCCCGGTCGAGGTCAGTCTCGACCTGGCCCGGATCGTCAGCGAGCACGAAACCCTGCGGGAAGCTGTGCGGGCGCTGTGCGCGGTGAGTCCCGAGGTCGTGGCCTACGCCTGCACCTCGGGGAGCTTCGTGGGCGGCGGGGCGGGAGAGCGGGCGATGTCCGCGGCGATGGCCCAGGCCGGCGAGGTGCCCGCGCTGACCACTTCGGGGGCGCTGCTCTCCGCCCTGCGCGAGCTGGATGCCCGGCGTGTCGCCGTTGTCACCCCCTACACGAAGTCGGTCACCGACGCGCTGGAGGATTACCTCTCGGACGCGGGCATCGAGGTCAGCGGGCGCAGCTACCTCGGGCTCACCCGGGAGATCTGGCGGGTGGGGTACCGCGAGGTCGTCGAGATGGCCCGGGACGCGGTGGCCGAGGACTCCCCGGACGCGCTCTTCATCAGCTGCACCAACCTGCCCACCTACGACGCGATCCCCCAGCTCGAGGCCGAGCTGCGGATGCCGGTGATCTCGGCGAACCAGGTCACGGTGTGGGCGGCCCTGCGGCGGATCGGCAAGGAGGCCGTCGGTCCCTACCAGGCGCTGCTGGACCCGGTGGCGCGGCGCGGACCGGCCGCCATGTCGGGCCTGCCGTCCCCAGCGGTCGACCCGGTTCCCGGTGGTCCGTCGCGGCCGCAGGAGCCGGAGGCGGCCCTGGCCGGCTCGGCGCTTCCCGAGGAAGGGCCGGTGGACGCCGCCGATCCGCCGGTGCCTCCGTACCCGGAGGATCCCGGCGGCCCGGGACCGCACTGACCGCCTTCTCCCGCCTCTCCTCCGGCACCGGCTCACTGCCGGTGCCGGAGGAGGGGCGGGAGCGCGCACGGCCGGTGGCCGGGGGGCGGCGGCGCACCGGGCCCACCCGTGTGGGCTATTGCCCGCGCACCGGAGCGGGCCGGACCGTGGCAGACGGACGGGACGAAAGACACGAGAGGCGCAGGCATGACACTCGCGGCAGGGAACACCGCCGGCTTTCTCTACCCCGGCTACTCGGCGGAGGACGAGTTCCCGCGGATGGAGAAGATGCTCAACGAGGCGGGCGCGGACGTCCGTCTCCCCCTGGTGCACACCGACATCGGCACCGACGCGCACAGGGTGGACGCCCTGCTGGAGATGGGCTCGGTGGCCCGTCTGGCGGCGAAGACCGGTGAGGTGAAGGAGCACGGCGCGCAAGCCGTCGTGTGGGCGTGCACCAGCGGCAGCTTCGTCTTCGGCTGGGAAGGCGCGCACCAGCAGGTCCGGGACCTGTCGCGGGTGGCCGGCCTGCCGGCCTCCAGTACCTCTTTCGCCTTCGCGCACGCCGTGCGGCACATCGGGGCGGGGCGGGTCGCGATCGCGGCCACCTATCCGGAGGACGTGGCCGAGCTGTTCGCCGTCTTCCTCAGGGCGGCGGGCACCGAGGTCACCGGGATGCGCGGCAGCGGCATCATCACTGCGGCGGAGGTCGGCACCTGGAGTCGTGAACAGGTCCTGGAACTCGCCAGGGCCGGTGACGACCCGTCGGCCGACGCGGTGCTGCTGCCGGACACCGCGCTGCACACCGCCGAGTGGCTGACCGATCTGGAGCAGGAGCTGGGCAAGCCGGTGCTCACCGCCAACCAGGTGACCGCGTGGGAAGGGCTGCGTCTGCTGGGCCGCACGGAGACCTGCCCCCGGCTGGGCACGCTGTTCGGCGGGCACTGACCGCCCCGGGTACACCCGGACCGGGTCCGGCGGACCGTCCCTCTGCGGGCGGTCCGCCGGACCCGGCCCGGCCGGGAGTCAGGCTGCCGGGGGGCAGGGGATGAGCAGGTCCGCCACCCGGTCCGCCGCCAGCGGCCGGGACCAGTGCCAGCCCTGACCGCTGTCGCAGCCGATCCGGCGCAGCCGCTCGGCCTGTGCCGGCCCCTCCACACACTCGGCGGTGACGGTGATCCCCAGCTTGTGGGCGAGGTCCACCAGCGAGGTGACGATCGTCTCGTCCGCGCTGCTGAGGTGCCGGGCGGTGCGGAAGCCGCGCACAAAGGTGCCGTCCAGCTTCAGGGTGCGCACCGGCAGCCGGCTCAGATAGGCGAGGTTGGAGTAGCCGGTGCCGAAGTCGTCGATGGCGATCCGCACGCCCATGTCCGACAGCGCCCGCAGGGCTTCCAGCGGCCGCCCGCCGGAGCCCATCACGGCCGACTCGGTCAGCTCCAGCTGGAGCAGTCCCGGCGGCAGCTCGGACTCGGCGAGCACCCGGCGGACATCGGCGACCAGGTCGGAGTCCCACACCTGCCGCACCGCCACGTTGACACTGACGAACGGCGGCGGGCCGCCATGCGTGAGCTGCCATCCACGGGCCTGCCGGCAGGCCTCGGTGAGCACCCAGCGTCCGAGCGGGACGATGGCGCCGTTCTCCTCCGCGAGCCCGATGAAGCGGTCCGGGGTGAGCGTGCCGAACTCGGGGTGCCGCCAGCGCACCAGCGCCTCGAAGCCGCACAGGGTGTTGTCGGCGAGCGAGACGATGGGCTGGTACTCCAGGACGAACTCCCCGCGGTCGATCGCCTGGCGCAGCGACGCGGAGAGGTTCTGCCGCGTCATGCGGTGGGCGTTGCGCTCGGGATCGAAGAGGGCCCAGCGCGCCTTGCCGTCCGCCTTGGCCCAGTAGAGCGTGGTGTCGGCGGCCTGCATCAGCCCGGTTGCGCTGGTGCCCGCGCACTCGCGCTCCACGACTCCGATGCTCGCGGAGACCGACACCCGGCGTCCCTCCAGGTCGAAGGGGCGCTGCAGCGCGTCGAGCACCGTCTCGGCCAGGGCGGTGAGCTGCCGGGTGCCGGTCGAGTTCTCGACCAGCAGGGCGAACTCGTCCCCGCCGAGCCGGGCCACCAGATGACCTCCGGCTCCGGTGTGCGCGGCGCACTGGGCGAGCCGCCGGGCGGCGGCGTCCAGCAGCTGGTCGCCGACCCGGTGTCCCAGGGTGTCGTTGACGGCCTTGAAGTCGTCCAGGTCGAGGCAGCACAGGCCGATGCGGCCGGATTCGGACTCGGCGAGCGCGGCGGTCAGCCGCTCGAAGAACAGCACCCGGTTGGGCAGTCTGGTGACCGGGTCGTGCACCTGGAGATGACGCAGGCGCTCCTGAAGCTCCCGGTGCTCGCTGATGTCGGAGACGGTCAGCAGCGCTCCGCCGGCGCCTTCCCGGCCGAGCGGAAGCACGGTGATCTCCGTCCACAGGGCATGGCCGTCGCGGTGTTTGAGCCGCCGGGTGCAGCGCAGCCGGTCACCCTTTCCGCGCAGCACCGCCTGGTACGTCGCACGGGTCCGGCCGTCCGGGCCGAGGCCCGCGACGGTGTCGGCGCTCCGTCCGGTGAGCTCGCCCGGATCTCTGCCGAGCAGGGCACCCAGCGCGCGGTTGGCCACCAGCACATGGCCGGACCGGCCGACGAGTGCCATGGGCAGCGCGGAGCTGTGGAAGGCGGCCCGGTAGTCGCCCCGGGTCTCACTCTCCGTGATGGTTGGGGTGGCGGTCTCGGTGCCGCCTCCGGGATCATGGCCCGGTCCGTCGAGGGGTGCGTTCACTGATCGCTCCCGGAGGGACTGGTCGCGTGCGGATGGCGTCGGACGGGCTCCTCGACGGCCCGCGCGGGCCATCCGCGCTGGAAATGTGCCGATCATAGAGGCTTTGGGACCTGCCGAGCCAGTGCGCCGTGCGCGCCCCCCGGGTGGCCGCCCCGGTGGCGGCGGCAGTTTGTCGACCGCTTGATCGTTTCTGCTCGATGGCTGATCCTTCCGGAGCGCTTACGCCTGAACATTACGCAGTGTGAATATCGGGCATTGGTCCGACCGGCCCAGCCTGAGAGGTGCGTAACGGGCATATCGCCCACAGTGGTGGCGGTGTTCCGATGGGCGGCGGGAGGTCCGCGTGGTGCGAGCGGCTGCGTTCGGGGAGTCCTCGGGGACCCGCTCGGCGGGGCGCCGGCGCTGCCCCTGGCTGCGGTCCGCGGCGATCCTCGGGGCATTGGCCGTGCTCATCGGCAGCGCCCTGACCGCCGGGCCCGGAGGGGACGCCGTGGCCGACGAGCCGTGCACCCTGGCGCGCACCGGCATCCACCACTCCCTGGGGGTGGACTCCTGGGACGAGAGCTACCGGCGCCCGGACGGCACGGTGACGGCGGTGATGCTCTTCCTCTCGTTCCCCGACGCCGATCCGGTGGCCGACCCCGGGGACCTGGCCGCGGAGTACTTCCCCGCGACCTCGGAGTTCTTCCACCGCGCCTCGTACGGAGCGGTCCGCCTGGAGCCGCACGTGGTGCCGCGGTGGGCGCGGATGCCGGGCACCTCGCGGTCCTACGGGATCAGCCGGGACTGGGACCCGCGACTGCGCTCGGCCTACCTGCGGGACGCCCTCGCCGCGGTCGGACCGCTGGTGGATGCGGGCGCCCACGACATCGTCTACCTGGTGGCGGACCCGGACGCGCCCGGCGTGGACTCCGATGCCACGAAGGTGGTGAACTTCGAGCGTCCTGTCGAGGTGGGCGGCGCGGAGATCAGCCGGCTCGTCACGGTGTTCGAGCGGCGTTCCCCCGACCGCAATGTGCTGGCCCACGAGACCGGCCATCTGTTCGATCTCCCGGATCTGTACAACCGTCCGGAGGGTGACATCGGGGATTGGGACACCCATGTGGGGGACTGGGACGTCATGGGCAGCCAGTTCGGTCTGGCACCGGAGCTGCTGGGGTGGCACAAGTGGAAGCTGGGCTGGCTGGGACCCGAGGTGATCGACTGCGTCCGGGGGGCGGGTACCTCCCGGCACACCCTGGAGCCGCTCGGGGCCCCGCTGGACCGTGAGTACCCCGCCGGCGACACCCGGATGGCGGTGGTGCCCCTGGGGACGCACGAGGCGCTGGTCGCCGAGGCCCGTACGCGGACCGGGAACGACGCGACGGCGTGCACGGAGGGCGTGCTGCTGTACCGGGTGCGCAGCGACGTGGCGTCCGGCGAGGGACCGGTCGAGGTGCTGGACGGCCATCCGGGCCCCGGCGCGTGCCACGGGAGCTCGGTGCACCCGCGGCTGGCGGACGCCCCGCTGGGCGCGGGGGAGGGTTTCCATCTGGTGGACGAGGGGGTGCGCGTGGAGGTCGGCGACCGGACCGCCTCCGGCGGCTGGCACCTCAAGATCGTGATCGATCCACCGGGCCGCACCCCTGCCGGGCCGGAGCACCGGGACTGAAACGTGCGGGACCTGTCCGGCCGCGCCCGGTCCTGCCCGAGAACGGGCGCGGCAGAGCGAAGGCCCCTCGTGTGGCGAGGGGCCTTCGGCCTTGCGTGCGCCGCCAGGGACTCGAACCCCGGACCCGCTGATTAAGAGTCAGCTGCTCTAACCAACTGAGCTAGCGGCGCCTGCTGACACAGAGACCTTAGCATCCGCACCGGCGACCGCGAAAATCGGTATGTCCGACCCTCAGCGCCGCCACCTGCGCCGACGCGCCGGGGCCTCAGGCGCGGGGCTGCCCGCGCAGCAGGTCCCGGCCGTACTCGATCATCTTCCCGGCGTAGTCCTCGGTCCAGCCGGCCCGGTCCGCGATCGCCGCGGCCGGCAGCCGGTCGAACCGCTTCGGATCCGCGAGCTGGGCGGCGGCCATCGCCTGGAACTCCACGGCCCGGTCGGCCGCGGTCCGGAACGCCACGGCCAGCTCCGTCGACCGGGCCAGCAGCTCCCGCGGATCGGTGATCGACTCCAGGTCGAAGAAGTGCTCCTGATCGGGCTGCCCGGCGGGCGGCTCGGAGAACAGTGCGGCCGGCCGCCGGAAGCGCGGGGCGCCACCGCGCGGCTCGGGATGCTGGCCGGGCTCGGACATCGGTTCTGCCTCCACGGTCGACGGTCCCCCTGGCGATGGTGCGGCGATCCATTGTGCCGCGCGAATCCGTCCTGTCCACCGGATCGCCGGGAGTCGCGGGAGGCCGCCGCCCGTACCGCACGGCCCGCCCGCCGGCGCCGGCCGGGGGACCGCCGGTGCCCGGGGTGCCACCCGCCCCTTCGCGTCAGCCGGCCCGTTCCCGGTCGCGCTGCCGGGCCAGGAAGCGGGCCACCTCCGGAACGGACCGGCAGGGCCGCAGCCGGCCGGCGGTTTCCCGCAGCATCCCGCTGATCCGGGTCGACTGCACCTGGCCGAGCAGGTCCAGCGAGCGGTGGCCGGCGGCCGCCGCCTCCTCCGCCTCCCCCTGGCCGGCCAGGTCACCGGCCAGTTCGGCCGAGAACAGGGCGGTGTTCCGCACGAAGTGCGGCTGCTGGAGTGCCACCGCCAGCCGGGCGCACCGGGCGGCTCGGGGCCAGTCCTCCAGGGCCGACCAGCACTGCGCCTCCAGCCCGGCGAGTTCGGCGGGGCCGAAGAAGGTCATCCATTCCGGGTCGGCCTCGTGCGGGCCGCGTTCGAAGAGAGTGCGGGCCCGGCCGAGGGCCTCCTCGCAGGCGCTCCGCTCCCGCATACCGGCCCAGCCGCCCGCCTCCCGCAGGGCGAGCAGTGACCGCAGCCGGTCGGAGGGCAGCCGCCGTGCGGCCTGCTGTCCCGCCTGGGCGGCACGCACGGCCTCCCGGGGGCGGTCCGCGTCACGGGCGAGGAAGGCGGTGTTGCAGAACGCGTGGGCCTCCAGGCCCAGGTCGCCGCTGACCCGGGCCGCTGCCAGCGCCTCGGCGTAGCTGGAGCGGGCGTCCGCGAACCGCCCGGAGTCGTGGGCCAGCCATCCGACGGTGATGGCCAGCTCACCGGCCCCGGAGTGCAGCCGGTCGCTGACTGCCTGCTGCCGGGCCCCGGCGTCCAGGAGTTCCTGGGCGGCCCGGAGGGACTCCCCGGCATGCCGGTAGAGGCCGTCGGCGCCGTACCGGTCGTCGGCGACCCGGATGTCCCGCACGGTCCGTTCCACCGCGGCGGCGTCCGCCGAGCCCGCCGGGCCGGGCGCGGCTGCGGCGGGGGCGGCTGCCCCCAGGGGGGTCAGGGATGCGACGGCGGCCGGTGCTGTGGCCATGAATGCGCGACGCAGCACGTCGCTCTCCTCGCTGTGCTCGGTGGTGCTGTACTCGGTGGTGCTGTGCTCGGGGGGAAGGTGCCCGGCGGTGCGGGCGGCGGACGCGCGCCGGCGTACGGCTTCTCGCGGCTCGAATCCCAGATCGGTCAGGGTCCGGCCCGGGAACATGTGACGGAAGACCCGTTCATAGGCATAGTTGGGGCAGCGGATCTCGCCGGCCTCCACCCGTCCGATGTAGCGGGCGTCGCAGGAGACCCGTTCCCCGATCTCCCGCGCCGCGCGCCGCACCGCCGCGGCGAACTCACCGGGCGAGAGAGGGCCCCGCAGCTCCCGGAAGACGCGGTTGGGACTCGTCGCCATGGCGGGACAGTACCGGCTGGCGAAACCAGGGATTGCCCCATGTGGGTGCAAAACGGATATTCGGCGTGCGGTCTGCCATGAACTGCCATCCTTTGCGGGGGTCCCCGGCCGTAGCCCTTGACAGCCGTGCCGCGTTGCACCTGGTGTACCGACAGTGCGGAGGAGGAGCCCCATCATGGTGGACACCGTCCCGGATACCGCCGGCCCACGGACAGCGTCCCGGCCCGACGGCCCCGATCTGATCACCGTCCCGGTCCGCGAGGGCCTGGAGGCCGTGGACGTCCTGCGGCTGCGCGACGGACTCGGTCCGGTCGTCCACGACAGCGGCAGCGACACGCTGACGTTCCTGGTCCCGGCCGGCACGTCCGGCCACTGGGACCTGCCGGCCAGCGTCTGCTCCCGGGCCGGGGCGGCCGCCCGCCCGTGCGGGGCGGGGCGTTCGTGGCTGGTGCCCCCCGGGGCCGCGGGGGTCCGCCCCTTCACCGACCCCGCCCGGCTGCGACGGGCGCTGATCGAGGCCACCCAGACCCTGGCGGTGGTCGAGGCCGCGTCCCTGCTGAGGTCCCTGCATACTGGGCCGGGTGGCGGGCAGCGGCGAACGGCGGCGTAGTGGCGGCAGGCGAGCGGTGACGGAGGAGGTCGGGGGCGGCCTGGCCCGGTTGCTTCCCGACCCGGACCGGCCGCGCGGCTGGGAACTGCTGCTGGACGGGGCGCCCCAGTCGCACGTCGATCTCGACGATCCCGCCCGGCTGTCCTACGCCTACCAGCGCCGCCTCGGCCACGTCGCCGACCTCGCCGGCCCCCCGGGCCGGCCGTTGTCGGTGCTGCACCTGGGCGGCGGCGCCCTCACCCTGGCCCGCTACATCGCCGTCACCCGGCCGCGCTCGGCCCAGCAGGTGGCCGAGCCGGACACCCGCCTCACCCAGCTCGTCCGCCGCGAGCTCCCGCTGCCCGGTGGCAGCCGCATACGGGTACGCGGCGCGGACGCCCGCGCCGTTCTGGAACGGACCCCTCAGGGCTGGGCGGACCTGGTCGTCGCGGACGTCTTCGAGGCCGCGCGCACGCCCGCCCACTGCACCAGTGCGGAGTTCCTGGACGCCGTCCGCGGCACGTTGCGCCACGGCGGGAGGTACGCGGCCAACATCACCGACGGCCCGCCCCTGCGTCACCTCCGCGCGCAGGTGGCCACCGTGCTCAGCCGCTTCCCGCATGTGTGCCTGGTCTCCGAGCCGGCGGTGCTGCGGGGCAGGCGGTTCGGCAACGCGGTCCTGATGGCGGGAGACACCCCGCTGCCGCACGCCTGCCTGGCCCGCCGCTGCGCCACCGACCCCCAGCCCGCCCGGCTGCTGACCGGCCGTGAGCTCGCGGACTTCACGGCGGGCGCGCCGGTGACCACCGACGCGACGGCAGGCGCCTCCCCGGCGCCGCCGCCCGGTACCTTCGGCTGATCCGGTTCACTCCTCGTGGGTCTCGATCACCGGTTCGTGGCCGTGCCAGGTGCAGAACACCGAGTGCGCGCCCTCCCCCGAGGAGAAGGTCACCCGGATCCACTGCTCCTGAGTCCACACCCGCATCTCCCAGCCGTGCTCGGGGGTCGCGGAGACCAGCGCGCAGGAGCCGGGCCCCACGTCGAACACGGCGCGGCCGCCGGCGGTGGCCACCGTCTCCACGTCACCGGGCGGGGCAGCGGACGGGGGCCGTGCGACGGACGCGCCGGGTGTCTCCGGCCCGCCCGGGGGCCCGCCCGCGGAGGCATCGGTGTCGGCCGGGCTTGTTCCCTCCTCCTCGCGTGGCTCGCCGGCGTCCGTGGGTTCCCCGTCGGCCGGCGGGCGCTGGGTGGACGAGGCGTCCGGCGCCGGGATGTCCTCCGGCTCCCCGGCCGGAGCGGCCAGTGGCACCGCACGAGGCGGATCGTGCGCCGCACCGGTGAGTACCGCGTGCACGCCGAACCAGGAAACGGTGCCGGCCGCGCCCGTGGCCGCCAGCCAGGCACCGGCATGCGCCAGTTGTCGTCGCATCAGGCTCACCCTAATGGCGTACGGTGCCGCGCATGGCTCACGTGCTCGTGGTCGAGGACGACCAGTTCGTCCGCTCGGCACTCATCCGGCATCTGACCGACGCCTCCCACACCGTCCGCAGCGTGGGCACCGCCCTCGAAGCGCTGCGCGAGGTCTCGCGGAGGGACTTCGACGTGGTGATCCTCGACCTGGGGCTCCCCGACCTGGACGGCGGGGAGGCACTGAAGATGCTGCGCGGCGTCACCGACGTGCCGGTCATCATCGCCACCGCGCGGGACGACGAGGCCGGCATCGTCCGGCTGCTCAACGACGGTGCCGACGACTACCTGGTCAAACCGTTCTCGGTGGAACACCTGGCCGCGCGGATGGCCGCCGTGCTGCGCCGGTCCCGCGGCGTGCGCGGCCCGGGACAGGACAGTGCGCTGCGGGTCGGCGGACTGGTCGTCGATCCGCTGCGGCGCCGGGCGGAGCTGGACGGAAGGGCGCTGGATCTCACCCGCCGGGAGTTCGACCTGCTGGCCTTCCTGGCAGCCCGGCCGGGTGTGGTGGTGGCCCGCAGGGAACTGCTCAGCGAGGTCTGGCAGCAGGCCTACGGGGACGACCAGACGATCGACGTCCACCTGTCCTGGCTGCGCCGGAAACTGGGCGAGACGGCGGCCCGGCCACGCTATCTGCACACGTTGCGCGGGGTCGGCGTGAAGCTGGAGGCGCCCGCGCCGGGACATCCGGCATGAGGTGGGCCCTGGTCCGGATCGCGCTGGCCGTCACCTCGATGGTCACGCTCGCCTTCGCGGTGCCGCTGGGGCTGGTGGTCAAGGAGATGGTCGGGGACCGGGCGCTCGCCGATGCCGAGCGGCAGGCGGCCGCCATCGGCCCGGCGCTGGCCATCACCACCGACCGGGAGCAGCTGCGGCGCGCGGTGGCCAGTACCCGGGCGGGTGCCGAGGGGCGGATCGCCGTGCACCTGCCGGCCGGCGGGGAGGGCCGGGAGGAAGAAGGCAGGGAGCGGGAGGGCGGCGACGAGGCGGGGGCGATCGGCCGGCACCGGGTCTCCGGCAGTGACCTGCGGGAGGCCGCGGAGCTGGGACGGGCCGCCACGGTCGAGGTGGAGGGCGGCGTCTCCCTGCTCCAGCCGACCGCTGTGGGCGGCGGCCGGATCGCGGTGGTCGAGGTTTTCGTCCCCGCCGCCGCGTTGACCGCCGGGGTCGGCACCTCCTGGCTGGTGCTGGCCGGGGTCGGGCTGGCGCTGGTGATCGGCTCGGTGGCGGTCGCCGACCGGCTGGGCCGGCGCACCGTCCGTCCGGCCGAGCAGCTGGCGAGTGCCGCGCGCGAGCTGGGGGAGGGGCGGCTGGAGGTCCGGGTACCCGAGCAGGGCCCGGCGGAACTCCGCGCCGCAGCGGCGGCGTTCAACGCGATGGCCGGCCAGGTGACGCGGCTGCTGGCCAACGAGCGGGAACTGGCCGCCGATCTCTCCCACCGGTTGCGGACCCCGCTGACGGTGCTGCGGCTGAACGCCGCCTCGCTGGGGGAGGGCGACGCGGCGGAGCAGACCCGGCAGGCCGTCGAGCACCTGGAGCGCGAGGTGGACGGCATCATCCGCGGCACCCGCGAGCAGCGGGCCGCGGTGGAGGGCGCCGTGCGGGAGCGGGCCGGGGGACGGCCGGCCGGAACGGACGCGGCCGCGGTGATCCGGGAGCGGATGGACTTCTGGTCGGCCCTGGCCGAGGACGAGGGGCGGCAGGTCCGGCTGGCGGGGGTGGACCGGCCGTTGCGGGTCCCGGTCGCGTCCGCCGAGCTCACGGCGGCGCTGGACGCACTGCTGGGCAACATCTTCCGGCACACCCCGGAGGGCACGCCGTTCGCGGTGGACGTCCACCACGTCGAGGCGGAGAACGCGGTCATCGTGCTGGTGTCGGACGCCGGGCCGGGCATCGCGGACCCCGCGGCGGCGCTGCGCCGTGGCCACGGGGACGGCGGCCCGGGATCGACGGGCCTGGGGCTGGACATCGTCCGCCGGGTGGCGGAGTCCACCGGCGGCGATGTGACGGTGGGCCGCTCGGTGCTGGGCGGAGCCGAGGTGCGGCTGTGGCTCTCGCTGGAAGGCGCGCCCGGCGGCCCCCGGGCGGTCCGGCCGTCCCCTCCGGCGGCCGGGCCCGCCCGGGTAGCCGTCAGCCGGCGACGGGCAGCTCGCCCGACCCGATGACCCGGGAGTACCAGCGGGCGCTGGACTTCGGGATGCGCTGGAGCGTCTCGAAGTCCATGTAGACCATGCCGAAGCGCTTGCTGTAGCCGTAGGCCCACTCGAAGTTGTCCAGCAGGGACCACAGGAAGTAGCCGCGGACGTCGGCACCTCGGTGGATGGCCTCGTGCACCGCGGACAGGTGGCCGCGCACGTAGGCGATCCGCTCCGGGTCGTGCACCTGGCCGGAGGCGTCCGGCTTGTCGTCGAAGGCCGCGCCGTTCTCGGTCACGTAGATCGGCAGGCCGGGGGACTCGCCGTGGAACCGCAGCAGCAGGTCGGTCAGACCGGTGGGGTCGATGCTCCACCCCATCTCGGTCAGCTCGCCCGGGTGCTGGTGGAACACCACGTTCTCCGACCCGACCCAGGGGGAGTGGGAGGAGGAGCCGTGGCCGTCGTGGCCCTTGACGGCCTCGTCCCCGGTGGGGGCCGATACCAGGGTCGGGCAGTAGTAGTTGATGCCCAGGGAGTCCAGCGGCCGGCAGATGGCGGCCAGGTCGGAGTCCCGCACGAAGGACCAGTCGGTGACGTGGGAGGTGTCCGCCAGCAGGTCCTCGGGGTAGGCGCCGTGCAGCAGCGGGCCGGAGAAGATCCGGGTCTGCAGGGCGTCGATGCGCCGGGCGGCGTCCGCGTCCGCCTCCGAGTCCGAGTACGGGCGCACCACTCCGGGGTTGAGGGTGACGGACACCTCGGCGGTGCGCGGCAGGACCGACCGCAGGGCCGCGGTGCCCAGCCCGTGCGCCAGGTTGAGGTGGTGGGCCGAGCGCAGTACCGACTCCGGTTCGGTCCGGCCCGGGGCGTGCACCCCGGAGCCGTAGCCGAGGAACGACGAGCAGAACGGCTCGTTGAGTGTGGTCCACATCTGCACACGGTCGCCGAGGGCCTCGCCGACGAGTCGCGCGTACTCGGCGAACCGCTCGGCGGTCTCCCGCTCGGGCCAGCCGCCGGCGTCCTCCAGCTCCTGGGGAAGGTCCCAGTGATAGAGGGTGAGCACTGGCTTGATCTCGCGGTCCAGCAGTCCGTCGACGAGCCGTCGGTAGAAGTCCAGGCCGCGCTGGACCGCCGGTCCCCGGCCGGTGGGCTGCACCCGCGACCAGGAGACCGAGAACCGGTAGGCGCCCAGGCCGAGCTCGGACATCAGGTCGATGTCGTCCTGCCACCGGTTGTAGTGGTCGCAGGCCACGTCGCCGGTGTCGCCCGCGAGCACCTTGCCGGGGGTGTGGCTGAAGGTGTCCCAGATGGAGGGGGTGCGACCGCCCTCGCGGGCGCCTCCTTCGATCTGGTAGGCGGCGGTGGCCGAACCCCAGACGAAGTCGGAGGGGAAGACGCGGGGTTTGTTTTCAGTCATGGAAGCGCTCCCATTTACGGGTGTCGTTGAAGAGTGCGAGGCCGTGCGAGGGGCCGGCTCAGCCCTTGATGGCGCCGTGCATGATGCCTCCGACGATCTGTCTGCCGAACAGGGCGAAGGCGATCAGCAGGGGCAGCGTGCCCAGCAGCGCGCCGGCCATGATGACGCCCTGGTCGGGCACGTAGCCGCGGCCCAGACCGGTCAGGGCGACCTGGACGGTCGGGTTCTGCTGGGTGAGCGCGATGATCGGCCAGAAGAACTCGTTCCAGGCCATCACGAATGTCAGCATGCCCAGCACCGCCATGGCCGGCCTGGCCACGGGGAACACCACGTGCCACACCACCCGCAGGCTGTGCGCACCGTCCACCCGGGCCGCCTCGATCAGCTCGGTCGGCAGGGCCTGGCTCAGGTACTGCCGCATGAAGAAGACGCCGAAGGCGCTCACCATCATCGGCAGGATGACCGCCTGCAGGTGGTTGGTCCACTGCAGTTCGGCGATCGCCATGAACAGCGGCACGACGCTCAGCTGCGGCGGGACCATCATGGTGCCGATCACCAGCAGCAGCAGGAAGTTCTTCGCCCGGAACTGCAGCTTGGCGAACGCGAACCCGGCCAGGGTGGCGAACAGCACGGTGCTCACCGTGATGGTGCTCGCGACGAACAGCGTGTTGTACAGCGCCAGCCCCATGTTGGCGGTGTTCCACGCCTGGTCCAGGTTGGACCACAGCTCGCCGCCGAACCAGAAGGGCGGCGGCGTCTGGGCCAGCCGGGTGTTGGTGTGCGAGGCGGCGAACGCGGTCCACACCAGCGGGAACAGCGACCCGATGGTGAACAGGATGAGGATGA
The DNA here is from genome assembly GCF_039529215.1 of Streptomyces sodiiphilus. Classification (NCBI taxonomy): domain Bacteria; kingdom Bacillati; phylum Actinomycetota; class Actinomycetes; order Kitasatosporales; family Streptomycetaceae; genus Streptomyces; species Streptomyces sodiiphilus. Next base: position 4,064 of record NZ_BAAAMJ010000068.1, on the reverse strand, counting down.
CGTAGGTCAGCCAGCCCGCGTGCAGCGTCCGGCCGGCGCTGCCCGCCTTCGCCCTGCGGCGCCGGCGTCCCGAAGGCGGACGGGGAGGTGTCGGTTCAGTGGCCCGCTGAGGGCCCGGAGCCGGCCGTACGGTCGCACCGCTCATGGTCAGGCCCCCTTTCCGGTACTGCGTCCGATCCAGCGGGCCACGGCCCAGTAGAGCAGACCGATGATGATCAGGATCAGGAACATCGCCCAGGCGATCGCGGAGGCCCGGCCGAGGTTGTAGAAGGACCAGCCCACCTCGTACAGATGGAGGCCCAGCGTCTGGTACTGGTGCTGGGACCCGCCGGAGGGAGTGCCGCCGAAGAGCAGCGGCTCACCGAAGAGCTGGGTGGCCCCGATGGTGGAGACCACCACCGTGAACAGGATGGTCGGCCGCAGCGAGGGGATCGTCACATGGATGAACTGCTGCCAGCGCGAGGCCCCGTCCAGTGCCGCGGACTCGTACAGGTCGTTGGGCACGGCCTGCATGGCGGCCAGGTAGATCAGCGTGTTGTAGCCGGTCCACCGCCAGATCACGATGGTGGACACCGCGAACTGGGAGGTCCATGTCCCGGCTTCCCAGGCGATCTTGTCGATGCCCACCAGCCCCAGCGCCCAGTTGATCATGCCGTAGTCGCGCCCGTAGAGCATGGCGAAGACCAGGGTGGCGGCGGCGACCGAGGTGGCGTACGGGGTCAGCATCGCGACCCGGAAGAACATGCTGTTGCGCAGCTTGTAGTTGAGCAGGTGCGCCAGCATCAGCGCCATCAGCAGCTGCGGCACCGTGGCGATGAGGCCGATGGTGAAGGTGTTGCGCAGGGCGTTCCAGAAGAACTCGTCGCTCAGCAGCCGGGTGTAATTGTGCAGCCCGGCCCACTCCATGGTGGTGGGCTGCTGCAGCGTCACCCGGTGCAGGGACGCCCAGCCTGTGAAGATCAGCGGAAAGAGCCCGAACGCCCCGAAGAACAGGAAGAACGGGGCGATGAACGCGTACGGGCTCCACTTGGTGTCCCGCATATAGCGGCGGGAGCGGCGCCGGGCGCGGCGCTGCTCCTTCGGGTCGGGTGATGAGGCGGTGGGCGGGGCCGCGCCCCCCAGCTTCGTGGGGGGCGCGGCGGCGCGGTGATCAGTCGTCATGGCTCTCTGTCCGGGTCGGGTCAGTCGGCCAGGGCGTTCTCGATGCGGCGGACGGTGGCGTCCCAGGCGTCGTCGGGGGACTCGCCCTGCTGCTCGATCATGACCAGACCGTCGGTCAGCGACTCACGGATCGTCTGGTTCCGCGGGCCGACGATGATCGTCGGGATGCCCTGCGCGGCGTCGGAGAAGATCTGGCCGATCGGAGCTCCGCGGAAGTAGTCGTGCGTCGTGTCCTGGACGTCGGGGGAGTCCTGTGCGGTGGCCGAGCTCGGGAAGTTGCCCTGGGTGTTGAACAGCTTGGCCTGCTGTTCGGGCGCGGTCAGCCAGTTGGCGAGCTTGACGGCCTCGTCCTGGTTCTTGGAGGCCTCCGGGACGGCGAGGAAGGAACCGCCCCAGTTCGCCGGACGGGGGGCAGCGGCGACGTCCCAGTTGCCCTCGCCGTCCTGGCCGGCCTTGTCCTGGATGTAGGCGAGCATCCAGGCCGGGCAGGAGATGGTGGCGAAGTCACCGTTGGAGAAGGCGCGGTTCCACTCCTCGGAGAACTGGTCCTGGCCGGCGCTCATCTCCGCCTCGGCCACCGCGACGCCCAGGTCCCAGGCGTTCTGCACGGCCTCGCTCTCCTGGTAGATGACCTCGCCGTCGGCGCTGTACATCTGCTCGGAGAAGCTGTTGAGGACGGCGTTGAACATGCCGCCGGCGGAGTCGACGTAGGCGATGTCGCTCGGCGTGTTCTCCATGAACCGCTCGCCGACCTCAATGTACTGAGCCCAGTCGTCCGCCCACAGCTGCCCGACCTCCTCGCGGTCGGTGGGCAGGCCCGCCTCCTCGAAGCGGTCGGTGCGATAGCAGATGGCCATCGGGCCGATGTCGGTGCCGAAGCCGATGGTCCGGCCGTCCTGGCTGGTGGCCTGGTCGCGCTTCCACTCCACGAAGTGGTCCAGGTCGGCGTGCTCGGAGTCGTTGAGGTTCACCCAGTACTGGCCGAGGTCGTTGGCCATCTCGTAGATGTTGTCGACCTCGATGGCCTGGATGTCGCTCAGGCCGCTGCCGGTGGGCAGCCGGGTGATCAGCTGCTGGTAGTAGTCCCGGTTCTCCTGGATCGAGTTCTGCTCGATCTTGACGTGCGGGTTCTCGTCCATGTACTCGTCGTACAGCTCGGTGAAGTCCATCTGACCGAAGACGCCGACGGAGATCGTGACGTCGCCCGAGCCGTTGCCGCCGTCGCCTCCGCCGTTGTCGTCGCTGCCGCAGGCAGCGAGCAGGCTGGTCCCCAGGGCGGCGGCGATGCCCGCCGCGACGGCTCTGCTGGTCCGGCTGTGCCGGTGGGGCGTACGGGTTGTCCTGCGCATGGTGGTCGTCCTCCTGGCGGTGACGTTGCCTTTCCCGGCCGGTGTCTGGTGCGGCACGTGGGGGTGGGCCCGGGCTCGGAACGTACGGGTTCTGTAGGGTTTGACGGGAGTGGGAGCGCTCCCAACGGTGATGGGTTGAACATTTCCCGACCCCCCGACGGGTGTCAAGCCGTCAGACATAACGTCCTGGTTTCCGTGATGTAGTTGGACCCTGGGCGACCACCGGAGGAAACGATGACGATGGTTAGGCGCGGCAGCGGCCGCGGCGGAAGACCGACACTGGAACAGGTCGCGGCCCGCGCGGGGGTGGGCCGCGGGACCGTGTCGCGGGTGATCAACGGATCGCCGCGGGTGAGCGACCGGACCCGGGCCGCCGTGGAGCGGGCCATCAAGGATCTCGGCTACGTGCCGCATCAGGCGGCCCGCACCCTGGCCGCCAACCGGGCGGACGCCATCGCGCTGGTGGTGCCCGAGCCGGAGGCCCGGCTCTTCGCCGAGCCGTACTTCTCGGGCATCATCCGCGGGGTCAGCGCCGAGCTGGCGGACACCGACATCCAGCTCCTGCTCACCCTGATCCGCACCCCCAAGGAGCGGCAGCGCTTCGCGCAGTACGCCTCCGGCCACCGGGTGGACGGGGTGCTGATGGTCTCCGTGCACGGCGAGGACCCGCTGCCCGACGAGCTGTCCCGGATCGGGATGCCGGCGGTGATGAACGGCCGCCGCTCGGCGGAGGAGTCCTTCCCGCACGTCGACTGCGACAACTTCGGCGGCGCGCAGCTCGCGGTGGAGCACCTGCTGGGCCGGGGCAGGCGCACGGTGGCGACCATCACCGGTCCGCTTGACATGTACGCCGCCCAGTGCCGTCTGGAGGGCTACCGCGAGGCGATGCGGGCGGCCGGCCGGCCCGACGCCGCCGCCCTGGTGGCGCACGGGGACTTCTCCGAGGAGAGCGGCCACGCGGCGATGCACGAGCTGCTCGGGCGCCGGCCCGATCTGGACGCGGTCTTCTGCGCCTCCGACCTGATGGCTGTCGGTGCCCGCCGTGCACTGCGGGAGCTGGGCAGGTCGGTCCCGGAGGACGTGGCCCTGGTGGGCGTCGACGACTCGGCCATGGCCCGGCACATGGACCCGCCGCTGACCAGCCTCCGCCAGCCGCTGGAGGAGATGGGCCGGGCCATGACCCGGGCGCTGCTCGCGCAGATCCGCGGAGAGGCCAAGGAGAGCGCCCGGATGGTACTGCCCACCGAGTTGGTGCGGCGGACTTCGTCGTAGCCGGGCGGCGGGCGCTGTCCCGCTGTCCGGCTGCGCCGCCGGGCGTGCGGGGCGGCGGTGGCGGTTCGGGGGAGATTCGCCGCCCGGACCGGCAACGTGCCCCCGGTCCGGAGACCTCTCGGGTGGCGCCATGCGTTCATGTCCTGAACGCGGGCCGCCCCCGGCACCTCGGGTGCCGGGGGCGGAATGGTCACCGGCCGACTGCCGGTATCTCACCGGAAGCCGTACCGGGTTCCACCGCTGTCAGTTGACGGGCGGGTGGGCGTTGGCGAGGAGTTCCTG
>NZ_BAAAMJ010000067.1:0-15834 GCF_039529215.1 Streptomyces sodiiphilus | reverse complement strand
AGGCAGGCTCGTCGGCTCCTTGCCGCCGCAGGCCTGCACAGCCACACGTACGCGATCGACGCCGTGCTGGCCATTCACTTTGGCCATGCGAGACACCGGCCACCCGCACTTGACTGCGGAATACATTCCGAACCAGTCTCCACGTATGTCCACTCCGGCCGTTTCGTTCTCCGATCTGCCGAAGAGCTCCAAGCGCGTCGCCGACACCGTCGACCGCGCGCAGCGTGTCCACGTGACGCGCCGCGACGGCGAGGATCTGTACCGCACCACCGAGCGTCATGACCGTCAGCGTGAGGAGACCGCCGACGGCACCACCCAACTGTTCGCGGCCCTGATCGGCAGCGATGAGGGTGCCCGCGCGATTCTGCGCGCCCTGCCAGAGATCCTCCCGTGGACCCGGCACCTGCCGACCGAGGAAGTGCGCGAGTTCGTCGTCGACCTCGTGAACGCAATCCACGATGCCGCGCAGCTGGACGTGCACGCCAACCTGCACCGAGTCATCGCCGAATGGCGCTCACGGCCAGAATCCTCGCCGACCCCAACCTCACTGCGCAGGCCACCGCACCGCTCCCGGGCGAGGACCACGGCGAGGTACCCGCGCCGTGACCGCCAGCAGGCGTGTCCGCTATCTCATGCACGACTCCGACAGGCTGAACAGGTGCGAGTTGAAGCGGGGAACGACTCAAAGCCAGGCGTCATCGACCACGAACGAGACCATCGTGCCGCCGAACGGGCTGGGGCCGGCGGTCCAGGAGTCGGAGAGCATGTCGACCATGCCGAGACCTCGGCCGTGCACGTCCTCGGTGCGGGCCTCACGCATCCGCACATGGCTGGGAAGGCCAGGGCTGTGGACGTCCACCCGAAGAGCACTTCCCACGCGCCACCATTCAACCCGCACCCGCCAGGGCTCCTCGGCTTCCCCGTAGAGGATGGCGTTGGTGACCAGCTCGGAGACCATCAGCACGCAGTCGTCGACGGAACAGGACAGCTTGTGCCGGTCGGTGAGCTTCCGGAACCAGCGCCGGGCCCGCGAAACCGACTCGGGCACCGGATACAGGGTCATGCTTCCCATCGGCACCGGCTCGCTCCCACGACTCCCGAGACCGCAGACACCGGCAGTGTTGCTCATTCGCTTCCCTCCCTACGGGTGCCGTCGCAGCCGGACAGCACCGCTTGGTCGTGGCACGGGCGTGAGCGTCCATCGCTGCAAGCGTCAGGAACGATCGGGGGCTGCCGCCCCCTGTCACCCCCGCCGTCGCAACTCACGGCGCCGAGCCCCTTGCGCGACGTGCCGTGAGTCCGCGTTCACGGCCCACGCCCGCGCCACTTCGAAGTGGCCTTGGCCACTTGCTGGATAGTGGCATTAGCCACCCTGCCCGGGCAAGCGGTGCATAGGGGAAAGCGGAAACGTCAGCCGATCGGGTACCCCTGCTCGAACGCCCAACGTCCGGGCGGATACGTCGCCTCGGAGAACTCCAGCGGGCGATCCTGCAGGTCATAGACCACGTGATGGACGATCAGCACCGCTGAACCAACCGACAACTCCAGATCGGCCGCCTCGCAACCGGTAGCCAGTCGAGCACACATCCGGTCCTCGGCGTAGCTCCCCTGTCGACCGGTCTGACTCTCCACGTACATCAGCGTGCCCTCCCGAATGCGGTCCGGGTCACGGAGCCGGGGTGCCCGCTCGCCCACCTCCGGACCGAACCACGAGGTGGAAAGGGTGATCGGGCCGGACGCGTTCTTGGTTACTCTCCGCCGGTGAACTGCCTGGGTCCCGGGGGCCAGGGCCAGCGCCTCGGCCACATGAGCTGGAGCCTCCAGCCATCCGGCCGAGGTGATGACCGCGTACTCGCCGGGTGTGTAGATCTTCCCTGTCTGCCTGGCCCTTCCGTACAGCTCACGGGCGCGCCGATTGACCGCCAGCCCGCGCACGTACGTTCCCGAGCCCTGACGCTTCTCGACCAGGCCGTGGTGGCTCAAGGCTTCCAGCGACCGGGCGGCCGTCGGCCGCGATACACCCCAGTCGCTGGCCAGTTGCCGCTCGGACGGAACCTCATCCCCCGGCCGCAGGTCACCCCGGAGGATCTGATCCCGAATGTAGTGCGCGATCTGCAGATACTTGGGTTGTGCCTCTTCGATCCGCGGCATCCGGCTCCCTCCCTCGCGCTGGCCAGTGCCAGTGGCCACTATAGAGTGAGCGGCCGGCCCGGCACCCTCTACGCTGGCACGGGTGACGCGCTTGATCGTGGCAGCGGGTGGAGGGGGCGACGCAGTCGCGGCCTCCATGATCGCCTCGGCTCTCTACGGCGCCGGGAGCCCGGCAGTGATCCTCACCTATGCGTGGGATCGCCTTCTCATCGACCCGGTACCCGGCCCGCGAGGGCCTGCCGACTTCACCGGCCTCCGGCAGCTCACCCCGAGGGTCCACGCCGTCCTCGCCGGCACGAAGCCGAGACCCCCCGCAGGTTCGGCCCTGCCCAGGCTCGCCGCCGAACTGCCTCACACCTTCGCGCTCATCGACCCCCACAGCGGCGCCCAAGGCATCGCATGTCAACTGGGCGAACTCATCGAGCACCTGCACCCCGCATCCATCGACCTCCTGGACGTCGGCGGTGACATCCTCGCCACGGGCGACGAACCCACCCTCCGCAGTCCTCTCGGCGACGCCCTCACCCTGGCCGCCTGCCGCCATACCGACGCCCGCGCACGCCTCCTGGTCGCCGGTCCCGGACTCGACGGTGAACTCTCCGCGGAAGTCCTGCGCGACCGCGTGGGTCCGGCAGTCCTGACCCTCACCGCCCGACACGTCGAGCCAGTCGCCTCAGTCCTTGAGTGGCACCCTTCCGAAGCCACAGCCATGCTCGCCGCAACCGCCCGAGGCATCCGCGGGCTCTGTGAGATCAGGGACGCCGGCCTGCCCATCCCCCTCACCCACGAGGGCGCAACAGTCCACGAAGCCGACCTGGACGAGGCTCTCGCCCGCAATCGCCTCGCCCGCGCCATCACCTCCACTCAGAGTCTCGCCCAAGCCGAGCAACACAGCCGTGAGATCTGCGGATACTCCGAGATCGACCGCGAGCGGGAGAAGGCTGCACGGCTCGGCCCCCACCCGGAAGATGGGCTCGTCCCGGAGCGTGTCCTCCGCCAACTCGACCGGTTCGAGGAACGGGGCCGCAGCCACGGCATCACCCACACCACCTTCCGCCGCATCACCGAGACCCTCGGCTACCACGCCACCCAGCACCACGACCTCCGAGCTCTCCTGCTTGCCAACCGCCCGGACCAGTACGCGGCCCCCCTATGGAGGATCCGCGGAAAGCGGTGAGCGTATCCAGTCGATGTCGGGCATCACCGGGTGTTGATCTTCTGAAGGCAGACGCCGGGTTGGCATCCGCAGCGGTCCCCGCAGCCGTGCTGGTAGCGGCGCCGCAGCCGGCCACGCCGTACGCGGATGACCCGAGCCCGAAGTCGACGTCGTCCCACCACGCTCCTGGCCTCCCAAAGACGTTGACTTGACGGAGTTCACGGCAGCAGAGCCGCGTCGAGGTAGTCCCGCACCGGCTCGAACAGCCCGTACGGCACGTACTGCGGGATCTCGCCGTGCGCGGCCCCGGCCAGGTCGGCCACTTCTTCATCACTCGCGATGAGCGCCTCGCTGCCGACGAGTCGGCATGCGATGTAGCGATTTCCCGGCCCGTCATGGGGTGAACCCGTTGTCCGAGCACGCTCCGCGGGGTCACCTGGAGCCCGGTCTCCTCCTGGGTTTCGCGCGCTGCGGCTTCTTCGGGAGTCTCCTCGGGTTGGGCCTTCTTCTGCCGGGAACTGCCACGAGAGTGCGCCTTCCGCCACTCGGCGTCGCACGAGCAGGACGCGCCCGCCCTGAACGACGATGGCAGCAGCCACTGCTGCCTCGGCCTCGTTGGCCACGGAGGTCCCCTTCCGAGCGTCATCGTCATCGTTTCGTGGCGGTGTGGCTCAGCCTTCGGTGAGGGGTTGCCTGGTCGCGTAGTAGGCGTGCAGCGCGGCCTCACTGCCGGAGCCCAGGGCAGTCATGATCCGCTGGAAGCGGGCGGAGCGGACGTCGCCGGCCACAATGACGCGGGGATGCTGCCCGGCGGGCGGGCAGAATCCGTCCGCACCGCGGACCAGATCGCCGGGCGGCGCGGTCGGCGCGCTCCCGATGCTCAGGTAGGCGGCGTCCGCCGCGACCGTCCACCGCTCACCGCCGCGGCCCACCGCTTCCGCCGACACGGCGACGCCTTCCCCGGGCTCCAGCGTCAGGTGCTCGACGGGCAGGAGTGTGACCCGCGGGTCCTCGCGGATCTCCTCGACCTTGTACGCGTCGGCCGCCGGGTACGCCACCAGCAGACGCGTACCGGTGACCGGGTGGGCACGCAGAAAGGTGCCGATCGGACGGTCACCGCCCAGAACGAGAAGGGTGCGGCCCTCGGCGTCGGCCTCCCGGGCCTGCCAGAGCGGAAGCAGAGTCAGACCGCCGGGGGCGGTGATCCATGTGACGTCACGGGGCTGGAGGCAACCTACTCCGGTGGCGACGACGGCGTACGGAGCAGTGAGACGGGCGCCGGTGTCGAGCGTGACGGTCACGCGGCCTTCGTCGGCGCGGAGTTCGGTGACGCGCCGGCCCAGTTCGAGGCGGCACAGCCGTGTGCTCCTCAGTTCCGCAGCGATGGCCTCGGCCAGCCCGGGGCCGCTGGAGTGGCCACCCAGGACGTTGTTCAGGGACGGGATCCGGTAGAGGTTGCGGCACAGCCGGTCCGGCTCGACCAAGACCGAGCGCATGCCAACACCGGCGGCCATACGGGCGGCGGCACAGCCGGCCGGGCCACCGCCGACGACGATCAGGTCCGTGTCATGGGCGGCGGGCGAACCGACGCGGCACGGGGGCGGGGGCGGTGTGTCGGCCATGGGGCTATTCCAGCACCGGGGCCCCGGCGTACGCAGCGAGTCGCCCCATCACATGCTCGCCGGTGACGAGTTGGCCGACCCCGACCAAACGGCGGGCGACGAGGAGGCCGGCATCGTGGACGTCCGGGCCCGCATCACTGGCGGAGGCGTCCGTGACGATCCAGGGCGCGTAGCCGTGCTCGAATGCGTCGGCCGCGGACTTCAGGACACAGCTCTCGGTGGCGATCCCGCAGAACACGAGGTCGGTCCAGCCGGACTGGCGGATCAGTTCAGTGGCCTCGGGGGTGAAAAGTGTGTACCCGGTCTTGTCGACGACCGCGTGTGCGCGGGCGACCGCCTCCGTGAGTTCGGGAACGATGTCGGTCTCGGGTGGTTCCCGGAGCCGGCGCCACTGGAAGAAGCGCTCGTAGGGACTGTCCGGATAGTTGAAGTACCGGGTGAAGACCACAGGCCGACCGGCGGCGGACCACTGGGCGACCACGTCGGAGACCGCGTGCACGGCATGGCGGCTGTGATGGTTCACGAATCCGTTCTGCATGTCCACCACGATCAGCGCGGCACTGCCGATATCCATCCGTTGTCTCTCCTGACCCGTCTATTCAGTCGGCGCTCTCACGTAGTGCGTCCTGCGCGGCACGCAGCCGTTCGGCAAGCCCGCTGGACTTCATGATGGCCTCCCGCATCAGGACGTGCTGCGCGGTCTCCTGGGCACGGGCGGTGGTGAGCCTGGAGCACGCGGCGCGCAGGAAACGCCAGCCGTACTGCTCGGGCATGGAAGGGTCTCTTCCGTCCTCGATCATCTGCTGGATCTGGCGGGTGAAGCACCACAGGGCCTGGACGGTCAGTTCGCAGGTGACCAGCTCGTCGATGGAGAGGCTGCGCTCGCGGGAGTGCGAGGCGTAGGCGACACCGGACCAGCCGGCGTAGGCGGTGGAGACTCCCCGTACGCCGAAGGACACGATGTCCGGATGGTCGAAGCCGGTGGCGAGGAGCGACTCCTCGACTGTGCCGTCCAGGGGCACGGGCCCGCCCGGGGCGCCGCGGTCGACCAGGACAGAGGGCGTGGACAGCAGGCGCAGGGCGGTGTCGTAGGCGTTTCCGGTCCACGGGCCGGCGGTGAGCCAGTACAGGGAAAGGACGTATTCGGGGTTGGGGACGCGGGCGTGGCCCTCGTCCAGGAGGTCGCGGAGCTTCTCCCGTGCCCAGGGCAGGTCGGAGGCGTATGAGCGGTAGCGCCAGACTGCGAGGTCGGTGAGCGCGGTGGGCTCATGCGGCTGGACGAGGTGGAAGACGGCTACCCCGCACGCGAAGACGTACAGGACGCAGTCCTGCGCTTCGGGGTGGTCCACTCGGGCCAAGGAAGAGTCCAGCCACTGGTCGTCTGCACTCGGTGCCATGTGCGCGCGGAGTCGGCCGGCACGCTGGACGCCGATGAAGACCGGCAGGAACTTGTGGGAGTCGACTTCGATCCGGCTTGCCGCGGGTGCGACTGCGTCAGTCTTTCCCAGAGCAGTCGCGAACCGGGCCTTCGCGTCGTCCGACGCGCGTGCGAGTGCTGTGTCGAGCACGGCCTGGGACTCAACACGTGGCTGGTAACCCGCGCCGCCTCCTTCCCAGTTCGACACGGTCCGGTCGCTGACCCCCAGGTAGGCCGCAAAGTCCCGCAGGCTCATGCGCAGGGCATCGCGCAACAGCCGGGCTTCCCGGCCGGACCATCGCTGCACCGTGACCACCGTCGCACCCCCCTGTCCGTCACCCGATGGAACGCCGGAACGGTCAGCGTAGTCAGCCCTGTTCGGCAACGCTGCAGCATTGCTGCAGCGCCCGTACGTCACACCCTGTGGTCGTCCTGCACCATGCTGAATCCACCGGGCCGGGGAGGTGCCCAGCGTCCCTGAGGCGGCCCTGCACCTGTTCTCCCCCCCGTACCACCACCAGAAGGAGCAACCGGCATGACCGACATCGTCAAGCGCAACGCCCGCGCCATCCTCCTCGACGGCGACGAGCTCGTCCTCATCAAGCGCACCAAACCCGGGAGGAAGCCGTACTGGGTGTCGGTCGGCGGCGGGGTCGAGGAGGACGACGCGACCATCGAGGCGGCCCTGCACCGGGAGGTGTTCGAGGAACTGGGCGGCAAGCTGGAGCGCGCCGAGCTCGTCCACCTGATCACCGACGAGCTGGAGCGCGGCATCGGCGTCCAGCACATCTTCGCCGCGCGTCTGGAGTCGATGGACCTGGCCGTGCGTACGGGTACGGAGTTCGCCAAGCCGGAGCGGGGCGGGTACGAGGTGGTCCGGGTGCCCTTCACCGCCGAGGCCGTCCGTGAGCTGAACCTGATGCCGCCGGAGCTCGCCGACTTCATCGCCGCGAACACGGACGCGATCGTCTCCGTTCTCGACCTCCCGATCCGCGAGGCGTGATCCATGGAGCAAGTCTCCGACTTCGTCAGCCTCAATGGCCCCGACAACGTGGGCAAGACGACCCATCTGGTGCGGCTGGCCGAGCGATGGGACGGCCTCCAGCCGCTGGGCGCGGTCCACGAACACGACCCCGAGCCGTGGGCGCGGGTGGCCACCGGCAACTACGCCCGGTGGTGGTTCGAGACGTCCACAACCGTCGAGCTGACCGAGATGCTGCTCGTCGGCCACGCCAAACGGGCCGCCGCACGCGAGGACGGGCGTACGGGGCTGCTCGACCGGGGCCTGCCCATGCTCCTCGCCGCAGCGGCCGCTACATGCGTGGTCAAGGACGGCCTGACGGTCGGTGAGGCATTCAAGGCCGTGACGGATATCGCCGGCTCACGAGCGGAGGCATCGGAGACCTCGATCCTCCTGCTCCCGTCCCTCGACGCCGAGCGCAGCTATGCCATCACCAGCGCCCGCGAGGGTCGCCCGTGGACCGGGATCTACCCGGCCTACCAGAAGACGCTGCACGCGGTTCTGCTCCACCAGGCAGACCACGGCGCGTACACCGCGGTGGTGGACTGCGAGGGCCGCTCCCTGGACGACGTTCACGCCAACGTGCTCGATCACCTTGGCCTCAGCCGACTCACCGATGAGAGTTCCCGATGACCCAGACCCCACCGCCGCTGGTCCCGCCTCCCGGCCTGGCTCGCGCCATGGCCATGCTCCAGGACAAGGACCGCCACCGCCTGGACGACGCCGTCACCCGGCTCCACACCGTCAACGGACGCCTGTGGGACACCGAGGACAGGGTGCGCAGCGCCTTACTCTCCGCCGCCCAGGTCGCCGACTGCAAGCGCGAGATCGACCAGCTCAACGCCGAACGCAATGCGCTCGCCGAGCGGGCTGACGAGGTCCTCGGCTCACTGGCGGACGCGGGTCGCGCTGACGCGCCGCTGCACACCGAGACGCTCGCCTCCGTCGTCGACCGTCTGTCGGTGCTGACCTTGCGGATCTGGCACAGCGAGCGGGCGGCAGCCCGGGACGAGCTCACCCGTCGGCGCGTCCCCGCCCTCCACGGCCAGCGGGAGGAGTTGTGTGCCGCCCTGGACGCGCTGGTCTCCGATGTCGCCGCCGGCCGCCGCCGACTTCCCGTACCGGCCCGCTTCAAGCTGTACGGGCGGGACGACGCCGCCCCTGCCGAGATCAAGCCGAGTCGGCACCTGCGCCGGGTCCTCGCCTTCGGCGGGCTGAGCGAGTGCGGCAAGAGCACCAGCGCCGAGTTCGTCCAGCGCGCGTGCGGGGCCCAACGTCTCAAGATCGGCTTCCTGCTGCGGCAGGCGGCACACCGGAAGGGTCTTGCGGACCCGTACGCGCTGTCGGCCCGTCGGCAGGCCGAGCTGCTGCTCGGTGAGCTGAACCGCTTCGCGGACGCCCACGTCGACACTTCGCTGTTCACCATCGAGTCCGTCCACGACGACACCTCGATCGCCGAGCTCAAGCAGCTCATGGGCGACACGCTCCAGATCGTCTATCTGGATGCCTCCTTCGCCGTACGCGTCGAGCGGTCCGGCACTCCGGCCCAGGCCGTCGCCGCGAAGGACGAGGTCAAGATGAGCCGCGGTGCTCATCTGGTCGCCGCGCCGGCCGATCACGTGATCGACAACACCGGCAGCATCGCCGCCCTTCGCGCGCGACTCGGGCGCATCGCCGCCCCGCCCACGGTCACGGCGCTGCGCGTGGTGCCCCCGTACGCGCTGGGCCTGCCGGCGGTCGTCGCCTCGGCGACGGCCGACTTCACCGGCGGAGTACGGGCGTACGGCCCCGGCGTACGGCTCGCGGCCCTGACCGGCAGCCCCGCCGAAGAGGGCTGGATCGCCGGCTGGTCCGACCTGGATCTGCTCGTGATCGCCGAACACGAGGCCACCGGCCGGGTCCACGAGGCCCTGAAGCAGTACCGAACCGCCCTGGGCCGTGCGGCCTCCCTCGGCCCCACCCTCGTCACCTCCGGCGAACTGACCGCTCGGCGCCTCACCCCGCGCCTGGCGTTCGCTCTCCACCAGCTCCAGCAGGGCAGCCCCGTCCTGTACGCCGCGCCCGACCTCGAACTGCCGGCGATCGGCCGCGACGAGCTCGCGTTCGCCGCCGTCCGCGAACTCCCCCAGGTCATCCTGACCATGCGCCGCTTGCGCGCCGACGCGGGGCCAGCCACACTGCGGCAGCTCTACAAGCACCTCGTGCTGGCCTGCCGCCTTCTCCTCCGCGAGCACAACCAGTGGGAGTCCGGCCCCGACCGGATCCTCGCCTCGGCCTCCCGCATGCCGGGCCTGCCCGTTCTCTCGGTGCCCTCCCTGGCCGAGATCTCCAGCGCTTGGCGCGACGGCGAAACCGAGCTCGTCCTCAAGCCCGTCACCGCGGCTGTCGACCAGTTCCTCGCCTGGTACGCCGCCCAACTCGCCGCCTGAGCAGCCCCTCCCTTCCTCCTCCTTCTCCATCCGACAGGAGCTTCGCCATGTCCGAAACCGTTTTGCCGTCCTTCTCCGCCCGGATCGTCGAGCGCCTCAGCGTCGGGGCCACGAGTCGCCGCGAACGCGTTATCCACTCCCTGGACGGGCTGGAGGACCCGGTCCACCCCGATGCCCTCGCCAACAGCGGGGCTCACCTGTGGCGCCTGCTCCAGGAGCAGGCGCCAGACGGACTCACTTCCGTGGACTTCCTCCTCGGCTTGGACGCCGGCGGCATCCTGCCGACCATTTCCCTCGCAGGCGCCGCCCGCCTCCCGTACAAGATCGCCTGGAAGCTGCACCTCCCGCTCGACGGCGCGGTCCGCTTCAGCGAGCCCCACGCGATGCGCACCGACGTCTTCGCGTACGGCATCACCCCCGGACAGCGCACCGTCATCGTGGACGACGAGATCACCACCGGCCGGACCCTGGCCGACCTCACCCACCGCCTCCGCGAGGCCGGCGCCGTCCCGCTGGCGGCGGCCTGCCTGGTGGAGGACACCACCCGAGGAGCCCGTGACCTTCTCTCCGACCTCGGTCTGCCGCTGGTCTCCCTCACCACGATCGAGGGCGCGGCATGACGGCGGTCGCCCCGGAGGAGATCAGATTCCACCACGGCTCCCTGGTCGTCCCCACCGGAGCCGTCCACACCACCCCGCTCGGGTACGACCGTGACAACGTTCCCATCGGCGCGCCGCTCCCGCTCGCCCCTTCCGTCGAGCTCATCCACCGCCTGAGTGGATGTCGCGAGACCATCGTGGCCTTCGAGGGGAAGCTCGGCGACACCCTCCTCGCGCTGTCAGGGGTTCGCGCGGTCCTCGACTGGCTGCGGCTGCGGTCGGTCCGCGCGGCCGTTCGGGCAGTGGGTCCGTACGCAGGGCTGATCGCCCGCACCGGACTGATCACGCAGCCTCAGACCACCACGCCCAGTGGCCGGCAAGCCGTGATCGGGGACCGCGCAGGGGTCGAGGCACATGACTCGGAGGCGACGGCGAGCCTGGTGCTCGACCCGGCCGCCCCACCCTGCTGGTCGAGCGACGGCCGCGCCCACCCGGACCTGCCCGCCCGCCACCACCTGGCCTTGGAGCGCCGCCTCGGTATCCGCCTCCCCGGTGCACCCCCCTTCGCTCCCACCCTCATGACCGGACCGAACGAGCTCGTGGAGGAACTGCGCTCGGTGGGTTGGCTGGGCGGCCTGGCCATCGCCGCCATCACCGCCACCAGCTGGCCGGAACGCAAGGACTACACCGCGCAGCGGTACACAGCCCTCGCTGAACACATCGCCGAGGTCCACCAGACCCAGGCCCGCCTGCTGCTCATCGGCGGCAATCCGGCCGACGGCCCCCGCATCACCGCAGAGGCCCCTCGGCGCCACGTAGAGATCCTCCGCCTCGACGGAGTGCCGGCCGCCTCCCTCGTCGATCTCCTCCCCCATTGCCACCTGGTCGTCGGCAACGACACCGGGCTCACTCACCTCGCCGCGATGGCGCGTGGCGAGAACGGCAGCAGCCCGCCGGTCGTCGGTCTGTACGCACGCCACAGCCACAGCAAGTGGCGCACCGGCCTGCCGCACCACCACGCCGTCGCCACCGGACTGTCCAACCGCATGCACCAGGGCGACCTGTGCCCCGTCCGTGACGCCATCCCCCCGGACACGGCCATCCATATGGACGCCTTCCCACCCGCCGCGCTGGCTCAGGTCTGCCTTGAACTGCTGAAGGGGGCGAGGGCCCGATGACCACTGCCCGGTCTCCCCTCCGGATCGGCCCGGTACGACGCTTCACCCACAACCTGCTCTGCTCCATCGACATCTTCGGCCAACCGCTGCTCCTGAAGTACACCCGCAATCCGGCTGAGGCCCGCGAGGAGATACGCGGCCACGCCCGACTGGCCCGGCACTACCGCGTCCCAGCCCTCCACGCCCACCTGCGCGTGCCGGGCGGGCGCCTCCTCGCATACGAGCGTCTCCCCGGCGGCACCGACCGGGGACTCCTGCTCGACCTCCTCAACGCGAGCGAGCCAAGCAGCGACCTCCACGCCTACATGGACCGCCTCACGACCGCTTACCGCGAGGTCATCCTCTCGACGGCGTGGCCAACCGATCCGGCGAACGTCATCCGCAAGCTGTACTGGGAGCGCGCGGCGCCCGGCGGTCGACTCGACACGTACTACACCGGCAACGATTTCCGAGTCGCCGACGGCCTCGTCGACGTCCCGGTCTCCCGCCTCGGCTCCTACGCCCTGAACATCAACGGCCGTCGGCACCATCTGGACTGGGCCACAACCCTCCGCCGGCTCCGCGCCCACTTCGCCACGGCCGAGCCAGTCTGGGCGGCCCTCACCCAGGGCGATCCCACGGACGTCAACCTCGCTCACCCGCTCGCCTGGTTCGACTACGACACCGCGGGGATGAACAGCATCCACGGCGAGTTCACGAACTTCCTCTGGTACGCCTCCGCCCTCGGCGGATGGCTCGTACCCGCGTACAACCCGACCGCCTTCGCCGACCACCCCGCCACCTTCGCCCACGCCCCGGCCAACACACCCGAACTCCGGCGAGCGTTCATCGACCGCACCACCAGTGCCATCCACATCGACTACGCCCCGCGCCTCTCGACTCCCCGGCAAGCAGTCGTAACCGCGTACTGGAACCAGCTCGTACGGCCGGTCGCGGACCGCCTCTGGCCCAGCGCGGACCTCGCCAATCTGCTCCGCCCCTACCTGGTCATGCGCATCCTCGGCGTCTACAACCTTGCGGACCTGGCCCCCGAGGATCGGCTCGTCCTCATCGCCCGGCTGGCCGAGGCCATGAGCCCTGCCTTCAACCCCGCCACCTACTTCTGCCCGCTGGAGTCGCCATGCCCGGCCCTCTGAACGGCCGCACCGCCCTGGTCACCGGAGCCACCGGTGGCCTCGGCTCGTCCACAGCCCGCCGCCTCGCCTCCGAAGGCGCCACCGTCGCCCTCGCTCACTTCCACGACGGCCGGGCCGCGGACAAGCTCGCCGCCCTTATCACCGACAGCGGCGGCACGGCCGTCCCCCTGGCGGCTGACCTTCGCGACGCCGGGACCGTACGCGCCCTCTGCCACAAGGCCCAGGACGCGCTCGGCCCGATCAGCATCCTGGTCAGCAACGCCGGTGCCTATCCCCGTCGGCCGTGGCCAGCGACGACGCCCGCCCACTGGGACGACGCACTGGCCACCAACCTGACCAGCCACTACCTCCTCGCCCACGAACTTACCCCCGCCATGACGGCTGCCGGCTGGGGCCGGATCATCACCATCGGCTCCGTCCTCGCCACGGCGGGCCGCCATGACCTCGCCGGCTACATCAGCGCCAAAGCCGGCCTCGAAGGGCTCACTCGTGCCCTCGCCCGCGAACTCGGCCCTGTCGGCATCACCGCCAACTGCGTTGCCCCCGGCTCCATCCGTGTCCCCGCCGAGGACACCGTCGTCGACGACCCGAAGGCCATGACCACCCGGCAGCTCGCCCGCCAGTGCGTCCAGCGCCGGGGCCGCCCGGACGACATCGCCGCAGCCGTCGCCTTCCTCGCCACCGACGACGCCGGATTCATCACCGGCCAGACCCTGCGCGTCGACGGAGGCTGGGTCCTTGGCTGACATCTGGCTCATGCGCCACGGCGCCTACGAAGGCCACCGCCCCGGCTACCACGCCCCGCACGAGGCCGCCCTCACCGTCGAGGGACGCGCTCAGGTACGCCGATCCCTGCCCCTTCCCAAGGGCATCACCGCGATGGTCACCAGCCCGATCCCCCGCGCCCGCCAGACCGCCACCCTCCTCTCACACCTGACGGGTCTGCCGATCGTCGCCACCTCCGGCCTCCTCGCCGAATGGCGCGCCCCCAGCATCGTCCTCGGCCGCACCGCCGCGACCTACCCACCGGCCTACCGCGCCTGGCGAGCCCGCCGCCTCGCCAACCCCTCCCTACGCTGCGAGGACGGCGAGAGCCTCACCGAACTCCACACCCGTGCCCGTCACTGCGCCGCCTTCCTCCGCCACACCGCCGGGCGCCACGGCCCCCTCCTGGCCGTCTCCCACACCCTCCTCCTCGGCGTCCTCACCCACCTCCCAGAAGGCCCCGCCGCCTTCGCCACCGCTGCGAAAACCCCCTGGCAGTTCGCCGAGGTCCGTCTCCTGCCCGCCACCGACGTCTGAGACCCGGTCTTCAGCGACCTGCCTGGTAAACGGCTGGCGCCCCGACTGCCACGCCCGGCGGAAGACGCTCCTACCCGTACGGTCTCAGTTCTGGTCTCATTCGGCTCCGTCCGGGTTCGTCCGCACGGGGCCACCCCGAACACTCCGCCGCAGCTCAGGACGGGTACGGCTCCCGCCGGACAGACAAGCGAACATTCGGAAAGCGTGTTGGGGCAACCCCTCACGGGTTCGAATCTCGTACCCTCCGCCCAGCCTCACCGGGCTGAACGTAGGGCCCCACCGCTCCGGCGGTGGGGCCCTACGCCGTCCGTGGTTGCAGTGTTGATTGCCTTGCATCGGTGCATTCAGAACATTTTGGTAACCGGTGGCAATCCCTTGCCGGCGGCTCATCGCCCGGGGCGGGCGGCGACGAGCGCTCCGGGATCTACCCTCGTACGGCATCAGCCGACCATGGGGCTGCGTCGAGATCGGCGCCGACGCGGCTTCGGCCTGCCCGCCCCGCAGCAGCGCACGCCGCACCACGCGAGGCGGAACGCGTCTTCACCCCCGCCCGTATTCAGGGTGATGCTCGCGCAGGTCTCGCCGGCCCGGCCGACACCCACATGGCACCTCGCGAGGTATATTCGATCCCACACTTGATATCAGGGAGACGCACATGAGTCGGACGGTTATCGACCTGGACGACGACCTGGTCGCGGACGTGGCGAAGGCCCTCGGGACGAGCACCAAGAAGGAGACGGTCAACACCGCTCTCCGCGAGGTGCTGGAAAGCCGGCGCCGGGCCCTGGCCCTTGCCCGGCTGCGGGCCGCGGCCGGGGACGGCGCTTTTGATCTGGAGCTGTTCGAGGACAAGGAGAACTACCGCCGGTGAACGCGGCCCAGTTCCTGATCGACACCAGCGCGCTCGCGCGGTTCATGCGCGGGGACGCGGAGCAGTACGGCTGGGACCAGGCCGCCGCGGCCGGGCTCATCGCGACCTGCCCCATCACCGAGCTGGAGTTCTTCTACAGCGCCCGGTCGGCTGCCGACCGGGCACGCGGCATCGAAGACATGCGATTGATCTTCGGCTGGGTACCCGTCGACGACCGCGCTTACGACCGCGCCTGGCAGGTCCAGGAAGCCCTCACCAAACAGGGGAAACACCGGAGCGCCGGAGCGGTCGACCTCGTCGTCGCCGCGACAGCCGAGCTGCAGGGGCTCACCCTGCTCCATCGCGATCACGACTTCGAGTGCATCGCCGCAACGACCGGGCAGGCCCTCCAGTGGTACGGCCCCGAGCACGGCAAGTAGCTCAGCTGTGGTTTGCAGTTCTGCTGGACGCCACTGGCCCCCCAGACGCAGAGTTGGAAAGCGTGTTGGGGGGAACCCCTCACGAGTTCGGATCTCGTATCCTCCGCCCAGCCTCACCGGGCTGAACGTAGGGCCCACCGCTCCGACGGTGGGGCCCGACGTCGCCGCTTCAGCCCTCGTCGTCCTGGTTCTTGTCCATAGGCAGGCCGCCGATCGGCGTGGGGCGCGAATGCTGGTAAGGCATCCAGTACCTGGAGTATGGTCTGCTGTATGGCGACCACCAAGGTGACAGTGACCATCCCTGTGGATCTCCTGGAGGAGATCCGGTCAGACGCGGCGGAGCGGGGTCTGTCGGCGTATGTTGCCGAGGCTCTGCGCCTCAAGCGGGACCGGGACCGCATGCGCGAGCTGGTGAACTGGCTCGAAGAGGAGCACGGCCCGCTGACCGACAGCGAGCGCGCGGCAGCCGACACGGACGTGGCGGAGCTCGACGCGGAGCACGAGCTCCGCCGTGTCACCCGGACGGACGCCGC
>NZ_BAAAMJ010000066.1:0-4349 GCF_039529215.1 Streptomyces sodiiphilus | reverse complement strand
CCCTGGCCCTGGGCACCTACGCCGACCTCTTCGGAGAGTAGGACAACGGAACCACAGGCAACAACAGCCCCACCGCCGGGGGCCCGGTCATCCGACCGGGCCCCCGGCTCCACGAGTGCGGCCGGTGTCTCAGCGGCACCACCAGAAGAAGCACGAACTCGGCGTCGGTGACGGCGTCGGTGAGGGGGGAGGCTCATCCGCCGGTTCGCTCTCCCCGGGGGTGGGCGAGGGACTCTCCGGCAAGGGCTCCGGTGCGGGCGGTGGGGGAGAGTCCTGGGGGTCCGGGGTGTCCGGCGGCCCGGTCTCCTCGCCCGCGCCTTCTTCCTCCCCCTCGTCCGCCTCCCCGTCCTCCCCGGTCGCTTCCTCGTCCTCGCCGCCCGGGGACTCCTCGGGATCGGTGGATGACCGCGTGTCCTCCTCCCCGGGAGGGGCCACGCCGGGCGTCGCGCCCGGCGCTCCGTCCCCGGCCTCCTCCGGGGTGCCGTCCTCCTCCGGTCCGGACGGGAGCCCGGGCCGGTCGCCGACCAGGTCCGCCTCGGGTGTCTCCGTACCCGGCAGGACCACCTCGCCCACCTCCACCACCGCGACCCCCAGGACCAGCAGCCCGAGTGCGCTGCCGAGAACGACCCGCCGCCGGCCGCCCTTGGGTGCTCGTCGCCGGCCACGCCGGCCGCGTCGCGGAGCGGGGGAGGGAGCGGGAGGGCGGTGCTCCTCCGGCCCTCCGCCTTCCCCGGTGATACCGGCCGCAGGGGCGGTGACGGAGGCCATACGGCCCACGGATTCTCCCGACCCGTCGCACACCTGCCCGCATCCGGGGCAGACCAGAGCGCCGTTGAGGTGGCGACGGCACGGTATGCAGTACTCCACGGGGCTGTCTCCCGGCACCGGCGATGGGACGGCGAACACGATAGTGCAGGCCCGGCCGGCACCGGTGGGGTCCTTCCGCCGGGCCCGGAGTCCACCGCCCGTTGCCGACAGATCCCGAACGCACCGCTCCGGTCGTTCCACCGGCCTGCCCGCGGGCCGGCCGGCACCCGGCGGCGCACGGACAGAGGCCCCGGGCGCTGCCCGGGGCCTCTGCTGTCGTGCCGTGCGGTGGTGCTCAGGTGTGCTCAGTGGTGCTCACCGGTGCCGACCCGGCTTCACTCTCCGAAGAGGTCGGCGTAGGTGCCCAGGGCCAGGGCGATGTCGGCCTGGGCCCAGAACCGGTGGTACTCGAATGTCGGGGCGGGGCCGGTGCCGTTGGCGTAGGCCGAGACCTGGGCCCAGTCCGGGTCGTTCTGGTAGAAGGACCGGATGGAGCTGAAGGTCGCGCCCGGCTCGATGACGTCTCCGTTGGGCATGGTTCCGCTCCAGCCCGGCGGGATGTAGAGCTCCTCGTTGAAGCGTTCGTAGTCGGTGCGGGTCTCGGTGGTGGCGATGCCGAGGTCGTCCTGGTGGTACCACATGGCGTCCAGGAGGCCGGCGGCCATGTCCTTGGCCTGCTCGTTGCCGCTGGCGGCGGCGTAGAAGGCGAGGGCGTTGGCCAGGGATCCGGTGACGCCGACGTCCTGGCTGTAGTCGGTGACGGTCACGCGGAGGCCGGAGTTGGAGCCGGGGTTGGCCGGGTTCCAGTTGTCCGGCTGGCCGGACCAGGACAGGGTCGCGGGGATCTGGAAGTCCCCGTTGTCCCCGATGGTGACCTCGCTCATGACCCAGGCGGCCCACTTGTCCATGACCTCGCCGGCCATGGCGTCACCGGTCTCGTAGTAGTACTCGGCCAGGCGCTGCATGGACCAGGCCTGCATGCCGAACCACTGGTTGGACGGCGGGTCCCGGTAGACCGGGGCCTCGTCGTAGAACATGCCGTAGAACGTGGCCGTTCCGGCCGGCGGGTTCTGGTACGAGCCTTCCCAGCTGTTGGTCACGCCACCGGCGATACCGCCGTCGGCGGACTGCAGCCACCGGTACAGCTCGACCTGGCGCTGGAGGCTGTTCTCCCAGTCCGCGCGGGCGGTGGGAGAGGCCGGCGCGAGGTCGGGATCGGTCAGCAGCGCGTGTGCCGTCATCGGGTTCTGGTAGCCGAAGTGCGAGTGACTCGACCCGATCCGCCAGGCCCACCCCGCATCAGCGTCCAGCGCACCACCCCATGAGTAGTACCAGGAGAGCAGGTAGTGAGCGCTGCCGCGTCCGGTGGCACCGGGGCAGGACGCGGCACTGGTGCAGTCGCCGGCCTGCTTGAAGTACTTGTCGAACATGGCGTAGCGCAGGTAGTCGCCCATCTTGGCGGCCTTGTCCAGGGTTCCGGCTATCTGGCCCTGGTTGCCCTGCTCACTGGCCCAGCGGTTGGCCCAGAACGCCGCCTGCACCGCGCGGGCGTCGGCGTCGGGTGCGGCGGTGTACCGCCACTGCTCGGCGTACTGGTCGTCGTCGATGAACAGGTCCAGGAACCCGTTCTCCCCACCGTAGGTGAAGTCGTCACACGAGGGGTGGGGAACCGTGCGCCAGACCGACTCGTGGGGGCCGCGCTGGAAGGTGTTGATGAACGACGGGCCAGGGGTGTCCGGGCCGCCGGCGCACGGGGCGCCCGGGGCGTTGCCGAACCCGTAGACGTTGTCCACGTCCTGCAGCCAGTGCATCCCGTAGATCTCATCCGTCCCGTACGTCGAGGACAGCTCGGCGGCCAGCGGGTCCTGGCCGACGGGGATGTCACCGTTGATCGGCGAAGGGTAGTTCGAGGGGTCCATGTGCTCGGCGGCATAAGTCGCCGGGCTGGACGGGTCGTAGAAGCTGTTGGTCGGCTGGTCCACCGGGCCCGGGATCATGTAGGTCTCCATGACGTCCCAGGCCTCGTTGAACGGACCCCAGTCACCGGTGACCTTCCCGTACATCGCCTGCAGCCAGATCAGATAGCTGTAGGCCTCCGAGGTCGTCTCATGACCGTGATCAGGAGCCTCGACGTTCAGCGTCTCCACCGCGTGATACGGGATCCCCTCCTCGGAGAAGTACCCGTTCGCCGGATCCATCACCTGGCCGTACAACTCCAGGAAGCGCTCCTCGTGCGGGCTGTCCGCGCCGCTGAGCTGCGTGGCGGTGACGGTGGCGGGCTCGTGCCCGGGCGCGGACACGGTGAAGGTCGCCGGGCCGCTGCCTTCCTGGCCGGCGGCGATGGTGACCTGCTGGGCGGTGTTCCAGTTGGCCGGGGTGAAGGTCAGGGAGGCACCGGAGGAGACGGTCAGGTTGCTGTTGCCCGCGGTGCGGGCCACGCTCACCTGGACGTTCGACTCCGGCTGGGCGGACAGCCGCACGCCGAAGGTGCCGGTCTGCCCCGGCTGGATGCCCAGCTGCGACGGGGAGGCCAGGACCGCGGGGTCGTCGGCGGGGGGCTCCTCGCCGCAGGTGACGCCGTTGACGGCGAAGCTGGTGGGGGCGGTGTTGGTGCCGGAGTAGGTGAAGTTGGCACCGGCGCTGGCGGTGCCTCCGGGAGCGATGGTGCCGTTCCAGTCGAGGCTGTTGACGGTGACGTTCTGCCCGGACTGGGACCAGGTGGCGTTCCAGCCCTGGGACAGCTGCTGGTTGCCGGAGTAGGCGTAGGTCAGCGTCCAGCCGTTGATCGGCTGTGCGCTCTCGTTGGTGATGGTGAGGTTGGCGGTGAAGCCCGAACCCCAGTCGTTCACGGAGTAGTCGACGCTGCACTCGCCGGCGGCGGCCTGGGCGCTGCCGCTCAGCGCGGCGGTCATCGACAGCGGCAGGGCGAGCGCGGCCGTGCCGGCGAGCAGCAGGCTGCGCAGGCCGCGTCTCCTCCTCGCCGTGCGGGGCTTGTCTTCCGGGGGTCTGGTGCGGACGCGCATGTCAGCGGTCCTCCTCGCGGCTCTTCGGAAAGTGAGAGGTGTGCGCGCATTCGGTGGTGTGGCATGACGGCACGATGGGAGCGCTCCCAAGGATGTGACCGGGGCGCGTACACGTCAAGGGGTCTGACGGATAGTCGTGAAGTTCGCGGTCATCCTGCGCCGTATCCGGACATTAAATCGATTCATTCGGAGAAACCTTGAACGCCCTCTGGTCATGGACACGTGCAAGCCGCTACGTTCCCTGGGCACCGGTGGGAGCGCTTCCAAGAGATGGCGCACGGCAGGAGTCGCGCCGTTCCGTCGGTCCCGCGCCGCCTTCGCGGACGGGGCCGGAACTCCGAAAGGACCTTCATGAGCCGCACCAGACCCCCGATCAGACGGCGCGTCGCGCTGCTGGCCGCCGGCACCATGGTCGCCGCGGCGGCCGGCACCGGCGGGCTGATGCACAGCACCGCTGCCGCCGCCGCGGTCGGCTGTTCGGTCGACTACTCCGTGAACGACTGGGGTTCGGGCTTCACC
>NZ_BAAAMJ010000065.1:0-2030 GCF_039529215.1 Streptomyces sodiiphilus | reverse complement strand
GCCCAAGGTGGACGCCGCACTCAACCTCCACGAACTGACGTCCGGCCACGATCTGGAAGCCTTCATCCTCTACTCCTCGGTCGTCGCCACCATCGGCAATGCCGGGCAGGCCAACTACGCGGCGGCCAACGCCTTCCTCGACGCGCTTGCCCAGCACCGCAGGGCCCGCGGCCTGCCCGCCCAGTCCCTCGCCTGGGGACTGTGGGAGCAGCGCAGCGGAATGAGCGGCCATCTCGACGACGCCGACGTCCAGCGCATGGGGCGCAGCGGCATCACGCCTCTGCCGAGCTCCGAGGGCATGGCCCTGTTCGACACCGCCCGGGCAGTGGGGGACCCCTCCCTGCTCCCCGTCCGGCTCGACCTGGCGGAGCTGCGACGCCGAGCCGCCCGGGACACGGAGGGCGTGACGGAGATCCCCGCCTACCTCAGAGGTCTTGTCCGCACCCGCACCCGCCGTGTGGTCCGCGCGGGAGCCCCCGGGAGTGCGCAGACCACGCTGGCCGGCAAGCTCGCGGGCCTGCCGCCCGCAGAGCAGGACGAGTACCTGCTGGACCTGGTGCGGGACCACGCGGCGGACATCCTGGGCCACTCCTCACCGGACGCCGTCGAGCCCGACCGGGCGTTCCGCGATGTCGGGTTCGACTCCCTGACCGCGGTCGAACTCCGTAACCGGCTCAACTCCTCCAGCGGCCTCCGGCTGCCCACCACGCTGCTCTTCGACTACCCGACACCGGCGGTCCTCGTCGGGCACCTGCGGCAGCAGCTTCTCGGAGAGCAGCAGCTCGTCACCGCGCCGGCCCCCACGGCTGCGGCGGGCGCGGGAGACGACGACCCCATCGTGATCGTCTCGATGAGCTGCCGCCTCCCCGGAGGCGTCCGCGCCCCCGAGGACCTGTGGGAACTGGTGGCCGACGGCCGGGATGTCATCTCCACGTTTCCGACCGACCGTGGCTGGAACGTCGAGGAGCTCTACGACCCCAGCCCCGACCGGCGCGGCAAGAGTTACGCGAAGGAAGGCGGCTTCCTTTACGACGCGTACTACTTCGACCCGGAGTTCTTCGGTATCTCCCCGCGTGAGGCCCTGGCCATGGACCCGCAGCAGCGGCTGCTGCTGGAGACGGCCTGGGAGGCCGTCGAGCGTGCCGGGATCGACCCGACGACGCTCAAGGGCACCCGGGCGGGCGTCTTCATCGGAACCAACGGCCAGGACTACGCCGCTCACCTGCGGGAGATGCCCGCCGATCTGGAGGGCTACCTGCTGACCGGAAAGGCGGCCAGCGTCGTGTCGGGCCGTGTGGCCTACACGCTCGGTCTCGAAGGTCCTGCCATCACGGTCGACACGGCGTGTTCCTCCTCCCTTGTGGCCATTCACCAGGCGGCGCGGTCGCTGCGCCAGGGGGAATGCTCGATGGCCCTCGCGGGCGGGGTCACCGTGATGTCGACTCCGAGCCTTTTCATCGAGTTCAGCCGGCAGCGCGGACTGTCCCCGGACGGCCGGTCCAAGGCGTTCTCCGCAGACACCGACGGCACCAGCTGGGCGNCGGCGGTGAACCAGGACGGCGCGAGCAACGGGCTCAGCGCGCCGAACGGCCCGTCGCAGCAGCGGGTGATCCGGGCGGCGCTGGCTGACGCGGGGGTGTCGGCGTCGGATGTGGACGCGGTGGAGGCGCACGGGACCGGCACGGTGCTCGGCGACCCGATCGAGGCCCAGGCCATCCTGGCCACTTACGGGCAGGACCGCCCGGAGGAAAGTCCGCTGTGGCTGGGGGCGCTGAAGTCAAACATCGGCCACACCCAGGCGGCGGCGGGTGTCGCCGGCGTCATCAAGACAGTGATGGCACTCCGTCATGGAGTGCTGCCCCGGACCCTCCATGTGACGGAGCCGACGCCCCACGTGGACTGGTCGTCGGGTGCGGTGGAACTGCTGACCGAGGCGCGGCCGTGGCCGGAAACCGGGCGTCCTCGGCGCGGTGCGGTCTCCGCCTTCGGCATCAGCGGGACCAACGCCCACGTGATTCTGGAGGAGGCGC
>NZ_BAAAMJ010000064.1:0-27458 GCF_039529215.1 Streptomyces sodiiphilus | reverse complement strand
GCCCTGCCGGGAAACCGGCAGGGCCTCTCATTTTTCGCCGTCTGGCATCATCGGCGGCATGGGGTACCGGGTGCGGAGGACACGGCGCGAGGACTGGCAGGAGCTGCGGGAGCTCCGGCTGGCCGCTCTGCGCGACCCGGTGGCCCCCCTGGCCTTTTACGAGCCCTACGACGAGGCCGCGTCGCTGTTGCGGGAGGACTGGGAGCGGCGCGCGGCCGGCGGTGGCACCACGACCTTCGTCGGTGAGGACGAGCAGGGCGCCTGGTGCGGCATGCTGTCGGTGTTCGACGACTCGGGCCGCACCTATGTCGTCGGGGTCTATCTGCTTCCCGAGCACCGTGGCACCGGGCTCGCCGGGGAACTCATGTCCGCGGCGTTCGCCCGGGCCGGGGACAGAGAGGTCCGGTTGCGCGTTCACGAGCACAACACCCGGGCCGTGCGCTTCTACCGATCGCTGGGGTTCCGCCCCACCGGCCTGAGCGATCCCGATCCACGGGACCCGTCCCTGCGGGCCTACGAACTCGCGCTCCGACCGGTTCCGCACCACGACCGCCGTCACCGTCACGGCTGACGCCGGTGGTCAGGGAGAAGCCGGTGGTGGCCCTCCCACCACGGCGAGGCCGGGCTGCTCCAGGGCAAGGGCGTCCACCAGGGCGGTGCACAGGGCGGCGGTGTCCGAGGTCCGGCCCACCACGTACAGCGTGCCTTCCTCACCGGAGAGGTTGTCCAGGGCCAGGGTGTCCACCTTTCCCGGTGCGCACGTCTGACGGATGTGGAGCCGGTCCAGTCCTTCGAGGGCCCTGCCGATCAGCCGCAGTCCGGAGTCCCGCCGCTCGGCGTGCGCGGTCATGGCGCTGTCGAACTCCATCGCCGCGCCGCCCGCGGCCTTCCGGTGGCTGCGCAGGATCTTGCCGGCCTCGCCCGGTGACTTGCCCTGAGCCCAGCGATGGACCTGCGGAAAGGGCTCTCCGGTCAGGGCCGCGGCGTGCAGGAAGCAGCGCAGCAGTGTCTCGGCGGTCTCCGCGTCGAACTGGAAGACCGGCTCGGCGGGTCGCACAGGGGCCAGCAGCGACCGGGCGCGTCTCCTGGCCGCCGGCATCTCCTCGCAGCCCCGGTGCGGCGCCCAGCGCAGCCGGACGGGCGCGTCCGTGAGGTGCCCCGGATCGTAGACGTGCACCGGGCCCGTCCGGCCGCGCCGTGCCGCCGTGCGCTCCCACAGGCTCCCGTCCGGGTCGACGACCACGAGGCCGCCGGGGGCGCCGAGAACCTCGGAGACGGCGTCCCGGGGACTCGCGGAGCCCGCCTGCGGACCGGGGTGTCCGGGGCCGGTCCGCTGGGCGGGAAGAGACGCGGCACCCGGGAGGGGCGGAGAGCTGGACGAGGTGTCACCGGGGACTCCCTGCTGCGGAATGAGATGCGCCGGGTGGGCAGGGGCTCCGGC
The DNA here is from genome assembly GCF_039529215.1 of Streptomyces sodiiphilus. Classification (NCBI taxonomy): domain Bacteria; kingdom Bacillati; phylum Actinomycetota; class Actinomycetes; order Kitasatosporales; family Streptomycetaceae; genus Streptomyces; species Streptomyces sodiiphilus. The sequence goes on along the minus strand of NZ_BAAAMJ010000064.1, from coordinate 26,017 downwards.
GGTGTCACCGGCGGCGTGGGCGGGGTGCCCGGCTGCGGTGCCGGAACCGTCCGGGGCGGGACCGCCGGCTCCCTGGACGGGGGAGCCGGGCGCCGGGCCGCCGGCAGGGCCGCGCCGGGCCGCCGCCTTGAGCGCCCGGCGGCGGGCGAGCCGCATGGCCCCCCACAGCACGGTGGAGAACAGCAGCACGAGCTGTGCCAGGAAGACGAGCCACAGCACCGTCGCGCCGGGAAGTTCCGACGGGTCCGCGTCCGGCCAGGCGCCGGCGACATCGCCGGGAGCCGTCAGGAACGAGCGGACGGCCAGGGCCGTGCCCAGAAAAGTGACCCCCTCCGGCCAGTGCCCGTGCACCACCCAGGCCGCGATGCCGGTGGAGGTCCAGGTGAGCAGCGTCAGCCCTGTCATCAGGGCCAGTGCGCCCACGAGCACCGAGTCCGGCACACCGCCGCCACCGCCCCGCTGCCCTCCGGCGGCACCCGAGGCCGCCGGGGCGTGCGCGTCGGGCCCGTAGGGGCTGTGGTCGCCACCGGAGTGGTAGCTCATCAGACCACCCGCTTGTGCGGATTCAGCTGCTTCTCCATCGATACCGCCCGGGCCTCGGTCTCCGCCTCCAGCTCCTCCTCCAGGGTCATGCTCACCGGCGAGACCGCGGAGGTGGGCGAGGAGGCCTCCGTCATGGCCCGGTCGGTGAACACCAGCGGCCGTTCGGTCTCGGTCACCAGGTGCTTGACGACCTGGACGTTGCCGTTGACGTCCCAGACGGCCATGCCGGGCGTCAGAGTGGGGATGATCTCCACGGCCCATCTCGGCAGGCCGAGCACGGCCCCGGTGGCCCGCGCCTCCTCCGCCTTCTGGGCGTAGATGGTGCGGGTCGAGGCCATCTTCAGAATGGCCGCCGCCTCCCGGGCCGCGGCGCCGTCCACGACGTCCGACAGGTGGTGCACGACCGCGACGAACGACAGACCCAGCCGGCGGCCGAACTTGAGCAGACGCTGGAAGAGCTGCGCCACGAAAGGCGAGTTGATGATGTGCCAGGCCTCCTCCACGAGGAAGATCCGCTTGCGGCGGTCGGGCCTGATCCAGGTGTGCTCCAGCCAGACGCCCACGATGGCCATCAGGATCGGCATGGCGATCGAGTTGCGGTCGATGTGGGAGAGGTCGAAGACGATCAGCGGCGCGTCCAGGTCGATGCCGACGGTGGTGGGGCCGTCGAACATGCCGCGCAGGTCGCCGTCCACCAGCCGGTCCAGCACGAGGGCGACGTCCAGCCCCCAGGAACGGACGTCCTCCAGCTCGACGTTCATCGCGTCGGCGGAGACCGGCTGGGGGTGCCGGAGCCGCTCCACGATGTCCGAGAGGATCGGCTGCCGGTCCACCGTGGTCTCCACGACATAGGCGTGGGCGACCTTCAGCGCGAACCCGGCGCGCTCGTCCAGCCCCCGTCCCAGCGCCACTTCGATGATGGTCCGCAGCAGCGCGAGCTGCCCGGTGGTGGTGATCGCCGGATCGAGCGGATTGAGGCGGATGTCGTGGTCCAGGGCCTCCATCGGATCGAGCCGGATCGGGGTGATCCCCAGCTCCTGGGCGATGAGGTTCCACTCGCCCACGCCGTCCTCGCCCTGGGCGTCCAGCACGACGACCTGCCGGTCCCGGAACCGGAGCTGACGCAGCACATAGGTCTTCTCCAGCGCGGACTTGCCGTTCCCGGACTCGCCCAGCACCAGCCAGTGGGGGGCGGGCAACTGCTGTCCGTAGAGCTGGAAGGGGTCGTAGATGTAGCCCTTCCCGGAGTACACCTCACGGCCGATGATCACGCCGGAGTCGCCCAGCCCGGGCGCGGCCGTGGGCAGATAGACGGCCTGGGCCTGGCCGGTGGAGGTGCGCACGGGCAGCCGGGTGGTCTCGGTCTTGCCGAAGAGCAGGCTCGTGAAGGCCTCGATGACGGCGGTCATCGGATCGCGTGGCGGCATGACGGCACCTCCTTGGTTCCCGTCGGTCTGGTTCCCGTCGGCGGTGTGCGGGTCATCTGCGGATGCCGGTGGCGAACGGCAAGGTGTTCACGAAGGCGCGGTGATGCTCCCGGTCGCACCACTCGATCTTCAAGTAGGACTTACCCGCTGCGGCGCGGATGGTGCGCTTGTCCCTGGCAAGTGCTTCCGGATGCGGGGACGAGACGGTGAGGTACCCCACCAGGTTCACGCCCGCGGCGCCCGACGCCAGGTCGTCGCCGCGCTGGTCCACGCGGCTGTGGGCGGCGATGTCCCGCGGGTCCACGGTCCGGTTCATCTTCGCGGCCCGTGACGCCTCGGCCTCGTCGTTGGTCTTCTCGGTCAGCATCCTCTCGATGGCGACCTCGGTGGGCTCCAGGTCCATGCACACCGCCACGGTCCGGATCACGTCGGGAGTGTGCACCAGCAGCGGAGCCAGGAAGTTCACGCCGACCGGGGTCAGCGGCCACTCCTTGATCCACGCGGTGGCGTGGCACCACGGCTCCCGGGTGTCGGACTCCCGGGTCTTGGCCTGCAGGTAGGTCGGTTCGCGGGCGTCCAGTTCGGCCGGCCAGGCGTTGCGCTGCGACATCGCCTGGATGTGGTCGATCGCGTGGTCCGGGTCGTACATGGAGTGGATCAGCGACGCGAGCCTGGCCTCGCCCAGCGGCTGCCGCACCCGGATGTCCGCCTCCGCCAGCCGGGCGCAGATATCCATGAGTTCGCGGGCCATGATGACGGCCAGTGCCTCGTCCTGGGTCATCCGGCCGGACCGTCCGCGGCCGCGCGGAGTCCGCGACGCCCGGGCCACCGTCTGTGCCTCGTGGGCGAGTTCACGGTTGTGGTGCATGCACGCGACGAGATACGCGCGGTGCTGCTCGCTGGAGGTGGACACCATCGACAGCAGCTGGTCGTAGGACTCCTGGAGCCACCCGGGCGCGCCGAAGTCCCCGCGCTCGGCGACGTCGTTGGCGTGCGCGTCGGGGTCGGCCGGCAGCGTACGGGCCAGCATCTGCAGCCGGGTGACGTAGCCGTCGCCGTTGGCCACATGCTTGAGCAGCGTGCCGAAACGGTCCACCAGGGCTTCCTGGTCCTCGCTGTCGCGCAGCCCGACGCCCGGGCCCTCGATCTCGATGGCCGCGGTGACCGTCCGGCGGTCGGCGTGCAGGAGAACCGCGATCTCGTCCGGGCCGAAGGCGGCGGCCAGCCAGTTGATGCGCCCCACCCCCGGCGGGGTGCCGATGGTGACTTCCCGTCCGTCCAGCGAAATCCCCGCCTCGATCGCCCCGGAACGGTAGGTCGCGCCGCGCCGCAGGGTCCGGCGGAAGGAGCGGTTGATTTCGAACCACTTGTAGAAGGTGCGGCCGTTGTACGGAACATACACCGCGGCGAGCGCGAGCAGCGGAAAGCCCACCAGGGCGACGATGCGGACGCTCAGCTGCGGGATGAGCAGGCCGCTCATCATGCCGAAGAACGCGCCGACGACGATCAGCGCGATCTCCCCGGTCTCCCGGTTCTTGCCGACGATGGCGTGCGGGCGGGCCCGCCCGATGAGGAACGTCCTTCGCCTGGTGGCGACATGCGGGGGCGCGGTCACCTGCCACCTCCTCGGTTGCCCGTACCGCTGCCCGGGCTACCCGTGGAGCGCGAACCGTGCGCGGCGACTCCGCCCGCCAGCGGATTGGCCGTCTGCCCGCCTCCGGAGGCGCCGGAGGGGCCGGACGGGCCCGCGTCCCCGCGGGCGCCGTGTGCGCTCATGCCCTGCCGGAGCATCGTGGCCGGGGTGGCGATGGCCGCCTTCGCGGCGCGGCTGGAGGTGTCCTGGCGCATCTGGCGGTGCGACACGATGTCGTCGCCGAAGCCGGGCACGAAGCGGTAGATCATCGCGGAGGCGAAGATGGCCAGCAGGATGATCGCCAGTCCCGAGACGATCGCGGAGAAGGCCGTGGGCCCCTCGGCCGTGGACAGCGCCGAGGCCAGGCCGAGAACGATCACGATGACTGGTTTGACCAGGATCACCGCGATCATGATGCCCGCCCAGCGGCGCACATGGCCCCACAGGTTCTTGTCCACCAGCCCGGCGTACACGGCGGTGCCCAGCAGGGCCCCGACATAGAGCAGGGCGGCACGGATCACGAGCTCCAGCCACAGCACGCCGGCGGCCAGGATCGAGATCAGGGACACCACGATCAGCATGATCGGGCCGCCGCCGATGTCGTCCCCGGACTCCAGTGCCGCGGCGAACGACCCGAAGAACGCCTCGGAATCGTCACCTGCCCCGGACGCGATGGCATACGTCACCGAGTCGGTCGCCGAGACGATCACGTAGAGGATGAGCGGAGTGAACGCGGAGGCCATGACGGTCAGCCAGAGAAAGCCCACCGCCTCGGAGATGGCCGTGGTGAGGGGCACCCCGCGGATGGCCCGCTTCGCCACGGCCAGCAGCCACAGCGTCAGCGTCAGAACGGTCGCGGCGGCGAAGACCACGGCGTACTGCCGCAGGAAAGCGGCGTTGGTGAAGTCGACAGTGGTGGTCTCCGAGACCGCCTTCGACAGCTGGTTGACGATCCACGCGGCCGCGTCCGCGCAGCCCTGCGCGAGCGAGGACAGCGGGTCGAGCGTGTCGCTCATCGGCGTCCGCACCGGCCCGGACCCGCCTCCGCCTTCGCCCCGCTCGCAGTACTCACGAGCGGGGCCGAGGATCAGGTCACAGTCATCTTCGTGGTCATCGGCTGTGGCCCGCTGAGCACCTGCGAAGGTGACCGCAAGGAAGGCACCCAGTGCTGAGACAGCTCCGGCGATGCGAAGCCGAGGGTTAGCGCGCATAGGTGAACCCTCCGAACTCTTCGATCGCTTCAGCGATCTCGTCTGCGGTTGAGGCCCTGAGGTCCCCTGGTACCGGCGCCGGCCCTGGCCGCTGAGTGAAGCTGTGGACTTTCCAGTCGCCCTCAAGCCAGCGCAGTTCGAGCGTCATGGTGAACCAGTCACTGGTCACCGGACGGGTCGAGGCTTCGCCTGCGGTTCCGAAGAGGCCAGTGCACCAGACATCGATCTCGGCCGTGGTCTCTGAGTAACTGACGATTTCAGTGCCGATGGGGACTGTGCGCGAGATGTACGTCATGCCTTCGGCTGCTTGGCCTTCGGGGCCGAGGCCCAAGGTTTCAAGGAACTCCTCTGAGTAGACCTCAGCCATCCTGTCGTGCATCTCGGATGCCCTCTCGGGGGTGAAGACCTGCTGCACGAGCTGGGGCCGCTGACTCGGCTGAAGGATCTCCGCCGAGACCAGTGCGACGGCGTAGTTGGCGGCGGCGCTCTGGGCGCCTTGCTCGGTCCGGGCGAAACCGGAGGGGATGCCGTTCGTTGAACCGTCCACCGGCTGCTCGCCGGTCGGGGCGGTGGGCTGGGCCTGGCCGTCCGGGGTGTCGGTGGCGTTGTCGCTGCTGCCGCCTCTGTCGTCGGCACGGTTCGCCATGACGATGGCCGCGATGAGCAGGACGACGACACCGACGATGGTCATCAGGCTGCGGCGGGGGGAGGCAGGAGGCCGACGGGACGGGAGGGCGGGGTCCTCGGGCAGCCTCGTCCGGGTCTGGGAGGGGATGCCAGCGCGCGCGTCGTCGTCGTAGTCGCCACCGTAACTCATGCTTGCGTCCCCTCAACAGCGCTGAGTCTATTCCCTCCTCACACGACGTTAGCGCGCCCGAGCGGCAAGCGGGCCCTCCGAAGACAGTTGATCAACGGAGCGGAGCGGACGGCGGGGCGAGGGTCAACAGGGCGTCACATCGAGCGCACGCGTTGTCCTCCGGCCCTGGAGTGAGCCGTCCCGGCTGACCGGTGAGGGGAACCGGTGGAGTGCGGACCTGACCACGGGCTCAGCCCGGAGGGGGTCCGAGTGGGGCCCTGAGGCTCCGTCGGCCGGTGCGGGAGGTCCGTCCGGTGGCACGCGGCCGGGCCGGTCACGGGAGGACGTGTGGCGCACACCGGGCGCATGGGCGCAGCGACCCCGCTCATCGCTTACGTCCGGTCCCGCAGGGGGCAACGGTGGCCGGGGTGGTCAGCGGAGACTGTGCAGGAGGGCGGCCAAGCGGGCCGGGGTGGTGGTGAGGACGGTCTCGGGGTCCTCGCTCTCCCGGAAGTACAGGCGGCCTGAGGGGTCAGTGGCTGCTTCGAGGCAGGTCTGGTTCGGATCGCTGCTGCTGAAGCTGGACTTCTGCCACTGAAGGTTCGACATGCTTCCTCACAACACGTACCGCAGATGCTGGACCAGTCCCAGCGAACTCTTCTCGTGGGACTCGGAGGGATCGAGTGGAGCCAGGGCAACAGTACGCACCCTGTCGAAGTCCGACATGAACTGATCAACATCTGTCCGGTCGACGAGGAAGATTGGCGTGATCGGCTGCTCGGCGTAGACGGTGCGCAGTTCCACGGCCTTCGGGGTGAGGATCGTGAAGGGGACGCCGGTTGCGGCGGGGCAGCCCTCTGCCTTGAACGGCAGGAGCTGGATCGTGACGTTGTCGAACTGGGACAGCTCCAGGAGGTGCAGCAGTTGGTGCCGCATCGTGCTCCGCTTGACGAAATGCATGTGGAAGGCAGCTTCGTGGATGACGGCGTGGAATGCCGGGGGCGGCTCCCGCATCAAGGTCTGCTGGCGGTGCAGACGGAAGTCGATGTACCGGTCGATCAGGTCCTCACTGGGGCGCGGAGACCGATTGCGGAACAGGTCCCGCATGTAGTCCGGGGTCTGGAGCAGTCCGGGCACGTACATCCACTCGAATGTCTGGAAGGCGGCGGCCGACTCCTCGAGCTCCGCGAGGTCGCGGGCGCGGTCGTCGAGGATGTCGCGGAACTCGGTCCACCATCCTTTCCCGCTGGCACCGGCCATCTCCGCGAGTGCGGTGACAAGAGGTTCATTCAGACACTCGTACGCTTCCGTGAGGGCGTGCAGGCGGGGTTCCGGGCAGGCCGTCCTGCCCGCCTCGATATGGCTCACATGCGCTTGGCCGATGCCGACCCGGCGTCCTGCCTCGGCGGTGGTCAATCCGGCCGCTTCGCGCAGCTTTCGCAGTTCGTGGCCCAGTCGGCGCTGACGCTGGCTGGGGTTGGCGCGTAGTCCCATGTGTCCAGTCCGGCCCTGTGGAGGCCCGGACCGCCACCGGTTCGCCCGTAGATCACTCATTCAGGTGACATATCTGTTCCTGGTTGCATTTATGGATTGCTCGGCTCTAGCGTCATGGCCAACATCCACCCCCGGTTGGCTTCCTTTCGAAGTGCCCTGCCCAGCAGTGCTTTTGATGCCTTCCGTGGTGCGGGGCCGATGCCGGTGGCGGCGGCCGATCCGGGGGCATCAGTAAGGAGATCGCCGTGTGCCCCGTCCCCCCACTCAACTCGCCCGCAGGCGCTGATTTCGCCCTCACTTTCCCGCCGGTTCCGCAATGGGTGCGCGGTGCACGGGACGCCGTTCGCACGGCGCTCGGCCCTGCCCTGCCGGGGCTGTCGGACCTCGTCGACACCGCTGTTCTGCTCACGTCCGAACTGGTCACCAACGCCGTGGTCGCCTCATCGGGCAGCCTGCGCCCGGGGCCTGTCGGGTTGTACGCCGCGTGGGCTCCCGTGGAGGACGCCGTGCGCGTGCTGGTGCACGACACGGCACCGGGCATCCCCGCGTCCTCTGCCGGTCTTCCCCCGGCGGAGGAGGAGCACGGCCGCGGCCTGCCGCTGATCAGTCTGTACGCGAAGGACTGGGGCGTCTGCCACCACGGGCCGGGGCCGGGCAAGACCGTCTGGTTCCGTCTGGGGAGCGGGCCGTGCGCGCTCGCCGCCTGACCCTGGGGGCCCCGCACCTGCGGGCCGCCGCGCGGCTGATCCAGCGGGCGACCGGCGTGCGCATCGACATCCAGCCCGGTATCCAGCCCGGCGGCCGGGACACGGTCGGGCAGCCCGGCGGCCTCCCGGCCGGGGGTACGCCGGGCCGGCGCGGCAAGCAACTGGGCATCGTGGGCTGCCTGGAGCGCCGGATCCGGCCCGTGCTGCCGCCCGGGCTCACGATCGTCCAGTCCGCCGCCGTCGAGGTACCGCGCCCTCCGGCGGGCCACCGGGCCCCGCACGGACTGGTGCCGGACCTGGTGGTCTGCCCGTCCGGATTCCTGGACTCCGACGAGTCGCTGCTGCACCCGCGGGCGGTGATGTGGGCGGCCGTGGTCCTCCCGGACACGGGCGACCGCGGCACCGGCCCGGGAGTGCGGGCCCGGTACGCCGCCGCGGGTGTCGCCCGCCTGCTGGTGATCGACCCCTCGCTCGGCACCTGGCACTCGCTCGCCGGGCCGGACGGGGGCGGCGGCTACCGGCACGCCGTGTCCGGCGGGTACGGCGAACGGATATCGCTGTCCGGCCCGTTCCGCTGCCGCGTCGACACCTCCCGGTTTCCCCGATACGGCGCGCCCCCGGGCCCGGCGTGACCGCGAGGAGACAGCCCCGACTCCGCGGGCAGCGGACCCGGTCCGCGCGGGGCTGCGAGTTCCGGCCGCAGTGGGGCCGTTGGGTGAAGGCGGCTCCGCCGGCGGGCGGGCCCGGCGGGCCGGATGCCGCGTTCCGGGCGGCCGGGGGGCGGCAGCCGTCGGCGGCGATTCCATACCGGTGGGTAACAGCATCTAGTCAGCGACGATGCCAGCTTCTAGGGTGCGGTGAAACCGAACCGGCCCGGTGTCGTGCCGCGACGGACGCGGGCCACCGGCGGCCCGCGCGTCCGTGCGGCGGGAACGCCCGCGGGCCACCGGCTCCGGCGAAGACCTCCGCCGACGACACCCCAGGAGCTTCCCATCAACGCACCGCAGGCACTCCGATGACCGCCTCCCCGCACGCCCGCCGCGTCCAGCTGGCCTTCGTGGCGGTCGCCGTGCTCCACCTCGCCGGTCACCTGGCCGGCGTCGAACTGCTGCAGCAACTGACCAAGCCGCTGCTCATGCCCGCCCTTGCCGCCTGGGTGTTCGTCTGCCGCGGGCCCCGGCTGCTGCTGGTGGCGCTGCTGTTCGGCTGGGGTGGTGACGTCCTGCTGCAGACCGGCAACGACACCCTCTTCCTTTTCGGCATGGCGTCGTTCGGCATCGGTCACCTCTGCTACCTGATGCTCTTCCGCCGGTTCGGCTCCTTCGATGCCCGCCGGACCGCGCTGTTCGTCGGCGGCTACGCCGTGGTGACCGCGGTCACGGTGGCGGCCCTGTGGCCGGACCTCGACGCGCCGCTGCGTATCCCGGTGGCCGGCTACAGCCTGCTGCTGGCCGTCATGGCCTGCTTCGCGGCGGCCGGGGCCGGATGGCGGGCGGGCATCGGCGGTGCGCTGTTCCTGCTGTCCGACACCCTCATAGCCGTCAGGATGGCCGAGTGGCAGCTGCTGCCCGCGCACGGTTTCTGGGTCATGCTCACCTACGTGGCGGCCCAGTACCTGCTGGCTGACGGTCTGCTGCGCCGGGCCGCGGCCGTCCAGGACGACCGGAGGGCCGGCCGTCCCGCGGAAGCGGTGGGCTGACCCGCTCCGGCACGGCCGCCGCCGGCCCGCCGCGGCGAACTGCTTTCCGCAGCAGGTGAGTCGGGCAGTAGGGGCGCCCTGGGGCGTGGTTCCGGCGGCCCGGCCGGAGCCGACGGGTGCCGTAGTTGCACAAACGTGTTGCGGTGTCGGCCGCCCTCTTCCCCGGGGCCCCGGCGGGGACGCACAGTGAGCGGTGCGGAAGGCGGTCGGCCGGGCGGCGGCGCGGACGGCTACCGTATCGGGAACATGCGCGTGCAGGGGGTGCGGTAGATGGAAGAACAGGTGCTGGACGGCCGGTACCGGATCGGGCAGTTGCTCGGCGAGGGCGGGATGGGCACCGTCTGGGAGGCCGAGGACCTCCGCCTGGAGCGGCTGGTCGCCGTCAAGATCCTTGGCGGCGCCATGGTGACCCGCGACCCGAGAGCCCAGGAGCGCTTCGAGCGGGAGGCGAAACTCCTGGCAGGGCTGTCCAGCCCGTTCATCGTCACCGTGCACGACGTCGGCGAGGCGGTGATCGACGGCCACAAGGTGCTGTATCTGGTGATGGAACGGCTGCAGGGCCGCTCCCTGGAGCAGATCCTCGCCGACGAACTGCCGCCGCTGGCCGAGGTGGCGCGCTGGGGTGAACAGATCTGCCGCGCGCTGCTGGTGGCGCACGAGGCGGGGGTGATCCACCGGGATCTCAAGCCCGCCAACGTCATGGTGGAGCCGGACGGCCTGGCGAGGGTGCTGGACTTCGGCATCGCCGCGGTGCTGGCGGAATCGGCCGACCACATGCGGCTCACCTCCACCGGAGTGGTGGTCGGCACGCCCGCGTACATGTCGCCCGAGCAGATCGAGGCGGGCAGCTACGGCCCCGGCAGCGACCTGTACGCCCTGGGCTGCATGCTGTACGCCCTGGCCACCGGACGCCCGCCGTTCCACTCCGGCTCCCTGTACTCCCTGATGCGGCAGCAGATGGAGCGGGACGCCGATCCGCCGAGCTCGCTGCGCGGCGAGCTGCCCGAGGAGTGGGACGAGCTGATCCTGGCGCTGCTGCGGAAGGACCCCGAGGACCGTCCCGGAAGCGCCGCCGAGGTGGCGGAGGTGCTGCGGGACCTGTCGACGCGGGCCCCGCAGATCCCGGCCGCCGAGGTGGCCGGGGCGGAGGAGTACCAGCCGACCCGGGTGGACCCGCGGGCCGTCCACTTCGCCAGCTGCTCGCTGTGCAGCGGAGGGGGCATGCCGATGGCCTCCGGCCAGCGGATGCGGCTGGCGGACCTGTCGCCGGACGCCGGCGCGGAAGGCCTGAAGGTCGTCCTCGACTGGGAGGTGCCGCAGGACGCGGACGAGGAGGAGCGCCCGGACGTGGACGCCAGCGCGCTGCTGGTCGACGCCGGCGGTGCGGTGCTGTCGGACCGGCACTTCGTCTTCTACAACAACCTGGACCCGGGCGACCGCAGCGTGTGGCTGGAGGAACCGGACGGCGACGACGGCAGGTTCGGGATCACCCCGGAACTGCTGGAGGAAGAGGTCGACCGGATCGTCTTCGCGCTGTCCATCCATGACGCGGAGGCCAGGGGACACGACCTGTCCATGGTGGAGGGGCTGCACATCCGGCTGAACGACACGGCCGGCGGCTCCGAACTGCTGTGCTTCGGTTTTCCGCGGGGCCCGCAGCACAGCACCGGGCTCACGATGGGAGAGCTGTACCGGGACGGCCAGGGTGGCTGGGGCTTCCACGCCATCAGCCGCGGGTTCGCCGGCGGGCTCGCCCAGATCGCCGAGGAGCACGGGGTCAATGTGCGCGGCGACGCCGAGGCCGAGGCGGAGGACGTCGAGGCGGGCGCCTGACGGGCGCCGCGCTCGCGTCCGTCCCGGTCGTCACTTCAGCAGCCGGGACATCCGGCGGTCGGCGAGGATCCTGCCGCCCGTCTGGCAGCGCGGGCAGTACTGCAGCGAGGAGTCGCTGAACGACACCTCGCGGATGGTGTCCCCGCACACCGGGCACGGCTCGCCGGCACGCCCGTGCACCCGCAGTCCGCTCCTCTTCTCCCGCTTCAGCGTCCCGGCGGCCTGCCCGCGGGAACGCTCCAGCGCCGAGCGCAGCGTGTCCGCCGTCGCCCGGTACAGCGTGGCGGTCTCCGCCTCCGTCAGCCGTGCGGCCTGCTTGAAGGGGGACATCCGGGCCGCGTGCAGGATCTCGTCGGAGTAGGCGTTGCCGATGCCGGCGAGCACGCTCTGGTCGCGCAGTACCCCTTTGATCTGCCGTCGTTCCCCGGCAAGCAGCCCCGCGAACGCCTCCTCGGTGAAGTCCGCCGCCAGGGGGTCGGGGCCGAGCCGGGCGATGCCGGGGACCCGGCCGGGGCCGGGCACGCAGTACACGGCCAGCCGCTTGTGGGTGCCCGCCTCGGTGAGGTCGAAGCCCGCCCGGTCCGGCCCGGCCAGCGTGACCCGCAGGGCGAGGGGGCCCTTTCCCGGGCGCGGAGGCGCCGCGGGCAGGTGGTCGTGCCAGCGCAGCCAGCCGGCCCGGGCGAGATGGACGACCAGGTGCGCGGGCCCGTCGCCGCCGGGGCCGCCGAACACCAGGTCGAGAAACTTGCCGTGCCGCTCCACCGCCGTCACCGCGCGCCCCCGCAGGGCGTCGAGCGGGATGTCGTAGGTCTTCAGCACGTGGAAGGAGACCGGGAGGACACTGTCCACCGTCCGCCCGGCCAGGCGGCCGGCCAGGAACTCCCTGAGCGCTTCGACCTCCGGCAACTCCGGCATGCCCTCCAGCGTAGGTCCCCGTCGCCCGGCCCGCAGGTGTCCGGACAGCAGAACGGGCTGGGGAAGGCGGCCCCGGATGTGTCATCTTCTCCTCATGCTGGGAATCACCGACCTGCCCACCTACCTGGTGGGTCTGGCCCTGATCATTCTGCTGCCGGGGCCGAATTCGCTCTACGTGCTCTCCGTGGCCGCGCGCCGGGGTGTCCGCTCGGGCTACCGGGCGGCCGGCGGGGTGCTGTGCGGGGACGCGGTGCTCATGATCCTCTCCGCGGGCGGGGTGGCCTCGCTGCTGCGGGCCAGTCCGGTGGCGTTCTCGGTGCTGAAGGTCCTGGGCGCCGGCTACCTGACCTGGTTGGCGATCGGGCTGCTGCGCGCGGCCTGGGGCACCTGGCGCCACCGGGCCGAGCGGGAAGCGGCGGTGCGGGAGCGGGCCGCCGTGGAGTCCGGCGCGCGGCCGGAGGAGCCAGCGGCCGCGCCACGGCGAGGGGAGGAGCGCCCCTTCCGCAGGGCGCTGGTGGCCAGCCTGCTCAACCCCAAGGCGATCTTGTTCTTCGTCTCGTTCTTCGTGCAGTTCGTCGACCCGGCCTACCCGCACCCCGCGCTGTCGTTCCTGGCCCTGGGGCTGTGGGTCCAGCTGTTCAGCATCACCTACCTGTCCCTGCTGATCCTCAGCGGAGCCCGGCTGGCATCGGCGCTGCGCAGCCGCCGCCGGCTGCGGGCCGGTGCCTCTGCGGTGGCGGGCACCGCCTTCCTGGGCTTCGCCGGCAAGCTGTTCCTGGCGAGCGGCGCCTGACCGCGCGTACCCTCGGCACCTGAAGCCCTGCCCCGGCGGGAGGTGGCGCGGTGTCGTTGCTGTGGTTCTGGATCGCCCTGATCATGCTGGTGTGCGGCGGTGGTGTCTGGCTCGTCGACACTGCCCGGGCCGCCCAGCAGAACCGTCATGAGCGGCGCATGGAGGAGCTGCGCGCCGAGGAGCGGCGGACCCGGCGGCTGGAGGAGGCCAGGCGTCCCCCCGAGCCGGTCTGCGGGTGCGGGCACCATCTGGCCCTGCACGACCGGAAGTCCGGGCGCTGCCACGCGACGGTGCGGGTGCCCACCGGCTGGGACGCGGACCGCAGGCCGACGGGGTATTCCCCGGGGGCATGCGGCTGCCGGCAGTACGTCGGACCGCAGCCGCTCTCGCAGATCTATGCCGAGGAGCTGACCGACGAGGACGGCCCGCCCGCCGTCTGAGGCGCCGCGAGCCGCCCGGCGCCGACTACCGCTTGCGGACCAGGGTGACGCCGTCCCGCACCGGCAGCATCACCGTGTCCACCCGGTCGTCGGCGGTGATCGCGTCGTTGAGCGCCCGCACGGTCCGCACCGAGTCGCCCTCGGCGGAGGGGTCGGTGACCCGGCCCTTCTGGAGGACGTTGTCCAGGACGATCAGGCCGCCGGGCCGCAGCCGGCTCACCAGCTCCTCGTAGTAGACCGGGTAGCCCGTCTTGTCGGCGTCGATGAAGGCGAAGTCGACGGTCTCCTCGCGCGGCAGCGCCCGCAGCGTGTCGGCGGCGGGCGCGATCCGCAGGTCGATGCTCCCGGAGACCCCGGCGCGCTCCCAGTAGCGGCGGGCCACCGACGTCCACTCCTCGCTGACGTCGCACGCCAGCAGGCGGCCCCCCGGGGCCAGGCCGCGGGCGATGCAGATCGCCGAATACCCGGTGAAGGTGCCGATCTCCACCGCCTGCCGGGCGCCGGTCAGCCGGGTGAGCATGGTGAGCAGCGCACCCTCGTCGTGCGAGATCTGCATGCCGGCCTCGCCGGGCAGCGAGCGGGCCGTCTCCTCGGCCAGCTCCCGCAGCACCGGGTCCGCGGGGGTGGCGTGCGCGAGGACGTATTCGTTGATCACGGGGTCGGTGATGTCCATGGCCCGACTCTAGGCTCGGGGACTGTCAGCCCGGGTGCCCCGGCGGCGGGCCGGTCGTGCCGGTCCGCCGCCCCGGTACCCGCGGCCCCGCGCCGCGGCGCAGCCAGTAGGCCGCCAGTACGCCGCCGATGAGCCCGAAGAGATGCCCCTGCCAGGAGATTCCCGGATTGGTGGGCAGCACCCCCCACAGGATCGAGCCGTACAGCAGGAACACCGTGATCCCGACCGTGATGTCCAGGGCGTCCTTCTCCACGAAGCCGCGGGCCAGCAGGTATCCGAAGAGACCGAAGACCACCCCCGAGGCCCCGGCCGTGTTGGTGTTCTCCCAGGCGAACAGCCAGATCCCCAGCCCGGACACCGTGATGATCACGAAGCAGACGGCGAGGAAGCGGCCGATGCCGCGCAGCGCGGCGAGGAAGCCGAAGATCAGCAGCGGGAGGGTGTTCGCGGACAGGTGGTTGAAGCCGAAGTGCAGGAACGCCGCGGGATAGATGTGCAGCAGCTCACCGGTGTCGCGCGGCTGTATGCCGTACTCCCGCACCAGCGGCCCGTTCGTCCCGTCGGCCGCCTCCAGGGCCCACAGCAGCCCGACCCAGCCGAGCATCAGCAGCGCCGCGGCCGCCGCCCGCCCGCGCCGCGAGACCCCGTTCCCCATGCTGCTCCTTACGGCCCGTCGCCTGCCGGATCACGTGGCGTGTACCCCGTTGGCCCCAGCGTAAGGGGGGGAGGCGCCGCGGAGGTCACGGCTGCAGCGGGCCGGGGATGTTGGCGCGTCCGGGGTTCTCGGCCCGCTGCCGCTCCAGGACGTCCAGGTACATCAGCGCCACGGTGATGTCCTCGGGGACGAGAGTGCCCTCCGTCGCCGGAGGGGCCAGGGAGATCGCCGTGCCGCCGGTCAGGCCCAGCTCGAGGGGCAGGGTGCCTCCGTCCGGCCCGGCGAACTGGCCGAGGTCGAAGGAGGCGTGGGTCAGCAGCCCGTTGCGGACCTCCAGCTCGGCGACCACCCGCTGCCCGGGGTCGGCCGGGTCCTCCACGACCGGCGGCAGGCCGAACCGTTCGCTCTCCTGCTCCAGCAGGTCCAGCAGCGGGCCGAGTGCCTCCCGGGCATGCCCGGCGGTGAGCTCCACCAGGTAGATGTCGGCGCCGTGTTCGGGGGCGGCACGGCGCACCGACACCCCGGACCGAAGGCCCGCGCCGAGGCGGTCCACCAGCGCCCACTGTTCCTGCGGGTCGAGCATGGCCAGGCCGTTCCGCAGCGCGGCGGCCACGTCCGTGGCCGGGCCGGGTGCCATGCCGGTGCCGCGCTCCACGGCCCGCGCGTAGGCGGTCAGCCGCCGCTGGTCTACCTCCACCCAGCTGCCCTGCAGGGCACGGCTCGCCGTCCGCAGGGAGGGCGGCAGCTCGGAGGCGCGCCGCATGAAGCGCCGGGCAGCGGAGATCTCGGCCTCGTCGCCGCCGCGGGCGTCCTGGACGAGCGTCTCGGCGCCGATCCTGAGGTAGGTGCGGCCGTCGATGATCTTCACCCCGACCGCGTCCTTCCCCCCGAACCCGAGCGACAGGGCACTGTCCAGCGGATCGGTCCGGGACACGTCCCGCATCGGGGTACTGCCCGAAGGGGCGCCGACCACCGCCGTCAGCTCCAGCCCGGCCAGCAGCCGGGCGGCGGCCGGGTCGGGCTCCGGGCCGCCGTGGCGTGCGGCGGAGCGCAGCAGGTAGTCGTGCACCTCCTCGGGGGAGGCGCCGAGCGTCGCGTCCACGGAGACCGCGTCGCGCGACAGCAGCTGGTGGACGGCGTCGCGGACCTGCAGGCCCGAGCCGGCGGACCGGGCGACCTGGCAGGACGCGAGGGGAAGCACGAGCAGGACGGCGCAGACCGGGGCGACCATCCTCTTGAGCGTGAGGGCGATGATGTCACTCCTGGTGTGGGGGAACGGGCTCACGGTATCTCTCCACACGTCACCGCGGAGGGCCGCCGCACGGCGGTGTCCTTCTCGCGCATCCGCTGCCGTCGCGGCCGCCTCCCGTGGTCGCTGCGGCCTCCTGTCCCCAGTCTTCCCTCCGGGCCCGCCGCGGGGGGCCCGGGCGGGCCGGTGTGACGAAGCCGTCACCATCCGGTAAGGCGGCCGTTGCCGCGCCGTTCCCGTTAGGGTCGGTGAGGTGACGGAGAGCGAGATGCGACGCCCATGGATCGTCGGAGTGTCGGGCGCGTCCGGCACTCCCTACGCCGCCGCCGTGCTCCGGGCGCTGCTGGAGGCGGGTGAAGCGGTGGATCTGGTGGTGAGCCGCGCCTCCCGGCTCACGCTGCTGGACGAGACGGGGATCGCGTTCCGTGACGGCCACTGGAGGGAGGACCTGCGCCGCTGGCTGGCCCGGGGCGCGGACGGCACGCCGGACGCCTTCGCACCGGACACCGAGGGCGTCCACCACTGGTCCGCGGGGGACCTGGCCGCCGGACCGTCCTCCGGCTCCTACCCCGCCCGGGGCATGATCATCGTGCCGGCGTCCACGGCGGCAGTCGCCGGAGTAGCCCTCGGCCTCTCCAAGGACCTGCTCCAGCGCGCGGCGAGCGTCACGCTCAAGGAGCGGCGCCCGCTGGTCGTCGCCGTCCGTGAGACACCGCTGAACGGGCAGACCCTGCGCCACCTGGTGACCCTGGACGAGGCCGGGGCGGTGGTGCTGCCCGCCTCGCCGGCCTTCTATGCCGGAGCCACGCACATCCAGGACCTCGTGGACTTCGTCGCCGGCCGGGTCCTGGACGCCGCCGGGGTGCCGCACGGCCTCTACCGCCGCTGGAAGGGTGAACTGGGGGGCGCCACCCGCTGAAGCCGCCCACTCGCAGGTCGCCCGCCCCGTATGCCTTAGATTCTTACGTGCAGCAGACGGGGCAGGGCCGGACTATCGGAAGGCACAGCGATCATGGACGCGGTGGACAGGCAGCTCATCCAGGAGCTGCGGGAGAACGGCCGGGCCTCCTACGCGGAACTCGGACGGCTGGTGGGACTGTCCGGCCCCAGCGTCACCGACCGGATCAACCGGCTGGAGGCGGCCGGCGTCATCACCGGCTACCGGGCGACCGTCGACGCGCGCACCCTGGGGCTCGGCGTGACCGCGCTGATCGGCATCCAGCTGTCCGACTCCGTCGACCACGAGGACGTGGCGGGCCGGCTGAAGGACCTGATGGAGATCGAGGACTGCTGGTTCATCGCCGGCGAGGACTCCTTCATGCTCAAGGTCCGCGCGAGCGACGTGGACGGTCTGGAACGGACCATCCGCAGGCTGTCGGGCACCAAGGGGGTCTCCCGCACCCGGACCACGATCGTGCTCTCCACAAAATGGGAGAACCGGGTCGGAGAGCTTCCGGAGGACCTGCGGGCGTAGGCTCGTGGGAGCGCACACGAGGTGGAGGAGGCGCGTCGCATGGACTCTGGGCTCAAGCGCGAGCTGGAGGAGAAGGTCCGGGCCGGGGAGCGGCTGACCCGTGAGGACGGGATCGCGCTCTACGCGTCCGACGACCTCGCCTGGCTGGGTGGACTGGCACACGAGGTGCGCACCCGGAAGAACGGCGACGTCGTCTACTTCAACGTCAACCGTCATCTCAACATGACCAACGTCTGCACGGCCTCGTGCGCCTACTGCTCCTTCCAGCGCAAGCCGGGGGAGAAGGACGCGTACACCATGCGGATCGAGGAGGCGGTGCGGCTCGCCAAGGCGATGGAGGGCGAGAACCTCACCGAACTGCACATCGTCAACGGCCTCCACCCCACGCTGCCCTGGCGCTACTACCCGCGCTCGCTCAGCGCGCTGAAGGAGGCGCTGCCGGACACCGTGCAGCTCAAGGCCTTCACCGCCACCGAGATCCACCACTTCGAGACCATCTCGGGCCTGAGCGCCTCGGAGATCCTCGACGAGCTGATCGACGCCGGACTGGAATCGCTGACCGGCGGCGGCGCGGAGATCTTCGACTGGGAGGTCCGGCAGCACATCGTGGACCACGCCACGCACTGGGAGGACTGGTCCCGCATCCACCGGCTGGCGCACAGCAAGGGACTGAAGACCCCGTGCACCATGCTGTACGGGCACATCGAGGAGCCCCGCCACCGGGTGGACCACGTGCTGCGGCTGCGCGAGCTGCAGGACGAGACCGGCGGTTTCCAGGTCTTCATCCCGCTGCGCTACCAGCACGACTTCGTGGACATGAAGGACGGCAAGATCCGCAACCGGCTCCAGGCCCGCACCACCATGGCCTCCGGAGCCGAGGCGCTCAAGACCTTCGCGGTGTCCCGGCTGCTGTTCGACAACGTGCCGCACGTCAAGGTCTTCTGGGTGATGCACGGTGTGCAGACCGCTCAGCTCGCGCTCCAGCACGGCGCGGACGACATGGACGGCTCGGTCGTCGAGTACAAGATCACCCACGATGCCGACTCCTTCGGCACCCCGGACAAGCTGACCCGCGAGGACCTGCTGGAGCTGATCCGGGACGCGGGCTTCCGGCCGGTGGAGCGCAACACCCGCTACGAGATCCTGCGGGAGTACGACGGCCCGGACCCGGACCGCCGTGAGTCCCCGCAGCCGATGAGGGTGTGAGAGGCCGGCGGTGCGGGACACGCGCTACATGCGGTTCGTCCGCAACCCGGTGATCACGGCGGAGCTGAGGGACGAACTGGCCGGCCTGTGGGCCCAGGTCACCAACGCCGGAGGCGCGGTCGGATTCGTGCCCCCGGTGACCGAGGCCGACGTCCGGCCCGTGCTGGAGGACCATCTCGCCGCGCTCGCCGAGGACCGGGCGCGGCTGCTCGTCGGCTACGACGAGCACGGCCGCACCGTCGGCACGGCGTTCTTCCGGCTCAACTCGCACCGGCTCATGCGGCACTGGCTGTGGCTCTACACGGTGATGCTGCACCCCGCCCGGCAGGGCGGGGGAGCGGGCCGGGAACTGATGGGCGTGGCCGAGGCGATGGCCCGGGAGATGCCCGGCATCGAGGCGATCCGGCTCACCTGCCGCGGCGGGATGGGCCTGGAGCGCTTCTACGCCTCGTGCGGCTACCAGGAGGTCGGCCGCGTGCCGCGCGCCATCCGGGTCGCCGAGGACGACTACCGCGACGACGTCGTGATGTGGCTGCCGCTGAGCTGAGGCGGGCGCGTGTCCCGGGCCGCGGCGGCCTGTACTAGCGTGGAAGGCGTCCGGTCGGGTACCGGACGCCCCCCCCGCACCCGAGGCCAAGGATGAGAGACCCGCTGTGACCGCTGACAAGCTCGCGACGCTCCGCTACACCGGCATGCGGCTGGGGATCTTCGCCGCCTGTTTCGTCGTGCTGGCGGCGCTGTCCCGCTTCGGACTCGTCCCCGCCGGAATCGGGGAGTCGCACATCCTGTGGATCATGGTGCTGGCCATCGTGGTGTCCGCCCCGCTCAGCTACGTGGTGCTCCGGCGGCAGCGCGACGCGATGTCGGCGCAGATCGTCGGCGGCGTGGACCGCGCCCGGCGGAAGCTGAACGAGAACCGCTCCATGGAGGACGCGGCCGACGACGCCGCCCGCGCACAGCAGTGACCGCGGCGGGCGGCGGGCGTCAGCGGCCTGTCAGCACCGGGCCGGCTTGAGCCAGGAGCACTCCGCCTCCTCCGCGGGTGCCGCGGACCCGTCCGCCGTCCGGCCGCCGTGCTCCGGCGCCCGCCGGTCCGGCCCCGGGGCGGATCCCGCCGCTTCGGGGGCGTCCTCGCCCGAGGAGGCCAGGGCCACCACGATGCGGTCCTCGATGTCCTTGGGCGCCGCCCCCAGGTGGTAGTTGAGCACGACGGAGAAGACCAGCTCCCGGCCGTCGGCGCCGGTGACGTAGCCGGACAGCCCGGTGGCGCCGGTCAGCGTGCCGGTCTTGGCCCGCGCGTTGCCCTCGGCGGCCGTGCCGCACATCCGGCTGCGCAGCGTGCCGCCGGTGAACCGGTCCGGCTCGCAGGCCACCGGAAGCGCCTCCAGCCACACGTCGAACCACTCCTCGCCCCGCACCGCGGTCAGCAGCGCCGCGAACTCCTTCGCCGGAACCCAGTTCCGCCGGGTCAGGCCGGAGCCGTCGGCCAGCACGTAGGTGCCGGGATCCATGCCGAGCGAGGCCACGGACCCGTTGACCGCCGCGATCCCCGCCGGCCAGCTGCCCTCGCCGGACGTCTCGTAACCGATCGTCTTGACCAGGACCTCGGCATGGCCGTTGTTGGACAGCTTCATGAAGGGCGTCAGCAGCTCGGCCGCAGTCATCGACTCGTGCGCGGCCAGCACCCGGCTGCCCTCCGGGACGGCCTCCCCGAGGCGGGTGCCGCCGCGCACCCGCACCCCGTGGTCCTCCAGGGCCCCGGCGAAGACGGCGGTGGCGTGCCCGGTGGGGTCCCAGACGCTGCGCCACACCCCTGACGGAGCGGCGTCCAGCGCGATGCTCCCCTCGATGGTGATCACGTTCTCGCCGTGCCGCCGGCCGACCGGAAGGTTCAGCGGGGAGCCCGCCTCGCCCGTGGTGGCCCGGTTCTCGACGGTGACGAAGCCGGTGTCCGGGCGGACGGACACCCTGGGGGCGTCGCCCACCGCGTCGCCCGGCTCGATCGTGAGGTGGACGGTGCCGGCGTCGTAGTCGGTGTCGGGGGCGACGGTCAGCGCCGAGACCGGCGCGCCGTAGTAGTACTGCTCGTCGCCGACGTTCCAGCCCCAGTGGAAGCGTTCGTCGTCGAAACGGGTGTCGTCGGCGACCAGGTCGCCGGTGACGGTCCTGACCCCGGCGGCGGCGATCTCCCCGGCCAGCGCCCGGTAGTCCTCGGCCAGCAGGGTCGGATCGCCGGTGCCGCGCAGATAGAGATCGCCGTGCAGCGTACGGCCCCGGATCCGGCCGTCGGTGCGCACGTCGGTGGTCCAGGTGTAGTCGGGACCGAGCAGATCCATGGCCGCCGCCGAGGTCAGCAGCTTGGTGTTGGAGGCCGGCATCAGCCGGTCGGCCGCGTCGTGCTCGTACAGGGTCCGGCCGGTGGCCGCGTCGGCGACCAGGACGCTCGCCTGCGCACCGTCCAGCCGGGGGTCGGTGAGGATCTCGTCGATGGCGGAGGAGAACGCGGCCGTCGACGGCTCGGCGCCGGCGGGGGAGCTCCAGGCGAGGGTGACCGCCAGGCAGGCGGTCACCGGGGCGATGAGAAGGCGTCTGAGCGGAGGTCGTCGGGTCATGCGCCAGAGCATGGCGTAAGTATTCTTCCGGTCAAGGGGGCGCCGCAGAAAAACACCACCGGACCCCCCGTCAGTTCCTTTGCGGGGCATGGCCGTCCGGGCGCGGGGTGCCCCGGCGGCCGCGACGGGCCGCGGCGGGCCGGTGTGCCCGCGCTGCGAGGGCTCGGCGGGAGAATCGCCGAAGGGCTGGCCAGGAAGCCCCGGAGCGGGCAGCCTACGGAACCGCAGGTCTGTGGTCCGCGGCGCCGAAGACCCGTTCCGCACCTCAGCCGCGCCCGGGAGGAACCGTGTCCCGACCGCCTACCGGCCCCCAGCCGGTCCATGCCGTGCTGCCCGTGCTGCGCCGGGAGGGCGGGCGCGTCCGCGAGGTGTCCGTCCCCGCGCTCGCCCCCGTCGTGGAACACGGCAGCCTGGCCGACATCCCCTTCGTCAACGCCGAGCAGGCGCCGGGCGACGTCGCCTTCGGGCGTGAGCAGCCGGACGGCAGCTGGCGGGACGTCACCTGCGCGGAGTTCGCCGCCGAGGTGCACACGGTGGCGAAGGGGCTCATCGCGCACGGACTGCGGCCCGGCGACCGGCTCGGCATCATCTGCCGCACCCGCTACGAGTGGACCCTGCTGGACTTCGCGGCGTGGGCCGCCGGGCTCATCACCGTCCCCGTCTACCCCGGCTCCTCGGCCCACCAGACCGGGTGGATCCTGCGGGACGCCGGGGTGCGGGCCTGTCTGGTGGAAGGGGTGGAGGAGGCCAGGACGGTCACCTCGATCCGCCATCAGCTGCCCGACCTGGAGCACGTGTGGCAGCTCACCGCTGTCTCCGGCGGCGGCGAGGGCACCGTGCTGCCCCAGATCTCCGGCCTGGGGCGCGGCGTGCCCGACTCGCTGGTGACCGAGCGGCGGGCGATGCTCACCCCGGGGGCCGCGGCGACCGTTGTCTACACCTCGGGCACCACCGGCATGCCCAAGGGCTGTGTCCTGACCCACGGCAACTTCTTCGCCGAGGTCGACAACGCCATCGAGCTGCAGTACACGATCTTCAAGGAGCGTTTCTCCGGACCGCCCTCCACCCTGCTGTTCCTGCCGCTCGCCCATGTGTTCGGGCGGATGGTCGCGGTCGGGTGCGTGCGCGCCCGGGTCCGGCTGGGGCACGCGCCGAGTATCCGGACGGACGACCTGCTGGAGGGTCTGGCCGGCTTCCGGCCGACCTTCCTGGTCGCCATACCGTACGTGCTGGAGAAGGTGTACAACACCGCGCGGGCCACCGCCGAGCGGATGGGCCGGGCCGGGTCCTTCGACCGGGCGGCGCGGGTCGCCCGCAAGTACGGCGACGCCCACGCCGCCCGGCAGCGCGGCTCGTCCGCCGGCACCGGCGAGGAGGGTGGCTACCGGCCGTGGCACCGGACGGAGGGTCGTCCCGGTCTCGGTCTGCGGGCCGCCCGCTCGCTGTACGACCCGCTGGTCTACCGCCGCATCCGGGCCGCGCTCGGCGGCCACGTCCGGCACGTGGTGTGCGGCGGATCACCGCTGGGTCCCCGGCTGGGCGCCTTCTACGAGGGCGCCGGGATCTCGGTCTACGAGGGCTACGGGCTCACCGAGACCACGGCGGCCGCCACCCTGGCCCCGCCACAGGCTCCGCGTCTGGGCACCGTGGGCTGGCCGATGCCCGGTTCGGCCGTGCGCATCGCCGACGACGGCGAGGTCCTGCTGCGCGGCCCGCAGGTGTTCAGCGGCTACTGGGACTCCGGCCGCGGCGTGGTCGTCCCCGAGACCGGCCCCGAGGGCTGGCTGGCCACCGGCGACCTGGGGGAACTGGACGACGACGGGTATCTGGTCATCACCGGCCGCAAGAAGGACCTGATCATCACCTCGGGGGGCAAGAACGTGGCCCCGGCGCCCCTGGAGGACTGGCTGCGCGCCCATCCGCTGGTCAGCCAGTGCGTGGTGATCGGGGACGACCGGCCCTACCTGACGGCGCTCATCACGCTCGACGCGGACGGGCTGGCGCACTGGCGGCAGATTTCCGGCCACGCGCACACGCCGGTGCGGGAGCTGACCGGGGACCCGGAACTGCTGCGCCACCTGCAGCGTGCGGTGGACGACGCGAACAGCCTCGTCTCGACCGCGGAATCCATCCGCCGGTTCCGCGTCCTGCCCCGCGACTTCACCGTGGAATCCGGCCATCTCACCCCGTCGATGAAACTGCGCCGGGCGGCGGTGCTGCGCGACTTCGAGGACGAGGTGGAGCGGCTCTACCGGGACTGAGGGGCCCTTTCCGGAGCCGGGCGTTCCGGTTTCCGGCCGCAGGGGCGCCGCGGCCGGAAAAGGCAGGAGCCCCCGCCGGGGGCGGGGGCTCCTTGGGTGGTGCTCGAAACGGGCGATCAGCTGGGCGTGACGTTCTCCGCCTGCGGGCCCTTGGGGCCCTGGGTCACGTCGAAGGTCACCGCCTGGCTCTCCTCGAGAGAGCGGAAGCCGGATGCGTTGATCGCGGAGTAGTGGACGAAGACATCGGGACCGCCGCCGTCCTGGGCGATGAAACCAAAGCCCTTTTCGGCGTTGAACCACTTGACGGTACCGGTAGCCATAAGCCCTCCCTGGGCCTATAAGGGTCGCCCTGTTCCAGCACCTGCAAAGAAGCCTGAAAATGACGAAAGCCTGCGGTTACATGCTCCGCAGGCTCGTACTGCAAGGGAAACCAAACTGCAACGTGCTTCGAGCCTAGCATGCGGTCAGCATGCCGGAAAGAGGAATGATCACCCGGTCGGCGGGGTCGTCTCTCTCCTGCGGCTCTCATCGACATCAGGCGTACCCTGCCAAGCGTGAGCGCACACCTCCCGTCCCGCCCTCGTGTCGGGCACATCCAGTTCCTGAACTGTCTGCCCCTCTACTGGGGCCTCGCCCGCACCGGCAGTCTGCTGGACGTGGAGCTCTCCAAGGACACGCCGGAGCGGCTGAGCGAACAGCTCGTGAACGGTGAGCTGGACATCGGCCCCATCACGCTGGTGGAGTTTCTCCGGCATGCCGGAGAGCTGGTGGCGCTGCCGGACATCGCGGTGGGCTGCGACGGGCCGGTGATGTCCTGCGTCCTGGTCTCCCAGCGCCCGCTGAAGGACCTGGACGGCGCCCGGGTCGCGCTCGGGTCGACCTCGCGCACCTCGGTACGGCTGGCCCGGCTGCTGCTGGCCGACCGCTACGGGGTGAGTCCCCGCTACTACACCTGCCCGCCCGACCTCGGGGTGATGATGCAGGAGGCGGACGCCGCGGTGCTGATCGGCGACGCCGCGCTGCGGGCCTCGCTGCACGACGCCCCCCGGCTCGGCCTCGACGTGCACGACCTGGGGCGGATGTGGCACGAGTGGACGGGGCTGCCGTTTGTCTTCGCGCTGTGGGCCGTCCGCCGCTCCTACCTGGAGCGGGAGCCGGCGACCGTGGCCGAGGTCCACCGGGCCTTCCTGGAATCCCGTGACCTGTCGCTCACCGAGGTCGGCAAGGTCGCCGAACAGGCGGCACGCTGGGAGGCCTTCGACGCCCGGACCCTGGAGCGGTACTTCACCACCCTCGACTTCGGTCTGGGCCCCCGGCAGCTGGCCGGTATCGAGGAGTTCGCCCGCCGCGCCGGCCTGCCCGGCGGGGACCGGGTCGAACTGCTGCCCCCGCCGGCAGCCTGAGCGGGAGGGGGACAGCGATGCAGCCGCTGGCGGCCGAGGACCCGCGGGGCGTGGGCCCCTACCGGCTGCTGGGCAGGCTCGGCAGCGGCGGCATGGGCCGGGTCTTCCTGGGCCGCAGCGCGGGCGGCCGCACCGTCGCCGTGAAGATCGTCCACCCGCACCTGGCCGCCGACCCGGACTTCCGCGCCCGGTTCGCCCGGGAGGTCGACGCGGCCCGGCTGACCGGCGGCCGGTGGACCGCCGCCGTGCTGGACGCCGGGCCGGAGGCCGAAGTGCCCTGGGTCGCCACCGGATACGTGGCAGGACCGGACCTGCACCGGGTGGTGAGGGAGCACGGGCCGCTTCCCGAGCCCACCGTCCGGGCGCTCGGCGCCGGCCTGGCGGAGGCGCTGGCCGCCGTGCACGCCCGGGGGCTGGTCCACCGCGACGTCAAGCCGTCCAACGTCCTGCTCGCCCTGGACGGGCCGCGCCTGATCGACTTCGGCATCGTCCGGGCCGCGGACGACGGAGCCTCGCTGACCGCCACCGGGGTGTCCGTCGGCTCCCCCGGCTTCATGGCGCCCGAGCAGATCTGCGGCGGTGCCGTCGGCGGAGCCGCGGACGTGTTCTCCGCCGGTGCCGTGCTCGCCCTGGCGCCCGCCGCCCGCCCGCCGTTCCCCGGCGACAGCGCGGCCCAGCTGCTCTACCGAGTGGTGCACGAGCCGCCCGACCTCGGCCGGGTGCCCGCCGGGCTGCGCGGTACGGTCGCTCGCTGCCTCGACAAGGACCCCGCCGCCCGCCCCGCCCCGCGTGAGCTGGGCCGGGAGCTGGCCGGTGAGGGCGGCGCCGCCGCGCTGTTCGCGGCCGGCTGGCTGCCGCCCGCCGTCGTCGAGGACATCGGCCGGCGCGCGGTGCGGCTGCTGGACGCCGAGGGCGGTCCCGCCACGGACCCCGCCGCCGGGCCGCCCGGCGTCTTCGGGCCCCCGCACCCCGCCTACGGCGCCGCGCCGCGGG
>NZ_BAAAMJ010000063.1:0-7214 GCF_039529215.1 Streptomyces sodiiphilus | reverse complement strand
GTCGGGGTGGACTGCGGCGTCCCGCAGGGCGGCGGAGATCACCTCGCTCTGCGCACGCGGGCTCGGGGCGGAGTAACGGGTGGTGCGTCCGCCGTGGTTGACGGCTGCCCCCTTGATCAGCCCCCGGATCCGGTCACCGTCCTCCAGGGCGTCCTCGCGCCGCCGGAGCACGATCGCGGCGGCACCCTCGCCGGGGACGAACCCGTCGGCGGAGGCGTCGAAGGCCCGGCAGCGGTGACGCGGCGAAAGCGCCATGAGCTCCTGCATGGAGGCGAAGTACTCGGGGCTGATGGCGGCGTGCACGCCGCCGATGACCGCGGTGTCGATGTCCCCGGCCCGCAGGTGCTGGAGCGCGGTGTGTACCGCGACCAGCGAGGACGAGCAGAGCGTGTTGATCACCAGGCTCGGTCCGTGCCAGTCCATGAGGTGGGAGAGCCGGTTGGGGATCATGGCCTCCAGACCCAGCCCCCGGCCGGAGCCGACACCGTGGCGTGAGCGCTCCTCGTGGTAGTGGTCGTGACTGTAGGCGATCCACAGGCCGGTGCGTTCGTCGTGGCGTTCCCCCATCCGCCCGGCGTCCTCCAGCGCCTCCCAGATCGTCTCGTAGACGATCCGGGCCTGAGGGTCGATCAGCGGGGCCTCACGCGCGGAGATCCGGAACGGCGCCGGGTCGAACTCGTCGACGCTCTCCAGGAACGAGGCGTGCGGTACCTGGCCCTCGGTCCCGCGCCACCGGCCCGGCGGGAGCGGTCCTACGGTGTCGCGGCCCTCGATGAGCAGCGACCAGAAGTCCTCCAGGGTGTGCGCGGTGGGCACGCGGATCGCCGCACCCACGACGGCGATGTCCCGCGAGCCGTCCCGCGTGTCGTCCGGCTGTCCTTCCGGCGCGTCCGTCCTGTGCCGCGCCGGACGGGGGACGGCAGTGGCCGTCGGGAGAACCGGGCCGGCGGCCGGCTCCGCCTCCTCGGTGACGGGCTCCGGACAAGGCGCGGTGTCCTCATCCGGCGACGTGCCGGACGGCGCCGGGGCCCCGGTACGGGCGGTCTGCCCGGGCGCCGGGTCCACCGGTTCCGGCGCAGGAGGGCCCGGCTGTCCGGGAGCCGGAGCGGTGACGCCGGAGGCGAAGCCGGGGAACTCCTGGACCAGGTGGTCGGCGAACCGGCGGGGGGTCGGGTACTCGAAGAAGACCGTCGGGTACAGCGTCAGGCCGTGTTCCTGGGCGAGCCGGTCGCTCAGCGCCACCAGGCCGACCGAGTCGAAGCCGGCGGACAGGAACTCGGTGTCGCAGTGCTCCTCGGAGACCTCCGCCTGCGCCAGGAACCAGGCGAGTACCCTCCCGGCCGCGGAGCCCGGGGCCGTGGTGGTCCGGGGGGCCCGGCTCTCGGGGGGCGGGCCGGAGGCCGGCTGCGGCGGCACCGGCCCCGGCGGGGACGGCGTGCGTGCCGGTTCCGGTTCCGGGGCCCGGGACGCCGGGGCCGGAGCACCGGGCCGTGGCGCGGCCCCTGTCGCGCCGGGCCCGCCGAAGGCGTGGACGGGCACGCGCTTGGAGGCGATGTCGCCGAGGACCAGCAGCACCTCTCCCCGGGGGTCGGTGACGACCTGGGTGACGCGGCAGGCCTCCTCGTTCCAGAAGGCGACGTGGGTGCGCACCCAGGCGGCGTTGTCCAGTGGGCCCAGCACCTGGACCCGGTCCACCGACAGCGGGATGAACGCGGAGGCGTCATCGGCCCCGAAGACAGGGTTGTCCGGATCGATCGCGGCGATCGTGACGCTGTCCAGCAGCCCCGGGAACAGCCGTACGCCCGGGTCGTTCATGGCGCGCTGGCGCCCCCCCTCGATTCG
Organism: Streptomyces sodiiphilus; assembly: GCF_039529215.1. Taxonomy (NCBI): domain Bacteria; kingdom Bacillati; phylum Actinomycetota; class Actinomycetes; order Kitasatosporales; family Streptomycetaceae; genus Streptomyces; species Streptomyces sodiiphilus. The sequence goes on along the minus strand of NZ_BAAAMJ010000063.1, from coordinate 5,372 downwards.
GGCGAGAGTGCCCCCGCCGGGCAGGCCCGCCACCCAGGAGATGTTGCGGTAGTAGCGGCCGTGGTGGTAGCCGATCCGCCGCAGCCAGCGGTACAGCCCCGAACCGGCGTGCAGCGGGCCGCAGGAGGCGAGCAGTTCCGGCACGGGTTCGGGGTCCGGCGCCGCTCCGGGGCCGCCGGTCAGGTAGGAGCCCGTCACGAACGGTGTGCCCGAGGTGCCGTCGGTGACGGTGAACCTTCCGTCGCCCTCCACCCGGCAGACGACCCGTTCCGCCCCGGAGGGGATCAGGGGCCGGTGGAACAGCACGTCCCGGACCCCGTGGAACGAGTCGCCGCGAGCCTCGGCGCCCTGCCGCAGGAAGTCGAACCAGGCGACCCCCGGCAGCATGATGCGGCGGTAGACCGAGTGCTGGGCGATGGCCTCCTCGCCGGGCCCGAAGATCCGCGAGAAGGTGTAGCCGGCCTCACCCGGGTCCGAGTCGATCACGACCGGTCCGCCGGGTTCGGGGGAGCGCAGCGGCTCCCGCAGGTCGAGTGCCCGTCCGCGCGGCTGAGCCCACGGCAGCAGCCGCTTGCTCCAGGGGGTCCCTGCCTGGAAGGCGTTCCAGTCGATGTTCTCCCCGGACTCGTAGGCCGCCGCGGCGACCTCGGCGAGCACGGTGGCGACGGCCTGCTCGTCCGCGGCTTCCGCCAGCCGTGCGCACAGATCCGTTTCCCCCGCCTCCGCGGCCCGGTCTGCCGGCTCCGCGCCCTCAAGGGCGTCCGCGCCGCCGAGGACCGCGGCGAGAGCCTCCTCCAGAGAGGCGTGTCCGCCGGCGAAGTCCGCGAGAGGTTCCCATCCCGGTGGCAGTCCGACGGCCCCTTCGGGCAGCCCGGTCTCCCGCAGGGCCACGGTCAGGGCGACGGCGGAGCAGATCCTCAGCAGTTCTCCGGAGAACTCCGCCACCGGGGTGCCGGTCGCCTCCTCGAACCGGTCGGTTATCCGCCCGACGGCCGGGACCGAGCGGCTCAGGGCCGGCAGCCATGGCGGCGGGGCATGCCCGTCCGCGGGGTCCACCCGCACGGTGACCCGGGCCGGCCGGGCCGGGCCGGCGGCGGGCGGGTCGAAGGCCGGGTCCTGGGCCCGCAGCAGCCGGGCGCGCAGGGCGGCGGCGAGCTCGCCGGTGTCACGTCCGCAGACCGCGACCCGTGCCGGGCGGTGCGGGCGCGCGAGCCTGGCCGTGGCGCACACGCTGCCCGGTCCGTCGGCCACTGAGGGGAGGAACTCCAGCCACTGGGCGGCCAGTTCCCGAAGAGCGTCCGGGCTGCCCGCGGACAGCGCCAGGATCTCGGCCGGCCGCCGGGGGCTGTCCGGGCGGCCGGCCTCCCGGTCCGGGACCGCCTCGGCCACCACATGGGCGTTGGTGCCGCCGAAGCCGAAGCCGCTCACCCCCGCCCGCCGGACCGGCACCTCGGGCCAGGGGGCCGGCGCCTCGGGTACGCGGAAAGGGCTCGCGTCGAGCCGCAGACGCGGGTTGAGCGCGTCGACCGGGGTGCCCGGCAGCAGGCCGTCCCGCAGACAGGAGATGACCTTGGCCAGTCCGGCCAGTCCCGAGGCGGAGTGCAGGTGACCGATCCGCCGCTTGAGGGACCCGAGCGCCACCGAGCCGTGGCCGGCACCCAGCCCGCCGAACACTTCGCTGAGCGCCTGCACCTCGATCGGGTCACCGATCGCGGTCCCGGTGCCGTGCGCCTCGATGTACTGGACCGTCGTGGGGTCGGTCCGCCCGTAGACCTTGGTCAGCAGCTCGGTCTGGGCCTGGAGACTGGGGGTGGTCACGCCCATGGTGCTGCCGTCGTTGTTGACCGCGGTCCGGGTGATGGCTCCCAGGATGAGGTCGTTGTCGGCGACAGCTGCGGCCATCGGCTTGAGGACCAGCGCCGCGGCGCCCTCTCCGGGCACGTAGCCGTTCGCCTTCTCGTCGAAGGTCTGGCACAGCCCGTCCGGGGAGAGCGCCCCGGTGCGCGAGAGCAGCACGAAGGTGAGCGGGTCGATCAGCAGGTCGACGGCACCGACCACGGCCATCCGGCAGGCGCCGGCCGCCAGGCTCTGGCAGGCGAGCCACACGGCGGTCAGTGAGGACGAGCACGCGGTGTCGACGGCCAGGCTCGGCCCGGCGAGGTCGAAACGGTCCGACAGCCAGGCGGCGACGAAGTTCTGCGACCGCCCCCACAGGGCCGCCGGCACGGGGTGTCCCGCCGCGGCCCCGGGGACGGAGAGCCCGCGCCCGTGATCGAAGCCGTAGGAGTTCATGCGCGCCCCGATGAAGACGCCGGCGTCCGTCCGGTGGCCGGGCAGCAGATAACCGGCGTCCTCCAGCGCCCGGGCACCGACCTCCAGCATCAGCCGCTGCTGGGGGTCGAGCAGCACGGCGTCCTCGGCCGTCATCCCGAAGGCTTCGTGGTCGAACGAGAACGGGTCCTGGAGGAAGGCGCCGCGGTGATGCGTGCCCTGGTGACCGCTCTCGCCGAGATAGAGGTCGCGGGCCCAGCGGCTCGGCGGGACCTCGTCCACCTCGACGGTGTCCCGGCTCAGCATCCACCGCAGATCCACGGTGTCCTCGGCGCCGGGAATCCGCACCGCCATGCCGATGACGGCGATCCGGTCGTCGGTCTCGGTCACTGCGTTCCTCTCGTCGTGTCCGGTGGGGCGGTTCGGTACGGTCACCGGCTGCCCTCCCGCGTGAGCAGGGGCCGCAGCAGCGAGCTCAGCGTCCCGGCAGCGGGAGCGTCCGCGGCGGGTTGCGTGCCGGGTGGCGAAGGCGGCGTCGCGGTCCCGGCACCGGCTCGCATGCCGGCCAGCCGGGCCCCGGCCTCCTCCACCGTGCGGGCCCGCATGAGGAGAGACGGGTCGACCGTCAGGCCGCTGCGCTGCTCGATCGCCGTGACGAGCTCGGCGATGGTGAGCGAGTCCAGGCCCAGTTCCTGCAGGACCCGGTGGCCCGGGTCGGCACCGAGCACATGCCGGAAGGCGGAACGGATCAGGTCGGACATCTCCTTCGCGGCGCCACTCTCGGGTGCCGGGGCGTGGGCCGTGCCGGTACCGGGGCGCGGTGCGGTGCCCCCTGGCGCGGCCTGGACGGGGGAGACACCGTTCGCCGGGTGGGAGGGCGTCACCGGAGACGGAGCCGGAGCCGGTGGGGGCTCGGCGGCGGTGGCCGGGGAGAGCCGGCCGGTCTCCCCGGGGAACACGACCTCTCCGCCGGTGCGCAGGTGCGCGGCGAACCCGTCGAGAGCCTGGCCGGGGGTGAGGGAGTGAGACGCGGCGAACGTCTCGTCCGCCCGCATGCCGGTACCGGCCCAGTTCGGCCAGGCGTGGGCGGTGACCACCGTGGCGCCGCCGCTCCCGCGCTCGGCGAGTGCCAGCTGATAGGCGTTGGCCAGCGCGTAGTCGGTCAGGCCCCGGCCGGCCTCCGGCAGGGCGCCGGCGATCGAGGAGACCAGGACGACGAAATCCGCGCCCCGGGAGACGGCCAGCCGCACGGCGTTGTCGGAGCCGGCGATCTTGGGCGCGGTCACCCGCGCGGCGTCCGCCCACGGACGGCGGTGCATGGCCCCGAAGGGGTTGACGCCCCCGGAGCAGTGCACCACACCCAGCAGCCGCCCCCAGTGCTCCCCGAAGCGGTCGGCGGCCGTCGCCAAGGCGTCCTCGTCGGCGACGTCACAGGGCAGGTAGCCGACCTCGGCGAGTTCCCCCAGCTCCCGGAGCACCGGGGAACTCGCGGCGTCCGTCACCGTCCGGCCGACGATGCCGACCCGCTTCGCGCCGCGCTCGATCAGAGCCCCGGCCAGGTGCCGTCCGACCGCGCCCAGTCCGCCGGTCACCAGGTAGAAACCATCGGCCGGCAGCTCGCCCGCCGGCCCGGGCGGAACCGGGACTCTCTCGGGCGTGAACCGCACGTCCCGCCGGTAGGCCACGACGCTTCCGGAGGCGGACCGGGTAGCGGCGAGCTCGGCGGCGATCTGCCGGGCCCGTGCGGCCGGCGGCTCCGCCGGATCGAGGTCCAGGACGGTGACGGCGAGGTGGCTTTCGGCGCCGGCGGCCCGCACGGCCATGCTCCGCGCCGCCGCCTCGGGAACCAGGCCGGCGCGTTCCCCGGGGCTCACCGCCGCGGACCGGTGCGTGGCCCACAGCAGCCTCCCGCCCCGGGGAACGGAGGTCACCAGGGAGCGCAGCCGCTCCCAGAATGCGTCAAGGCCGGGCACGCCGTCCGGGGGGAAGGGCGGCTCGTCGATCACCACGACCGCTTCGGCGTCGTCCCCGGCGCCGGCGGCCGGCACTCCGAGGCCGGCGAGCGCGTCCGAGACGCCGGCGGCCAGGCCCGGGTCCGTGGCCATCACCCGGGTGCGGACCGGTGGTGCGGTGGCCGCCGTGTCGCCCAGCGGCTCCCGCTCCCGCCACACGGTGCGCAGCGCCGTGGGCAGTTCCCGCGGCTGTTCCGGTGCCGTGCCCGGGCCGTTCGCGACGGCGGCCGTGCGTGTGGCCCAGTAACGGCCCTTGGCGAACGGGTAGGTGGGAAGGCCGGTGATGCGCGAGCCGGGGGCGGACAGCGCCGCCCAGTCGGTGCCGGTGTGGCCGCGCCGCACCGCCTCGACCAGCGCGGTGTGGCCGCCGTCAGCGGGCCCGTCTGCGCCGGGGTCCGCCGGGGCCACCGGGAGGCGGCCCTCGGCGACGGCCCGCAGGGCGTCCGCGAGCTGCCCCGCGCTGTGTCCGGACACCGCTGTCTGGAAGGCGAGCGGGGAGCGGCCGGTGTTGGCCGTGTGGCAGAGGTCGGCGGTCTCCCGGCTGCTCGCGGAGCGGGCGAACCGGTCGGCGTAGGCGGCGGCCAGTTCCCGGACGGTCTCCTCGGTGGCACCGCTCACCCGCACCACGTGGGGGCTCTCCGGCGGGTCCGGTGGTGTGGGGGTGTGGGGTGGTTCTTCGATGATGAGGTGGGCGTTGACGCCGCCCATGCCGAAGGCGCTGAGGGCGGCTCGGCGGGGTGTGGTGGTGGGGGGCCAGGGGGTGGGTTGGTCGGTGAGGTAGAAGGGGGTGTTTTCGAAGTGGATGTGGGTGTTGGGTTTGTTGAGGTGGAGGGTTGGGGGGATGTGGTGGTGTTGGAGGGCGAGGATGATTTTGGTGAGGCCGGCGAGTCCTGCGGCGGGTTCGAGGTGGCCGATGTTGGTTTTGAGTGAGCCGATGGCGCAGTACTGGGTGCGGGTGGTGTGGTGTTTCCAGGCGCGGGTGAGTCCTTCGATTTCGATGGGGTCGCCGAGGCTGGTGCCGGTGCCGTGGGCTTCGACCATGTGGATGGTGTCGGGGTGGACTGCGGCGTCCCGCAGGGCGGCGGAGAT
>NZ_BAAAMJ010000062.1:0-6540 GCF_039529215.1 Streptomyces sodiiphilus | reverse complement strand
GACCACCCTTCGGACAACCCACTTCATGAAAGCCCGAGGTTAGTATCCCGGAGTCTGGATCGATACCCTTGCTGTAGACACGGTGAGCCTGGATGTGTCGAGTTGGGGCTGGCGAGAGTCCGGGGCGGCCATCGTGCGGGTATCAGGAGGCGAAGTCTCTGTCGGTGATCTCGTACCCACATTGGGGCAATGCCGCAAGGGGACCGGCCAGCCTGTCCCGCAGCAGGCTTGATCTGCTTGCCGAAGGTCCGGAAGATGTCGTTGGGCGCCCTCGGTGCTGTCCGAGTCACGGGGTGGGCTCGAAGTACTGGTCGTGCGAAATGTCTGCCAGGTCCTGTCACCGTCCTTGCGGGCCTCTGGGGCACGACCGACGATCCGAACAACGCCGGGCTCGGGCCCTACATGGTTCAGGTCCGTCGCGTGTAGGCGGAACAGCGGGCCGCTCGCCGCCGGTTCCCGCCCGGTGCGGCTTCCCCCAGGAGACGCGTATGCGGTCAGGGAACAGCAGTAGCCGCACTCCGAGCGGATCCCGCCGCACGGCGCCGGCGGCAGCATCCGCGAGGTCTCCGCAGTGGCCGCCGATCCGGCTTCACATCCAGCGGACGATTCCTCGGGAGCCAGGAGGTGCCTGTGTTGAACCCGCTTCACACGATGCCCATCCACTTCCAGGGGCGGGGGCCGTTGTGGCCTTGGAGGCAGGCCAGGCGGTGTTGGGCTTCGGGGCGCCAGGCGGGGTTGGTGGCGGCGTGCTGGGCGGCGTAGGTGGTCATGCGCAGTTCTCGGGCAGCTCGCATGGTGTCGTAGCCGGGCCAGTTCAGGACGTCGTGTCCGTAGATGGTGCAGAACCTCTCGTACTCGGTCTTCGATATGGTGCCGGTGGTGGTGAGTTTGACGGCAGTGGAGACCAGGTCCCACTCGGGGCGGCCCACTGAGCAGCGTTCCAGGTCCATGAGGAGGGCCGGGCCGCCGGCGAGGGGGCAGGCCACATTGCCGGTCCAGGCGTCGCCGTGGACGAGGCATTCCGGGAGGCCCTCGGGGAGGGATGCCCAGGCGGACTGAATGTCGGCGAGGCGGTCGCGGAGCCAGTCACGGTCGGTGTCGGAGAGAGTCACGGCGGCGTCGATGCGGTCGCGGATGCGGACGAAGGGATCGAGGCGGCCGACGGGGAAGTCCGGGCGAGGGAGGCTGTGGAGTTGCCGGATCAGGGTGGCCAGGTCCGGGATCGTGCCGTTGGTGTGGGGCGGGAGTTCTTCCCAGAAAGTGACCGGGCGCCCGGCGGCGGTGGCCGGTGCTTCGATGCCGGGGAGCGGGCGGACAACGGGGAGTCCTTGTGCGGAGAGCCACCGGGCGAGGCGCAGTTCGCGTTCGGTCGGCTGGTGCTGACCGGCTCTGGTGATACGAGCGACGATGCCGCCTGGAAGCCGCCAGAGAGCGTTCTCGGCCAAGCGAATCGGCTTGGCGCCGGAGGGGTCCAGGCCGACAGCCGCGCATGCGGTGGTGAGGACAGCGAGGGTCTCGTCGTGTGAGCCGGCGGTCATGCGGGAACCGTGGTGCTGACGCGTTCCAGCAGGGAGACGGCGTTTCCGTTGGTGCGATGCGAGGCGGCGAAGCGGCCAAGTTCGCGGATGTCGTCGACGGCGCGGCGGGAGTGGAGGTTGCCGACCTCGGAGAGGGCCTGGTGACCGATGTGGGCGGCCTGGTCGGGGTCTCCAGTGGCCATGGTCAGGGAGGCGAGCTTCGTGCGGCTGATGGCGCGAGATCGGGCGTAGCGGTCGCCGTGTCCCTTGACGGCGGTGATGAGGCGCCGTGCCGCCCGGGTGGGGTCATGTCCCCTGAGGGCGAGGTCGTAGAGGGCATGGCCGGTGTCGCCGTTGTGCTGGGCCTCGTCGTAGTAGGCCATCCAGGGCGGGTCTTCCTGCGGGTGGGTGTGAGCGAAGGCGTCGTCGGCGTCGCCGACTGCGGAGAGGGTCTGCTGGACCTCGCCCATCTTGGCGAAGGCACGGGCCCGGGCGGTGTGGAGCATGGCGCGTTCCGTGGCAGTGAGGCGATCGGCACGCGCCAGGCCGAGTTCGGCGAAGGTGAGCCCTTCGTCCGGCTCTCCGATCCAGACCGCTTGGCGGGAGAGGAAGGAGTAGGACTTGGCTCGCAGGTGCCACTCCTTCGCTTCCTCGGCGCAGGCAGCGGCGAAGCGGAAGGTCTGCCGAGCGTCCTGGTGGGCGTAGGCGTCGAACTGGCTGGCGCCGACGACGACGCCCAAGCGTGCCACGGCAGCAAAGAGTTGCTGCCGGAGACCCGGCGCACAGCTGACGTGGAGCAGGTCCTCGGCCCACATCATCGCGGTGGAAGCGGTCTGTTTGACGATGCCGTCGCCGCCGTACTGGTGGTCGAGGCGGGAGAGGAAGGTAGCTGCCTCGATGAGTTCCTGGATGTCGGAGGGCTGGATTTCCTTGGGCAGGTGGGTGGGCTGGGCCGGCGAGAGCAGTCGGCCGGCGCCGGGAGTGGCCGCGAGCGCGGCAAGGCCGGGAACGGCGAGGAATGAACGTCGGTCCACCGGTTCGTTGCTCCCCTGTGCGGTCAGTGTTTCCGTTGCAAGCATGGGGCCACGGAGGGGTGTGACGGCGCCGGAAGAGGGCGCAGTGGCACAGAAGTTGTCATCGCGGTGGCCCTTCCTGTCGCCGAAGGCGTGACCCAAGCCGCGTACCAGGACGCCCCCGGTGTTCAGCGCGCGGTCAAGGGCGATGGCGGTTTCCAGACGGCAGTTGTAGTCGCCGACCTCGATACGGCGGATGACCTCTCGGCTGACGTGCGCTTTCGCGGCGAGTTGCTGGAGGGACAGGCCGGCGACGTTCATGCGCCAGTGGCGCAATTCCGCTCCGAACCACTCCCTTGGAGAGGCGGATGCGTCGAGCTGTTTCGGTGGCTGCGGCATGTCTTCTCCTTGTGCTGATGACAACTCCCGCGGAGTTGCCATCACGCACTGCATGCAAGCGATCCCTCAGGGTCAAATGGGAGTTGAGTATCTCGTACCCAGTACACCGAGCTCCGTGAACCCCTCGCTGAAGAAATGGAACTCCCGATGCCCGAACTTCTCAACCGGTCGGTGGAGCAGGACTCGTCGGACTGGTCCAGGCCCGCCCGTTCATGCACCTTCCGCAGCCAGTGGGAGATGACACTGACGGTGACCGAGCGATGCCTGGGGCCCATCCGGGATATCGCCCGTTCGCAGCTGCGGTGCTGGGGGATGGTGCAGGCGGAAACTGTGGTGCTGCTCGGCATCACAGAGCTGCTGGCGAATGTGCTCCGGCACGCTGCCGCGAAGGAGGTCCGGCTGCTTGTGCAGGCCGGAGTGGATGGTGTCTGTGTCACGGTGACGGACTTTGACCCGCGGCTTCCGACGGTCGGGGTTCCCGACCAGTTGGCCGAGGCGGGCCGGGGGTTGCCGCTGCTCCAGGCTCTTGCGGGAGGCTTCGGCATCGAACCGAGCCCGAGCGGGAAGTCGGTGTGGTTCCGCGTCAACTGCGCCGGTGAAAGGACAGGGCCGCCGACAGATGGTTCCACGGCGCAGATGAGCACGGGTCCGGCTGTCCGGCCGACGCTGTCGGCCGGCGGGAGCCGGTGATGGTGGCGACGCCCTCGGCTCGTGGTGCCCGGCTGATCCAGCGGGCTCCCGACCTCGCGGTCCGGGCAAACAAGTGGCAGTCGCCGCACAGCCGTGAGGTGCTGAAACGACTGCTGGCCGCTTTGCGGGAGTGGGAACCGAGCGGACAGGTGATCTCGCTGGACGAGGTGTACCGAACGCTGGATGGCGTCCTCGGTGACGGCGCCTATCTGAGCGGTCGAGAGCTGGCGAAGCTCGACGCCCGGTTGCGCGAGCACCTGATGCAGCTCGTTCCGGTGCTGCGGCAGAAGGCCGGCGTATCAGCCTCGCAAGAGGAGCAGCGGGCCATCGGGCGTGCGCGGCGGCTCCAGGAACGGGTGCTGCCGGTCACCCATCGCGAGGCACGGGCTCACGTGTGCGCGCTGGCGACGGCAGTCCAGTCGATTCTCTATCTCCTCGTCGAAGCCGCTGCGGTCGAGGAATCCGCGCCGCAGCAGAAGCAAAGCCGTGAGAGCGGAGGGGCGGCGTGACCATCGTGCGATTCGTCGTCCGGACTCTCGGCAACAGCGGCATCGACGACCACGAGCCCCGCGAGCAGGGACTTACCGACCACTCCGCCCTGGCCCTGAAGCTCACCCTCGGCGAGAACACCCAGAGGTGACGCACGTGCCTCATACCTCCGCGGTGCGCGCCCCCGGCCCGCCGACCGCACTACGGTCGACGAGGTGAACAGCGACACCATTGAGGCAAACCCCGCCGAACGCCTGCGCAACGAGCTGATCGAGCTCCTGGTCCGGAGCGGAGACATCCGCACGCCCCGCGTCGAAGAGGCGATGCGGAATGTGCCCCGGCACCTCTTCGTTCCGGACGCGCGGCTGGAGGAAGCGTACGGAAACGCGCCGGTGAACACCAAGCTCGATGCCGACGGCACCGCGATCAGCTGCGCCTCCCAGCCCGCCATCGTCGCCCTGATGCTGGAGCAGCTCGACGTCCGACCGGGCCACAAAGTGCTGGAGCTGGGGGCCGGCACCGGTTACAACGCCGGGCTCCTCGGTCACTTGGTCGGCGGTGAAGGCCATGTCACCACCATCGACGTGGATGACGACATCGTGGACGGCGCCCGCGCCGGGCTGGCCGCCGCCGGCATCGATAACGTCACCGTCCTCCTCGGCGACGGCGCCCTGGGCCACGCCGACAACGCCCCCTATGACCGGATCGTTGCCACCGTCGGCGCTCACGGGCTGCCCCACGCCTGGCTGGACCAGCTCGCTCCCGACGGGCGTCTGCTCACGCCGCTCCGGCTGCGCGGCAGCGTCTCCCGCTCGATCGCCTTCGAGCGGCAGGACGGTGCCTGGCGCAGCGTGAGCAGCGAGATGAACACCTTCATGCCGTTGCGCCGGGGTATCGCCGACGACCCTCGGCGCTGTGTCCCACTGACCGGGGACAGCAGCGTGACCCTGGTGACCAACGGCGACCAGAACGTGGACCCGGAAGCTCTGACCGACGTACTCCACCAGCCCCGCACCGAAGCGTGGACCGGAGTGACCCTACGCGGCCCGGAGTCTCCGGAGTGGCTGGAACTGTGGCTGACCTGCGTGCTTCCCAACGGGCTGAGCCGGATGCCCGCACAGCGGGAAGCCCTGGACAGCGGCCTGCTCACAGCCCCTTACCCAAGTGCCACCGCGACCTTCGACAAGGACGCGCTCACCTACCTGACCCGCCGCAAGGCCACCGGGACAGCCCCGGAAGGCACGGCGCTGTACGAGTTCGGCGTCATCGGCCACGGCCCCGGCAGTGCCGGACTGGCCGAGCGGGTCGTCGGGGAGATCCGTATCTGGGACCGGGAGTACCGGGGGCGGAAAGTTGGATTCGAGATCCAGTCGCTCGATACCGAACCGCTCACGCCGCAGCCCGGCCGGTTCGCCTTCGACAACTCCCTCAACCGGATTGTCATCCAGTGGCGGTGACATTGGCACCGGCGCCGGGCTGTAGGCGGACCGGCGGGCCGCCCGTCAGGTGCCGTCCGGTGCGGGCTCCACGAGGAGACGTGCGTACGCGGCCAGGGAGCGGTGGTAGCGGGGGAGGTGGGGGGTGAGGGCGGTCAGGGCCACGGAGACGGCTTCGCGTTCGCGGCCGGTGTCGGTGAGGGCGAGGGCCAGGAAGGCGCGGACGGCGTCGTCCAGGTCGTCGGAGGGCTGTTCCAGCTCGGCTGTCAGCAGGGCGACGCTCTCCTCGGCCCGGCCCAGGTTCCGCAGGGAACTGCCCAGTTGAATGACTGCCCGGCGGCGGCGCTCGCCGGTCAGCCCTTGCGCGAGGGCCTGTTCGTAGAGGGCGACGGCACGCTCGGGGTCTCCGGTGGAGTCATGGGCGCAGGCCCGCTCGAAGAGCGCGGGGCCGCTGTCCGGCGGGAGTTCGGCGGCCAGCTTCTCCATTCGGGCGCGGAACTCGTGCTCGTCGTAGCGGTCGAAGGACGCCCAGGCGTGGGCTATCCGCTGTTCCCAGTCCTCGGTGGTCATGGAGACAAGCCTGGCATGGCCGGTGCCGACGGTGGTCGCGGACGACAGCACCGGTGAAGCGGTCAGAAGGGGGGCGGCTCGGGGGTGGGGGTGTCCGGTTGCGCGGGACAGGTGTTGGCCTGGGGTTTACCGGCTGTGGGGGCGGTCGCCGGCCGGTGGGTGGGGTAGTGGTGGGGTTCGGTGGTGTGGGTGTGGCCGGTGGGGGTGGTCCAGGTGACGCGGCCGGTGGCGGGGTCGCGGTGGGTGCGCCAGCCCGGTGTGTGCTTGAGCCGGTGATGACGGCGGCACAACGGCATCAGATTCTCCGGAACCGTCAGCCCGCCCGCAGCGGGCCGCTGGTGGTCGAAGGGCCGCACATGGTCCAGGTCGCAGCGGTGGGCGGGCATCGAGCAGGTGGGGAACCGGCAGTGGGGGTCGCGTGCGGTG
>NZ_BAAAMJ010000061.1:0-6277 GCF_039529215.1 Streptomyces sodiiphilus | reverse complement strand
GGGGGGTTTGTGGGGCCGGTGGTGGATGTGGATCAGGGTTTGTATGTGATGTTCACGTCGGGTTCGACGGGGGTGCCGAAGGGGGTTGTGGTTTCTCATCGGAATGTGGTGGGTCTGGCTTCGGATGGTTGTTGGGGTGAGGGGCATGGGCGTGTGTTGTTTCATTCGGCGCATACGTTTGATGCGGCGACGTATGAGGTGTGGGTGCCTTGGCTGAATGGTGGGGCGGTGGTGGTGGCGCCGCCTGGTCTGCTGGATGCCGAGGTGCTGGGGCGGGTGCTGGTGGAGGGGGAGGTCTCTGCGATGTTTCTGACGACGGGGCTTTTCCGGGTTCTGGTGGCGGAGGCGCCGTGGGTGTTTCGTGGGCTGCGGGAGTTGTGGACGGGGGGTGAGGTGGTTGCTCCGGATGTGATGGAGAGGGTTCTTGAGTTTTGTCCTGGGCTGCGTCTGGAGCATGTGTACGGGCCGACGGAGACGACGACGTTTGCGGTTTCTCATCGGGTTCGGGTGCCTTTTGATTATGAGGGTGTGGTGCCTATTGGTGGGCCGATGGGGGGGATGCGTCTGTATGTGCTGGATGAGGGGTTGGGTTTGGTTCCGCGGGGGGTTGAGGGTGAGTTGTATATCGGTGGTGTGGGGGTTGCGTGGGGTTATGTGGGGCGTGCGGGTTTGACGGCGGAGCGGTTTGTGGCGGATCCGTTTGTGGGGGTGGGTGAGCGGATGTATCGGACGGGGGATGTGGTGCGGTGGAATGTGCGGGGGGAGATGGAGTTTGTGGGGCGGGTGGATGAGCAGGTGAAGTTGCGGGGTTTCCGGGTGGAGCCTGGTGAGGTGGAGTCGGCTTTGGTGCGGTGTTCGGGGGTTGCTCAGGCGGTGGTGGTGGTGCGGGAGGACCGGCCTGGTGACCGGCGTTTGGTGGGGTATGTGGTGCCGGAGGTGGGTGAGGTTCTGGATGAGGGGGTGGTGCGTGAGTTTGTGCGGGGGGTGTTGCCGGAGTTTTTGGTGCCGGCGGTGTGTGTGGTGTTGTCGGAGTTGCCGTTGAACAGGAATGGGAAGGTGGATCGGGGTGCTCTTCCTGTGCCGCGGGTGCGGGTGGAGGAGGGGCGTGGTCCGCGGGATGCGCGGGAGGAGTTGTTGTGTGGTCTTTTTGCTGAGGTGCTGGGTGTGAGTGAGGTTGGTATTGATGACAACTTCTTCGATCTGGGGGGTCACTCGATCATGTCGATCCAGATCGCGGCCCGGGCTCGTGCCGCTGGGGTGCTGATCGCGCCGCGGGACATCTTCAGTCATCCCACCGTCGCCACTCTCACCCCCCACATCCAGGAAGCAGTCGCAGCGCCGCAGGAGGCGTCTCCGAGCCGCCGGCCACTTCTTGAACTGAACGGTGAGGAGCTGGCCGAGCTCGAGTCCTGGGGTTCACGCCACGACAAGGACTCTGATGGCACGGCTCCGCCTGCCGTGTAGTACTCCCGTCACCCGATGAATTCCGTCCCCCTCGCCTGGCTGGAGAGAGCATGCCGAATTCCAACATNCAGTCATCCCACCGTCGCCACTCTCACCCCCCACATCCAGAAAATCGACACAACTGCCGCGGCTACCGTCCCTGACCAGCCTCTCGTCGCGCTGGACCGAAACGAACTCGCCGAGCTCGAAGCCGAATGGGAGACCGGGAAGTGAACCAGTCACCGATCGAAGCCGTCCTTCCGCTTGCCCCGCTGCAGGAAGGCATGCTCTTCCATGCGCTGTACGACCACCGTGATGTGGATGTCTACAATGTGCAGCTGGCCATCGAACTGAACGGTGCACTGAAGACGGACGTGCTGCGGACTTCTTGTGCCAGACTCCTCGCCCGGCACTCCGCGCTGCGCGCCGGCTTTCTCCAGCGTCGTTCAGGTCAGACCGTCCAGGCCGTCGCCCGTTCCGTCGGGACTCCCTGGCGCGAGACGGATCTCTGTGATGTGCCGGAGGAGGACAGGGACGCGCGCTGTGCCGAGATACTGACCGCCGAGCGCGCTGCTCGATTTGACATGACACGACCGCCGCTGGTCCGCTTCATGCTGATCGGACTCGCCCCGCGCCGTCATGTGCTGTGCTTCACCCTGCATCACATTCTGCTGGACGGCTGGTCGGTCCCGCTGGTGCTGCGGGAACTGTTCGCAATCTACAGTGCCGGTGGCTCCGACGATGCCCTGGAGCCCCCAGTCCCGTTCGACCGGTACCTTTCCTGGCTGTCCACTCGTGATCGGGAAGCCTCGGCACAGGCCTGGGCGGCGGCCCTGGAGGGCGTCACCGACCCCACGCTGGTGGCACCCGGAGCGCTCGCAGCCGGCACCCCGGTGCCTCCTCGCCGCCTCACCCAGGAACTGCCCGCGGACCTCACCGCCAGACTCGGCGCCATGGCGAGAGAGCGCGGACTGACGGTGAACACAGTCCTGCAGGCGTCGTGGGCGCTGACACTGAGCGTCATGACCCGCGCCCAGGACGTGCTGTTCGGCCTCCAGGTCTCCGGTCGCCCAGCGGAGCTCCCCGGAGTGGAGCAGATCATCGGGCTGGTGATGAACACCGTTCCCGTGCGCCTCAGCCTGAAGGCGGGCGAAACGGCCGGCGAGTTGCTTCACCGCCTCCAGCGGGACCAGGCGGCCCTTGGCCCTCACCAGCATGTCTCGCTTGCCGACATCCAGCGCGCCGTAGGCATGGGCAACCTGTTCGACACCGCCTTCGTCTACCAGAGCACACCGTTCAGCACCAATGTCGTCAGCGATACCGTGCCCGGTCTGACCACCAGGCTCCTCGAGGACGGCGAGGATCCTGAAGGCACCCATTACCCGCTGAGCATGGCCGTGTTCCCCGGCGAGAGGATGCGGCTGGAGCTGAGCTATCGGCCGGACGTCATCAGCGCGTCCCTCGGCAGGATATGGCTGGACAGGTTCCGGCAGTTGGTGGAGGCCCTCGTCACGGAGACGGATGTGCCGTTGCGCCGACTGAGCGTGGCCACCGCCGCGGAACGTGCCGCAGCGCTCGCTCAGAACGGCACTGCCCACCCCGTCCCCGCGGAGACGCTGGCCGACATCTTCGAGGCACAGGCGGCGCTCACCCCGGATGCCACGGCTCTGGTCGCCGGAAGCCTCTCCCTGACCTTCGCCGAGCTGAATGCCCGTGCCGGCACACTTGCCCGGACCCTGATCCGCCATGGTGCCCGGCCCGACCGCTTCGTCGTGGTCGCCATGCCGCCTTCCGCGGAGGCGCTGGTGCTGGTGCTGGCGGTGCTCAAGTCCGGCGGCGCCTACCTGCCCCTGGACCCGGACCAGCCGCCCTCCCGCGCCGCCGAAATCCTCGCTGACGCACGGCCTGTCGTAGGGCTCACCAGCACCGCCCTCGCAGGCACCCTGCCTCCGTTGCCCGAGGCCGGGTGGATCGTCGTGGACGGTCCGGGAGATCCCGGAGACTCGGACGGCCCCGGTGATGCCGGTGGGCAGATCGGACGCGGGGATGCGGACCATCAGGCGGATGGTGCCGATGGCGTCGGGTCCTTCGATCCACGCAGCCTCGCCTATGCGATCTACACGTCGGGAACCACTGGAGGACCCAAGGCGGTCTGTGTCGAGCACCACAGCCTGACCAACATGTTCCACAGCCATCGGCGGCGTTGCTACGGTCCCGAAGCGGCGGCAGCGGGAGGAAGACGCCTCCGCGTGGCGCTCACCTACGGCTTGGCCTTCGACGGCTTCTGGGCCCCCCTGTTCTGGATGATCGCCGGGCACGAGCTGCATCTGGTTGCGGATGAGGAGCGCAGGGACGCCCGGGCGGTGACCGAGCACACGGTCAGCAACGCCATCGATGTCCTGGAGACGACGCCCAGCTACGGCGCGCAGTTGCTGGCCGAAGGCCTGCTGGAGGACGTCCGGCACAAGCCGCGCGTCCTGGTGCTGGGTGGTGAGGCCATCTCGGAAGCTTTCTGGCGCCGCCTGCGCGACTCACCCCTGTCCGTCTACAACATGTACGGGCCCACCGAATGCACCATCGACCCGCTGTCCTGCTGGGTCGAGGAGGCGGACCGCCCCAGCATCGGGCGCCCCGCGGACAACAACCGGACGTATGTCTTGGACGAAGCGCTCCGGCCGGTTCCCCCGACCGTGGTCGGAGAGCTTTACATCGGCGGCTCCGGGGTGGCGCGCGGCTATCTCAATCGTGCCGGGCTGACGGCGCAGCGCTTCGTGGCCGACCCTTTCGCCGGGCCCGGCGGACGCATGTACCGGACGGGCGACCTGGTCCGCCGTGACCTGGACGGGACTTTGGTTTTCGTCGGCCGGGTGGACGACCAGGTCAAGATCCGTGGCTTCCGGGTGGAGCCGGGAGAGGTGACCGAGGCAGCCCTGCGGCACCCGGGGGTGGAGCATGCCGCCGTGGTGGTGCGTGAGGACGTGCCCGGCGACCAGCGGCTGGTGTGCTACACGGTGCCGCATGAGACATGGACTTTCGACGGGGAGGAGCTGAGGGCGTTTCTGGCAGGCCGGCTTCCCGCCTTTCTCGTGCCCTCGGCCTTCGTGGCACTCGCCGGGCTGCCGGTGACACCCAATGGGAAGCTCGACCGACGGGCCCTGCCTGTGCCGGAGTACCGGCCACGGCAGGAGAGCCGCGGTCCCCGGAATCCGCGGGAGGAGATTCTGTGCCGGCTTTTCGCTGAGGCGCTCGGTGTCACCAGCGTCGGCATCGACGACGATTTCTTCCAGCTCGGCGGGCATTCCTTGGTCGCCACCCGGCTCACCGGCCGGATCCGCACGGTGCTGGGCTGCCGGATCAGCATCCGTCACCTCTTCGAAGCCTCGACTGTGGCTCGTCTTGCTCTTCGGCTGACCACGGAAGGTCATGAGGCCGCAGCGCTCGCGCCCCGCGCGGCCGACCGCCCGGAGCGCGTCCCGCTCTCCGCCGGGCAGCGGCGGTTGTGGTTCCTCACGCAGATGGAGGGCGGCGGCGCCACCTACAACATGCCGACCGCGTGGCGGCTGAGCGGAGCCGTGGACGCGACTGCGCTGCGGGAGGCGCTTGCCGATGTTGTCCTTCGGCACGAGGCGTTGCGCACGGTCTACCCGCAGGTGGCGGAGGAGCCGTACCAGCGGGTTCTGTCGGGCGCGTACGCAGCCCCCGGGTGGTATGAGCAGACCTTCGACACGGAGGAGGAACTGGACGCCGCGCTGGCCGAGGCGCAGAACCGTCCCTTCGACCTCGCGTCCGAGGTGCCGCTGAGGGCGTTCCTGTTCAGCCGCGGCGAGCGTGAGCACGTCCTGCTGTTGGTCATCCACCACATTGCCACCGACGGCTGGTCCATGCGACCCCTCCTGCGTGACCTGGGCCTGGCGTACGACAGCCGCAGCCGCGGAAGCGTGCCGCAGTGGCCGGCACGTTCCCTGGACTACGCCGACTTCACGCTGTGGCAACGGCAGCTGCTCGGGGACGTCACCGATGAAGAAAGTCTGGCTGCCCGGCAGCTGGCCTACTGGCGGGAGCGCCTCGAAGGGCTCCCCGCGGAGGCCACTCTTCCGCAGGACAGACTGCGACCCCGGACGGCGTCATCCCGTGGGGCCTGTCACACGGCGCGGCTGCCCACTGAGCTCCACGCCGAGTTGGACCGGCTCGCCCGGGATACCGGCACCACACTTCTGATGGTGCTGCAGGCGGCGGTGGCAGTGGTGCTGACTCGGATGGGGGCCGGGGAGGACCTCCCCATCGGTGTCCCGGTGGCCGGCCGCACGGACGAGGCGCTGGAGGATGTGGTCGGGTTCTTCGTGAACACGCTGGTGCTCCGCACGGACACCAGCGGTGATCCCGCTTTCGTGGAGTTGCTGGAGCGCGTGCGTGCCACGGATCTGGAGGCATGGGAGCACCAGGACCTGCCCTTCGACGAGCTGGTGGAGGGGCTCAACCCTGAGCGTTCGTCCTCGCGTCACCCGCTCTTCCAGGTGGTGATCACCCTGGCGGACGCCGACGCGGATCCCTCGCCGGTGCCCGGGGTTCCGGCGCGTGCCCTGCCTCTGAGGCCGGAGAGCGCCAAGTTCGATCTGACCTTCGGGTTCGAGGAGCACCGAACGGCAGGAGGGCAGGCGGCCGGGCTGACGCTGAACCTGGAATACGCCACGGAGCTCTATGAGCGGCCGACGATCGCAGCCACGGTGCGACGCCTGGAGCGGGTCCTGTCGCAAGTGGGGGCCGAACCGGGGATACGACTCAGCGCGGTGAATCCGCTGGTGGCGGGGGAGCGTGGTGGTTTGTTGGGTGTGGG
>NZ_BAAAMJ010000060.1:0-1394 GCF_039529215.1 Streptomyces sodiiphilus | reverse complement strand
GGGGGCGGGGTTGCCGTTGGTGGTGCAGGTGACGGTGGAGACGACGGGGACGATGCTGTTGGGGTCGGAGATTGGTGCGGCGTTGGTGGCGTTGGAGCCGTTGGGTGTTGATGTGATCGGGTTGAATTGTGCGACGGGGCCGGCGGAGATGCGGGAGCATCTGCGGTTTCTGGCTTCGCATGCGCGGGTGCCGGTGTCGGTGATGCCGAATGCGGGGTTGCCGGTGCTGGAGGCTGGTGGTGCGCGGTATCCGTTGTCTGGTGGGGAGTTGGCGGATGCGTTGGAGGGGTTTGTGGGGGAGTTCGGGGTGTCGTTGGTGGGGGGGTGTTGTGGGACGACGCCGGAGCATATGCGGCAGGTGGTGGAGCGGGTGTCGGGTCGGGTGCCGGGGCGGCGGGTGGTGCGGCCGGAGGCGGGTGCGTCGTCGTTGTATCAGGCGGTGTCGTTCCGGCAGGACACGGCGTATCTGGCGATCGGGGAGCGGACGAACGCCAATGGGTCGAGGAAGTTCCGGGAGGCGATGCTGGAGGGGCGTTGGGAGGACTGCGTGGAGATCGCGCGGGATCAGACGCGGGAGGGTGCGCATCTGCTGGATGTGTGTGTGGATTATGTCGGCCGGGATGGTGTGGCGGACATGTCGGAGTTGGTGGGGCGGCTGGCGACGGCGTCGACGTTGCCGGTGGTGCTGGAT
The DNA here is from genome assembly GCF_039529215.1 of Streptomyces sodiiphilus. NCBI lineage: Bacteria > Bacillati > Actinomycetota > Actinomycetes > Kitasatosporales > Streptomycetaceae > Streptomyces > Streptomyces sodiiphilus. The sequence goes on along the minus strand of NZ_BAAAMJ010000060.1, from coordinate 703 downwards.
TCGACCGAGCCTGGGGTGATCGAGGCGGGGCTGGAGCGGCTGGGTGGCCGTGCGGTGATCAACTCGGTGAACTTCGAGGACGGCGATGGTGCTGGGTCGCGGTTCGAGCGGATCTGTCAGGTGGCGGTCGAGCACGGGGCTGCGCTGATCGCGCTGACCATCGACGAGGAGGGCCAGGCACGCTCGGTGGAGCGGAAGGTCGCGGTGGCCCGGCGGTTGATCGAGACGCTGACCGGGCGGTGGGGTGTGGCCGAGGAGGACATCATCATCGACTGCCTGACGTTCACGATCTGTACGGGGCAGGAGGAGTCCCGCAGGGACGGGGTGCACACGATCGAGGCGATNGCTGGATCTGATCTATGACCGGCGTGCGGAAGGCTATGACCCGTTGCAGCGGCTGCTGGAACTGTTCGAGGGCGTGGATGCCACCGCGGTCAAGGCCACCCGGGCGGCGGAGCTGGCGGCACTGCCGCTGTCCGAGCGTCTGGAGCGGCGGATCATCGACGGCGAACGCAACGGCCTGGAGACGGACCTGGACGCGGCACTTGAACAGCGGCCGGCGCTGGACATCGTCAACAACACCTTGCTGGCCGGCATGAAGACGGTGGGGGAGCTGTTCGGGTCGGGGCAGATGCAGCTGCCGTTCGTCCTGCAGTCCGCCGAAGTCATGAAAGCGGCCGTGGCCTACCTCGAACCCCACATG
>NZ_BAAAMJ010000059.1:0-15222 GCF_039529215.1 Streptomyces sodiiphilus | reverse complement strand
CCAGCCGGAGCTGAGTCGGATGGCCTTCCACGCCTTTGAGGCCGCACCACCGCTGACGAGTGTCGGGGACACTCTCCTCCTGGAGGGCACGGCAACACGGTCCGAGGCTGTGCTGCCGGCGAGGGCGCGTCAGGCAAGGGAGGACAGCCTGGTACGGCCTGGGGTGTAGGTGGAAGCGCGCGCAGGGCAGTCTGAGTATCGGCCCCCAGGCGCGGCGCCAGGGCTTCCGGTTCAGCAGGCGGTGGAATGTTGCAACAGAGTGGGCTTCTCCTCTACTTGCACGTGCTTCCAAGCCGTAAGACTGAGCAGCACCTCCTCGGTGGGAGGGGGCCAGCCGAACGCGGCACAGAGAATGTGCAATGCCAGGCGAGGTGGAACAGCGTTTCCGATCTGCTGGCCCACGTCACGTCCAGCCCAGGGGTAGTCGGTGGGGAACGTCTGAAGTAGGCCGGCTTCTGAGAGCGTGAAGCGTTCCAGCTCTACGCCCTCCGGGGAAACCACCCTGTTGCGGGAGATCTTTCCCGTAACCGTCGCCGAAGGTTCTCCGGACGAGCGGCGACCGCGCGCCTTGGGATCTCCACCGGTTCCGTAGTTGGAGATGACGATGAATGGCGACTCTCGGTCAAGAGCCTCGGACATGGTTCTCCAAGGTTGCAGGGCAGGGTCTCCGGCCCCACGCGGCACACCTTTTCGGTAAGTTCGATGTGTGGGCTGAGGAAGGGACACTGCACCGTCCCTCATGCGCGCGATCAGTACGGCCCTCTTGCGGGTCTGTGGAACGCCGTACGCCTCGGTGCGCAGAAGGCCGCAGTCAACGGAGTAGCCTTCTTCCTGTAGAGCTTCGGCGTACGCCTCCCATACCGGAAGAACCGCTGGTACTTGTTCCAGGACGATCGCTCGATAGGGCTTGTCCAAATCATCGATCGCTTCAAGGGCCCAGCGCAGTGGCTCCAGTACTAGTCCTGTCCGCTCGTCCTCCATTTTGGAAAGATCCTTGGCGATCTCGGTACGCTCTTCTCGGGCAACCATCCTCTTGACGAAGCCCAGTACATCATCGAGTGCCCTTCTTCCTGCTCCGCTGCCCGCTACCGTGAAGGTCTGGCACGGAGGGCCTCCTGCCAGGACATCCGCATCAGGAAAATGGGAGGGGCCGTAGCGACGGACATCCCCCTCTTCGGTGGCCAGTCCGGCGGCCCGACGGGTAGCGCAGGCAGATGAGTCCCATTCCACGCCGACTGCTGGGATGCCCAGTTTCTCCGCAGCCACGTCGAGTCCCCCGGGGCCAGCGAACAAGTCGACGATCTTGACGGGGCGCACATGATCTCCAGGTATCGGTCAGGCTGCGGTTACCGGAAGTCCTACACTCTCGGTCCCACTTGTCAGCGGCATTTGCGCACTCCGCAGCGTACCGTGGGGTGCCGACAACGGGAGTAGAGGCTCTACTGTCCGGGGCGTAGCACTGGTGTCGGTCGGCACGCCCGACTTCGAGAGCACTCAACGTACTTACCGGTGGGTACGGGCTTCGAAGCTGAGGGTGCACAACGGAGGCCCACTGCTACAGCAAGTCGAGCTTCTGGTCCGGGTTGAGCAGTTCGTCCTTCGGTGAGCTGCCCATCAGCGCATGGCGGCCTCCGTGGCAGTTGGAGCAGAGCGTCACGAGGTTGTCCATGTCGTTGGTGCCACCCTGGTGCACGGGCAGCTTGTGGTGAACTTGAAGCACCGACCCCTGACCGGGGGTGGCTCCGCAGTCCTGGCACGTCTTGTTGTCCCGGCCAAGGACCTGATGCCGCAACTTGATGGCCTGGCGTACTCTCGGGGGGCGTTTTTCCAAAGTGGGAAGACGGTACGACCCAGGTATCAAGGTCGGATCGTCCACGTTTGAAATCACCTTCCAGCCTTCCTCCTCAAGTTCGCGTATTCGTCGTGGCCACTCCTGTATTTTCGCGACATATGCCAACTGTTCCTTGTCTGCCGGCCGTGGAGAGATCGCCTGGAGATAGTGCAGGATTCGATCCTTGGCCGATGTAGTCCCGCCGCCTTGCCTCTTCAGGTTTCGCGCACTCTTGGCCACTCGCCAACGCTCGGCCAAGTCTGAGTCAGGCTCGTCGGCAGTAAGTCTGTAGTGATCATGGGGCATATCGTCACGGTTGATGCCGGACTCTATCGGCCAGCCGAACTCTACTCGCAGTTCCCGCACCCGCCTGGCCCATTCTGCAATGCCCGAGACGCCTGCGAGGGCGTCAGCGGCTACGGACCTGCCCACATGATTCCGCAAGTACAACAGAATTGCATCGCGGCCCGACCTGATGCCGTACGCTCTGTTCACTCTTGACTGTGCATTCCGCAGATTGGCTGAGAGGATCCCCAAATCCGCAGCGCGCTCAAGCCAGGAGTTACGGCTGCTGACTTCCGTCTGGGCCGTACTGATGGACTCCACGTACTTCTCTGCCATTGCTCTCACTTCAGCCAGAGCGAATGCAGGGTCCCCAGTGAATCTCGAAGTCACAGTGCCCTCCCCGAGCAGCTCGTGATTGTACGGGAGCAGCCTAACGAACCAGCTTGTGCTCCGCTCCTGTCTCTCTGCGTCAGCCGCTCACTCGTCGTTCGGTCACCGTTCGGGCCACCTGGGCGGCGACGTCCTCCGGGACCTCGTGCTCCCAGAAGCGCAGGACGGTCCAGCCTGCGGCGACCAGATTCTCTGTCGTCTCCAGATCCCGGCTGATATTGCGGTCGAGCTTGGTGCGCCACCACTCGCTGTTCGCCTTCGGGTGGGTGGCGTGTTCGGGGCAGCCGTGCCAGAAGCAGCCGTCCAGGAAGACCGCAACTCGAGGGCCGGGGAAGGCGATGTCGATGGACCGACGCGGCATGCCCGGTACGGGGTGGTGCAGACGGTAGCGGTAGCCCGCGGCATGCAGGAGACGACGGACGGCCAGTTCCGGTGTCGTGTTCCTGTTGGCCTGGCGGCTCATCCGGGCGGAGACCCCGGGGGAGGACGGGTCGGGCATGTGACCATCGTGCCCGAACGCGGCCGGGTAGTGCACACGGGCGGTCGGGCGGGGAACCGTCCCCTGTGAGGCTTCTGGTCGGTGTGATCGGTGTCCGTCTCCTGTCGGGCAACGTTCACCTGGTGGGTGCTTCGGGGTTACGTGGTGGCCCCGGGGGGCCGGGCACAGTCGGGGGTATGAAGAAGCCCTGGGCGGGACTGACCAGGCTGCGGCCGGGGAGTGTCGCGCGTGCCGAGGATCTGCTGACCGCCTGTGTGCGGGAGTGCGCGGGGTATGTGGCCGCGCTGGACGGGGAGACGGACCGGAAGCGGGCCCGGCTGGTGGCCTCGATAGGGGCGCTGGTCGCGGAGCACACCGCGCACGAGCCGTCGGCGGACGCGTCGTTCGCGGCGCTGCTGGAGGTGGGGCGGCGGGCGCTGGACGCGGGGGAGGTGCGGCTTGCCCGCCGGGTGGCGGACGCCTCGGTGGCGCTGCGCAGCAGGTCGAAGGGTGCGTGGCGGCTGCGGGGGCAGGCGCTGGAGGCGCTGGGGCGGGACGTGGACGCGGCGGCGGCCTACGAGCGGCACCTGGCGCTGGCGGGCGGGGACGGCGAGGACATCGCGCTGCGGCTGGTGGTGCTGAACGAGAAGCGCGCGGCGCTGGTGGAGGCCGGGCGGATCGAGCCGGGGCTCGGCCTTGAGGGACGTCCGCCGGCGGTGGCGCGGGCGGCGATGACCGGCGCGCTGCGGCAGCGGATCACCGAGCGGGGGGCGGCCGACCCGGCGACGCGGAAGCTCGCCGAGGTGTACGGCACGTACAGCAGGCTGGCGGAGCGGGGGCGGGCGAGCGATCCGCTGCTGGGAGGCACCGAGCCGATCGGGGTGGGGCAGTTCCGGCAGCAGGTCGCCGGGCGCAGCGTGTGTGTGGTGGGCAACGGCGAGGAGGTGGCCGCCGGCGGGCACGGCGCGGAGATCGACGGCTACGACGTGGTGGTGCGCCTCGATTCGTTCCAGCTGCACGCGGCGGGCACCGGGGAGCGCACCGATGTGCACGCCGTCTCGCACCGCTGCGGCGGGCCGGCCTGGCGGCGGGAGGTGCGCACCCGGCTGGTGTTCGGTGAGGCCACCCACCAGTGGCAGCACGCGGTGCGGCGGCGGCTGGTGCCCGGGGCGCAGGAGTTCGTGGGGGACCGGACGCTGCGGCGGCCGGTGCGGGACCCGGCGCTGATCGGGGAGAGCGGCTGGGCGGCGGACGCCGGCACCGGGTTCCAGATCGTGCGGCTGCTGGACTTCCTTGACGTCAGCTCCCGGATCGACCTGATCGGGCTGGGGCTGCCCGGGCAGCTGCGGGCGGAGGAGCAGCAGTGGGTGACGGCCCGCGCCAAGGGGGCGGACGGGCTGCGGATCGCGCTGCGCTGAGCACCCGGTTCGCCCGGTCCGGGGCGCGGCCGGGTCAGGCGGTGCGGCGGAAGAGTAGGTCGCGGACGCGGTGGCCCTTGGCCAGGCCCTGGCGCTCGAAGCGGGTCTGCGGGCGGTGCGCGGGGCGGGGGGCGTAGCCGGTGCCTCCGGGGGCGGCGTTCTCCAGGGCCGGGCAGGCGGTGAGGACCTCCAGCATCTGCTCGGCGTAGGGCTCCCAGTCGGTGGCGCAGTGCAGCAGCGCGCCCGGCTTCAGGCGGGAGGCGGCCAGTTCGGTGAACTCGGGCTGGATGATGCGCCGCTTGTGGTGGCGGGTCTTGGGCCAGGGGTCGGGGAAGTAGACGCGCAGCCCTGCCAGTGTGCCCGGGGCGATCATCTCGCGCAGCAGGATGATGGCGTCGCCGTTGGCGACCCGCACGTTGGTCAGGCCGCGTTCCTCGGCCAGCCGCAGCAGGTTGCCCTGCCCGGGGGTGTGGACGTCGGCGGCGAGGATGCCGGTGCCGGGGTCGGCGGCGGCCATCTCGGCGGTGGCCTCGCCCATGCCGAAGCCGATCTCCAGCACGACGGGCAGCCCGTCGAAGAGCTTGTCCAGGTCGAGCCGGGACAGCCCGTCGATCTCCAGTCCCCAGGTGGGCCACAGACGCAGCAGGGCCTCGCGCTGCGCCGCGGTGACGCGGCTGCGGCGGGGCTGGAAGCTGCGGATGCGCCGGTCGTGCCGGGTGCCCGCGGGGTCGGCGGACGGCCCGGCGCCGGGCGGGAACATGGTGGGTTTGTCGGGCACCATGCCTCCGATCCTACGGGGGCGGGACAGGCGGCCCGGCCGGGGCGGGGAACCCGCGGATAATGGGAGGCGTCCGAACAGATGAAGCAGCAGCCGGATCGCGAGGGCTCGGGGCATGTCGGTGAAGAGGGAACAGTGGATCGCCGGGGCCGTGGTGGCGGTGGTGGTGCTGCTGGGGCTGGTCACGGCGGTCGTGGTGGTGCTCAGCAGGGAGTAGGCGCAGCCGGTCAGGGGCCCAGGGTGCGCAGCACCCGGGAGGCGACCTCGCGGCCGATCGGCAGCGACGCGGTCGCCGCGGGGGAGGGCGCGTTCAGCACGTGCACGGTGTGCGGGCCCTCCACGATGCGGAAGTCGTCGGCCAGGGTGCCGTCCGGCAGTACCGCCTGGGCGCGCACCCCGGACGGGGCGGGCAGCAGGTCGTCCTCGGTGACGGCGGGCAGCAGCCGTCGGACGGCTGCGGTGAAGGCCCGCTTGGACCAGGACCGGCGCAGCTCCAGCGCCCCCGCCCGCCAGTGCCGGGCGGCCAGCCGCCACATGCCGGGCCAGGCGAGCGTCCCGGCCAGCTCGCCGGGGCGCACGGTGCGCCAGTCGTAGCCCTCCCGGGCCAGGGCGAGCACCGCGTTGGGGCCGATGTGCACCTCGCCGTCCAGGCCCCGGGTCAGGTGCACGCCGAGGAACGGGAACGCCGGGTCGGGCACCGGGTAGACCAGGCCGCGCACCAGGTACTCGCGGCCCGGCGCCAGCCGGTAGTACTCGCCGCGGAACGGCACGATCCGCAGCCCGGGACGGTCCCCGGCCAGCTCGGCGATCCGGTCGCTGTACAGGCCGGCGCAGTTCACCAGGGCACGTGCCCGCAGCACGTGGCCGTCCGCGGTGCGCACCGCCACGCCCACACCGGGCCGCCGGTCGACGGCCGTCACCTCCGTGCCGAGGCGCACCGTGGCGAGCTCGGCCAGCTGCCGGGCCACCGCGGCGAAGTCGCAGGTGCCGGTGGTCATGACGTGCAGCGCGGCCACGCCGCGCACCTCCGGCTCCCGTTCGGCGATCTGCGCGGGGCCCAGCTCACGGACCGGCACCTTGTTGCGGCGGGCGCGCTGCGCCAGCTCGTGCAGCCGGGGCAGCTCGGAGCGGTCGGTGGCGACGATCATCTTGCCGGGCACCGCGTGCGGGATGCCGTGCTCGGCGCAGAACTTCCCCATCTCGGCGGCGCCGCGCACGGCGAACCGGGCCTTCATGGAGCCGGGCCGGTAGTACACCCCGCTGTGGATGACGCCGCTGTTGCGGCCCGTCTGGTGCCGGGCCTCCCCGGCCTCCTTCTCCAGGACCGTGACGGCCAGGCCCGGGCGGGCCGCGCGCAGGGCGTGGGCGGTGGCGAGCCCGACGATGCCGCCGCCGATCACCAGCACATCGCAGTCGTAGCGTGCTGCTGTCATGTGCGGCCCTATTCCCTCCCGGGGAAGGAATACACCGCCGCGCGGGGCCTGGACGCGGGTAGATGCCGGGCGGTGGTGTGCCAGCGGCATATGCGTCCGCCCGGGCGCGGCCCGAGAGCCGGACGCGCGCCGCTGACCTGCGGTGAAGCGGTGGTGGAGAGGGTGCACGGATACCGTGCCGCTGTCATAGGCGAGGTCATGCCGGAGCAGCGAGGAGCGGGCGGGCCTGCTCCCGGAGCTCTTTGACCACCGGCTCGTTCCCGTACGGCTCCAGCCGGTGCAGCAGATCCCGCACGTAGTCGGTGGTGCGGGCGGAGGAGATCCGGCCCGCCACCTCCAGGGCCCGCGCGCCGGCGGCGCACGCCGCGTCCAGGTTCCCCGACTCCAGCTCCGCCATCGCGGCGACCGCCAGGCGCAGGCCGTGGCTGCGCACGAACTCCTCGGTGGGCTCCGACAGCGCCTTCTCGGTGAACCTGCGGACCTGGCCGGGCACCTTCAGGTCCATGTAGCACTCGGCGGCGTCGGCCGCCAGCCGGTCGTACGCGTAGAAGTCGAGCCAGCCGGGGTCCGCGTCGCCCTCCCGGGAACGCTCCAGCCACGCCTCGGCCGCCGACAGCGCCGAGGCGCAGCCCGCCGCGTCGTTCGCCTTGGCCAGTGCGCGGGCCTCCACCAGGTGGAAGAAGCTCATGGTGCGGGCGGTGGCCAGCGACCGGTTGCGCTCCAGCGCGGCCTGCGCCAGGTCCACGCCCTCGTCGGCGAAGCCGCGGTAGGTCGCCTGCAGCGACATCGAGGCCAGCACGTAGCCGCCCAGCGGCACGTCCGCCGCCGCCCGGGCCAGCCGCAGCGCCTGGATGTAGTACCGCTGCGCGGCCTCCTGCTGGCCGGTGTCGAAGGCCATCCAGCCCGCCAGCCGGGTCAGTTCGGCGGTCGCGCGGAACAGCGAGCGGCCCACGTCGTCGGTGTAGCTGCCCAGCAGCAGCGGCGCCGCGTCCGACCGCAGGCACTCCGGGACCATCGACGAACGCCAGTCGCCGCCGCCGTACTTGGAGTCCCAGCGGCGCGCCTCCTCGGCCGCCTCGCGGAGCTTGGACACATCCGAGTGCCCCACCCGGCCCGCGGTGCGCTCCGGCGGGGAGCCCGGCTCCCTGGCCACCGACGCGTCGGCCGGACGTATCAGCCAGCGGGAAGCGGGTGTGGCATAGGCGCTGACGGCGAACGAGCCCGCCAGGGACTGCCAGATGCCGCCGCGCCCCGGGTTGGCGTCCAGCCGGTACAGCTCCGTCGCCGAGCGCACCGCGTCCGGGACGGCGCGCGGGAACGCCAGCCCCACCTCGGGGGCCGGGTCGGTGTCGGCCAGGCCGATCTCGTGCAGCGGGACGGGCCGGCCCAGCTTGCTGCTGATGGCCGCCGCGATCAGATGGGGGGCCGAGCCCTGCGGGACCATGCCCTTGGTGACCCAGCGGGCCACCGATGTCTTGTCGTAACGGAGTGTCAGTCCTCGCTGCGCGCCCAGGTCGTTGACCCTGCGGGCCAGTCCCGCGTTGCTGATCCCCGCGAGGGCGAGAACGGTGCCCAGCTTCTCGTTCGGTCCTCGTGGCTCCCTGGACATGCGCGCACCCCTGACACACACCGACGGCGCCCCGCGTCCAGCGCAGGGCTTCACCGTTCCTCCGCGAACCCAGCGTAGTTCGGTGCATCCTGACCGTTAAGGGGTTGAATCCCGGTTGGCGGAATTATGTCCGTACGCGCGTCCGGGCGCTGACCCGGTCGGGGATTGTGCTCCCGGCATGTGGCCGTGCGCCCGTCCGTGCGACCTGTCCGCGCCCGCCGGGCCGGGGATTCGATGGAGTACGCGTGGGTCGGCCCGCTGTGCCCCGTGTCCAGCGGGCCGGATGTGCCGCGGCCCCATTCCCCGCGGGCCGCGGACGGGTCCGGGAGACGTCCGGCGTCTCCCGGACCCCGGCGCGCCCCGGCCCCCACGGCCCGGCACGCCAAGTTCCAAGCTCCTCAAGGAGTTTGGCCGAAAACAGCCGGTTTCCCTCGGCTGTCCGCAGGATCGGCCGCTTCGCCATGCCCGCGCAACTGCGGCGCCGATATGCTCCGTTCCCCCGTCCCACATGGCAGCATGGGCCCAGGCACCCGGCGACAGTCCCTGATTCTTGGGCTCAATTCTCAGTGGGGGAGGCGGCGATGCGGTGGTTGGTCGGTTGGTGCGGCTCCGCTGTCAGCGCTGCCAGTGACGTCCAGCCGCTGGGCGCGCAGCCACTGTGGGAGGGCCCCGACCCGCTGTGGGCGGTCGGCGACTGGCGCCCCGACGAGATCCGGCTCGTGGCCGCCGACGGCGACACCCACCTGGCCGTCTTCGGCTACTGCGGCGCGAGCGACGCCGAGCTGCGCGCCGCCCTGATCTCCGCCCGGGCCGGCGCCCTGCGACGGCTCACCACCTGGCCCGGCAGCTACACCGCCGTCGCCCGCTTCGGCCGCCGCACCGTCATCCCCGCCGACCTGGCCGGCACCCGCCCCGTCTTCCACACCCCCTGGGCCGGCGGCACCGCCTACGCCACCGCCGCCCTGCCGCTGGCCGACCTCACCGAGGCACAGCTCGACGTCGCCCACCTCGCCGCCCTGCTCGCCTGCCCCGAATCCCCCGAGGCGCTCGGCGACGGCACCCCCTACGGCGGCGTCCGCCGGCTCCCGCCCGGCCACGCCCTCATGCTGCGCGAGGGCGGCAGCCGCGACACCGTCGACTACGAACCCGCCGCCCCCCTCGTCGTCGCCGCCCCCCAGATCGAACAGGAAACCGCCGTCGCCGCCGTGCGCGACGCGCTCGTCGAAGCCGTCCGCACCCGGCTCGCCGCCCCACGCCACGCCCCGGCCCCCGACCCCGGACCGGTGCCCGGCCTCGGCCCCGCCGACCGGCGCGCCGCCCGCGGCGAACCCGCCCCCGGAGTGGGCGCCGACCTCTCCGGCGGCAGCGCCTCGGCCACCCTCGCCCTGCTGGCCGCCGGACTCCCCGGCAAGCCCGGCACCGTCTACGGCACCGGCGGCACACTGGCCGGGGAACGCCTGCTGGCCGTCACCTTCAACGACCTCACCGGCGCCGACGCCGCGGCCCGCATCGCCCGCACCGCCGAACTCGAACGCGCCCGCGCCATCGCCGAGAACCCCCGCCTGCACCACATCGTGGTCGCCGCCGGCGCCGAGGCCCTGCCCTACGCCGACCTCGACTCCGTACGGCTCACCGACGAACCCGGCCCCTCCCTGATCGCCGCCGCCCGGCACCGCCGCCGGCTCGCCGCGGGAAGCGCCGACCACCTCGTCGGCCACGGCGCCCGCCAGGTCCTGGACGCCCACCCCGCCCGCCTCGCCGACCTGCTGCTCGACCGCAACCGCCGCCACCTGCTGCGCCCCGTCTCCGCCCTGGCCAAGGCCACCGGCGGCGGACGCCACTCGGCCCTGGTGCCCTTCACCATCTACCGCGCCGCCCGCCGCCTGGCCCGCACCTCCTACCCGGAGGGCCTGGCCGGCGCCGCCGTGCGGCTGCGCACCCTCGCCGACGACCAGCAGCCCGGCGGCGCACTCGGCGCCTCGCTCGCCGCCCTCGCCTGGTGCCGGCCCGGGCCCGCCGCCCGCTGGCTGACCGGCGAGGCACTCGCCCAGGTCTCCGCCCGCCTGGAGGCCGCCGCCGCCCGGCCCCGGCCCGCCGCCGTCGGCGGGCGCCCCGGAGTGGTCAGCGCCCGCGGCGCGCTCGCCCGGCACGCCGCCGACCACCGCATCCTCGAACAGGCCACCGAACAGCGCCACCAGCGGCTGCACGCACCCTTCTACGACAACCAGGTGGTCCGCGCCTGCCAGGCGCTGCCCGAGTCGCTGCGCGTCCAGCCCGGCGCCCGTGCCGAGGTGCTGCGCACCGTGCTGGAGGGCGCCGGCGTGCGCGAACTGCCCCCCGGCTGGGGGGCGGCCGGCCACACCACCCACACCGAGGAACTGCGCACCGGGCTGCGCGCCTCCCTCGGCCCGCTCATCGACCTGTTCGAGGCGCCGCTGCTGGCCGACGCCGGGCTCGTCGAGGCGCGCGTGGTGCGCAGGGCGCTGCGGGCCGCCACCGAGGGCGAGCCGGTGCCGCTGGACGGCCTGTCCGAGCTGGTCGCCACCGAGGTGTGGCTGCGCCGCCTGCTCACCCGCCGCGGCTCGTGCTGGACCGGCGAGGGTAACCGCGAACCCCGCGCCGTGCCGAGCGGCGTCAGCCCCTGACCGCCGTGCCCCGTTCCCCGGCGGCCGGTGCCGTCAGCGCGCGGCGGGCAGTGCCCGCAGCCCCCGCAGCAGGATCTCCCGCAGCCGCTCGGAGGCCGCCGCCTGCCGTGCCGCGTCGTCGCCGGCCGGCGGCGTCGTCGCGATGACCAGCAGCACGTCGGCGACCGTCACGTCCGCGCGCAGCGCGCCGGCCGCCCGCGCGCCGTCCACCAGCCGGCCCATGGCCGCCAGCAGCTCACCGGCCCGCACCTGCACGGAGTCCGCCCCGGAGCCCGAGCCCGGCTCCGGGCCCGGCCTCCCGTCGCCCGGCAGCAGCCCCGCCGGCAGCAGCCTGCCCGTCCCCGGCCCGGCAGCCGACCGCACGAAGTGCTCCAGCGCCTCCCACGGCCCGTCGGCCTGCCGCAGCGTCTCCCGGGCCCTGTCGGTCAGCCGCTGGATCTCCTCCTCCGCGATGAACCGGACCAGCGTCTCCTTGCTCGGGAAACGCCGGTAGACGGTGCCCACCCCCACCCCGGCACGGCGCGCCACCTCCTCCATGGGCGCGCCGTAGCCCTGCTCCCCGAAGACCTCGCGCGCGGCAGTGAGCACCTGCCGCAGGTTGCGCCGCGCATCGGTGCGCAGCCGCACCGACCATCCCTGGCCGGTCCTGTCCGGTGTCCCGGCGGAAACCGCCGGCCCGCTCCGCTGGACTGGCATGGCCCATCCCCCCAACTGTGCCGACTCCCCCCGGAGACGGCACCCCACCCGGTGTGTGTGACCGTACGCGAAGGCACGCCCGGCACCGGTCGCACCCCCCGGGTTTCGAACATAGTTGAGGGCGTCACGGCTGAGAAGTGGATAAACCGTCCACCGCGTCCGTCCGAACGGAGCAGCGGTATTGACAGCCTGTGGACAAAGGCCCCTCCGCCGGTGCCTCATGGAAACGGTGACGGGAGAGGTGACGGGACACGTGACGGACACACCCGCGACGAGGCGGCCCGCGACGAGCACACCGCCGCACACGGCAGAGCACGAGCCGGAGCACGAGCCGGACGGACGGCCCCGGCGGGTCCTCGTCGTCGGGGGAGGCTGCGTCGGCCTCTACACCGCCCACCGCCTCCAGCGCACCCTGCGCCGGGAACTGCGCCGCGGCCGGGCGGAGATCGTCCTGGTCAGCCCCGACCCCTACATGACCTACCAGCCGTTCCTGCCGGAGGCCGCGGCCGGCTCGCTCTCCCCCCGGCACGTCGTGGTCCCGCTGCGCCGGGTCCTGCACCGCTGCCGCGTCCTGGCCGGCGAGGCCGTCTCGGCCGACCCGGCGGCCCGCACCGTGCGGGTGCGCACCCCCGCCGTCGCCGAGGAGGGCGGCGAGCCGCTGGAGCTCTCCTACGACGAACTGGTCCTCGCGCCCGGCTCCGTCTCCCGCACGCTGCCGGTGCCCGGCCTCGCCGACCACGGCATCGGCTTCAAGACCGTGGAGGAGGCCATCGGGCTGCGCAACCACGTGCTGAGCCAGCTCGACATCGCCTCCTCCACCCGCGACGCGCACCTGCGGGACGCCGCGCTCACCTTCGTCTTCGTCGGCGGCGGTTACGCCGGTACGGAGGCCCTGGCGGAGCTGGAGGACATGGCGCGCCACGCCTGCCGCTACTACCACAACATCCGCCCGGCCGAACAGAAGTGGATCCTGGTCGAGGCCGGCGACCGCATCCTGCCCGAGCTCGGGGAGCGGATGGGCCGCTACGCGCTGCGCGAGCTGCGCGCCCGCAACATCGACGTGCGGCTCGGGACCCGCCTGGAGTCCTGCACCGGGGGCGTGGCCCGGCTCAGCGACGGCACCCGGTATCCCACCCGCACCCTGGTATGGACCACGGGCGTGCGCCCCCATCCGGTGCTCGCCGCCTGCGACGTTCCGCTGGACGACCGCGGCCGGGTGCGCTGCACCCCCGGTCTGCGGGTGACGGGCCGCCCGCACGTCTGGGCCGCGGGGGACGCCGCCGCCGTGCCCGACCTCACCGCCCCCCGGCCACCGGACGGCGCGCACGCGGAGATGTGCGCCCCCACCGCGCAACATGCTGTGAGACAGGCCCGCAGGCTCGCCGACAACATCACCGCCACACTTCGTGACCGCCCGGAGTCCGACTACCGGTACGCCTCGGCCGGCTCCGTCGCCTCGCTGGGCCTCCACAAGGGCGTCGCACGCGTGCGGGGCAAGCGGCTGAAGGGTTACCCCGCGTGGCTGCTGCACCGCGTGTACCACCTGGCGCGCGTGCCCACCCTCAACCGGAAGTCCCGCGTCCTGGCCGAGTGGACCCTTGCGGGATTGTTCAAACGTGAGATCGTCTCCCTCGGCTCGCTGGAACACCCGCGGGCCGAGTTCGAGATCGCCGCCGGCGCCCGCCGCGCACCGTGACCCGCGGCCGGCGGCGCCACCTCGCGGCCGCCTGACCGGGCCGCCGGCTCCGGCTCACCGGACCGCTGCCGCATGTGACGATGTGGGAGCGGTCCCGGCCCCCACCGGGCGGCCGGTGGCGCCCGGCCCCGGCTCCCGGAAACTCCCCTCCCACAAGACCCAGAAAGAATCGGATCGGATCGCTGTGAACTTGACGCGCTGGACAATCCGGCTGCCCGGCACACAGCGGCGCCACGCCGCGGCCACCAGGGGAGCGGAGACCGGCGGGGTGCCGCAGGCCCGCGGTGAGCGTGCCGAGCCGGTGCCCCGAGGCGGCCCGCCCGGACGCGGGGTGGACGCGCTCGCCGTCCACGAGCTGCTCGGCGAGGTCTCCGCACCGGTCGCCGTGGTCCACGGGGACGACCACGTCGTCGCTTATGCCAACCGGGCCTACACCGCACTGTTCGGCGAACGCGCCCCCGGCGGCCCGGCCCACGCCGCGCTGCCCGAACTCGCCGGACTCGGCCTCCTGCCGCTCCTGGACCAGGTGCGCCGCAGCGGCACGCCGCGCGCGCTGAAGTCACGCCGCGTCCCGGCCGCCCTGTCCACCCGCGGCCGCGACCTCTCCTACACCTTCACCTGCACCCCGATCCGGCTCACCGCCGCCGACGGCACCGACACCGCGGGCGTACTGATCTTCGGCGCCGATGTCACCGACCAGGTCGTCACCGCCGAGCGGCTGCGGGACAGCGAGCGGCGGCAGCGCGAGGCCGCCGTCACCCTCCAGCGCAGCCTGCTGCCGCAGGAACTGGAACAGCCCGACGACCTGCGGGTCGCCGCCGTCTACCGGCCCGGCGGCACCGAGACCGCGGTGGGCGGCGACTGGTACGACGTCATCACCCTCGGCGCCGGGCGCACCGCGCTGGTCATCGGGGACGTGATGGGCCGCGGGGTGCGGGCCGCCGCCGTCATGGGGCAGCTGCGCACCGCCGTACGCGCCTACGCCCGGCTCGACCTGCCGCCGAACGAGGTCCTGCAGCTCCTGGACGGCCTGGCCGCCGACATCGACGCCAGCCAGATCGCCACCTGCGTCTACGCCGTGCACGACCCCAGCGAGGAAACCCTGCTCTACGCGTCCGCGGGACACCTGCCGATCCTGGTCCGCGACCCCGGCGGCGGCGTCCGCCGCGCCGCCGGCCCCACCGGTCCGCCGCTGGGCACCGGTGGCTGGCTGCACACCTCCGAGACGATGGCCTTCGGCCCGGGGGCCAGCGCGGTCCTGTGCACCGACGGACTGGTGGAACGCCGAGACGCGGACATCGACGACGGCCTGGAGTCCCTGGAGCGGGCGTTCGCCGCGAGCCTCGCCGACAGCCCGCGGATCGTCTGCGACCGGCTGCTGCGCGCCATGGGCATCACGGACGGGCACGACGACGACGTGGCGGTGCTCGCCGTCACCTGCCCGCAGCGGGAAGGGGAGACGGCCGACCTCTTCCGCGGGGCGGAACTCGATCTGCTGGGCGGCGTGGAGGCCACCCCCAGGGCCCGGGCCTTCGCCGACGGCGTGCTGGCCTCCTGGCGGTTCCCCGAGGAACTGCGCGAGCTGGGCGTGCTCGCGGCAAGCGAGCTGGTGGCCAACTCCCTGCAGCACGGCAAGGCGCCGATGCGGCTGCGGCTGCGGCGCACCGACCGGCGGCTCACCGTCGAGGTGACCGACGGGGACGAGCACCTTCCCCGGCACCGGCGGGCCCGGCCGGCCGACGAGGCGGGCCGCGGCATCGCCGTCGTCGCGGCCATCGCCACCGAGTGGGGAACCCGCCGGCTGCCCGACGGAGGCAAGGCCGTCTGGGCCGAGTTCGCCCTGCCCGGCACCCCGGCCCACGGGATTTGACTCCCCCCGGGCCGAGGCGTAATGTCTCGCGAGCTGCCCGGCAACGGGGAGCACTCCGCCGCCTTTGTGCGGCACCCACTATGGATGACCGAA
>NZ_BAAAMJ010000058.1:0-65999 GCF_039529215.1 Streptomyces sodiiphilus | reverse complement strand
ATCGGGTTCTTCGGCCCTGTCGGATGGGGCCGCTGGGACGGGGGCGTCGAAGGAGTGACGGTCGATCCGGGGACCGGCTTGATCGCCGCCTCGGAGGTGTACTTCGCCAGCTGGGCCATCGACACCCTGGCCGAGACGCTGGACAGCGACCCGGCGCTGAAGGAATGGGTCGCTCCCCGCCGGGTGCCGTTCGTGCGCCTGGACGGCACCGAGGTGACGGTCCCCGGACGGCCGCCGACAACCGTCGACCCGCGGACCGCCGCCGTGCTCGCGCTGTGCGACGGAGTGCGGCCCGCCCGGGAGATCGCCGCCGCGCTGCCGGACACCGACGTGCCGGCGGCACTGGCCGAGGCGGTGCGGCAGCGGTGGGTGGTGTGGAAGCTGGAGGTGCCGGCCGACGCCCGTCCGGAGCGCCGGCTGCGGGCCTGGCTGGACCGGGTCGGTGACCCCGCGCTGCGGCAGCGCGGCCTCGACGCGCTCGACACCCTCGAACGGGGGCGGCGGCGCGTCCGGGCGGCCGAGGGTGCCGACGACCTGGTGGACGCGCTGACCGGCCTGGAGGCGGACTTCGCCGCGCTGACCGGAGCGGCCGGCGTCCGCGAGAAGTCGGCGGGCACGGCGCCGTGCCGCGCCCTGGTGTACTCGGACTGCCGGCGCTCGGCCTCCGCTCGCGTGGGCCGTGCCGTGCACGACGCGCTGGCACCGCTGGACCCACTGCTCACCAGCGCCGGCTGGGTCACCGCCCGGCTCGCCGACGCCGTGATGACCCGGGCGAAGGACGTGTACGCCCGCCTGGCCCGGCGCGGCCCGGTCGATCTGGCGGCGTTCTGGTTCGGCTGCATGCCCATCCTGCACGGGGACGCCCGCACGGAAGCCGCCACGCTCCAGGAGGAGTTCCGGAGCCGGTGGGCGGACATCCTGGCGCCGCAGCCGGGCAGCAGCCGGGTACGGGTGTCCCTGGAGGACATCGCCGGACCGGTCACCGAGCACTTCGGCGGCCCCGGCGGCGGCTGGGCCGCGGCACGCTGCTTCAGTCCGGACATCATGATCGCCGCCACCGATGAACAGGCGGTCGCCCGCGGGGACTTCGAACTGGTCCTGGGCGAGCTGCACATGGCCGCCAACACCCTGGGCGCCTCGCTGTTCGTCAACCAGCACCCTGACCCCGGCGAGCTGCTGGACCTGACCGGACGCGACCACCCGGGGCCCCGGCTGATGCCGCTGCTGCCCAAGGAGCACCGGTCCCGCCTGTCGGGACGGATCAGGCACACCCTGGTCCGTCCGGAGGACTACTACGTGGCCCTGGTCGACTTCACCGCCGACCCGGCCCGCCCGCGCACCGTGCTCAGCTCCGACGTGACGGTGACCGAGCGGGACGGCGAACTGGTGGCCGTCCTGCCCGACGGGGCCGTGTTCCCGGCGGTGGAGGTCTTCTCCCACGTGCTGACCACCCTGGCGATGGACATGTTCCGGATCCTGCCCGAGTCCGGGCACTCGCCGAGGGTCACGGTCGACCGGCTGGTGGTGGCCAGGGAGACCTGGCGGCTGCCCGCGGCCGGCATGGACTTCGCGCACGAGAAGGACGAGGCCCGCCGGTTCGTGCGGACCCGCCGGTGGCGCGAGGAACACCGCCTGCCACGCTTCGTCTTCATGGTCCTGCCCACCGAGACCCGGCCGTTCTACGTCGACTTCGACAGCCCGGTGTACGTCAACATCTTCGCCAAGGCGGTGCGGCGGCTGGCCCGCAAGGAACCCGGGGGGAGGGTCACCGTCACCGAGATGCTGCCCACCCCCGAACACGCGTGGCTGACCGACGACCGCGGCAACGCCTACACCTCGGAGCTGCGCTTCGTCGCGGTGGACGAGCGGTAGCCCGCACCGCGCGCCACCCCCGTCCCNACCGCCGGCCGGACACCCGGCCGGGCGCGCCGGGTTGTCCGTGTGCCGCGCGGCGCCGGACGTCGGCGGGCACGCGCACGGGCTGCGCTCGTGGCTGCGCCTTCTTCCCTGTTGACCGCCCTCCGCGCACAGCAGTGTGTGGGGAAACACCGCAGGGAGGCCACAGTGAAGGTTGGCGCAGCGAACAATCGGGCGAGGCGAGGCGGCGATGTCCCGGTGACATCGTTCGCGCAGCGGCGGATGTGGTTCCTCGACCAGCTTGCGCAGGGCTCCTCGGAGTCCCTGCTCCCCCTGGCGCTGCGCATCCGCGGCGCCCTCGACATCCCGGCGCTCGAGCGGGCGCTGCGCGGCATCACGGACCGCCACGAGGTGCTGCGCACCCGCTTCGTCCCGGTCGACGGGGAGCCCGTGCCGCAGGTCGACGAGCCCGGCAGCGTCGTGCTGCGGCGGGTCGAGGCCGGCAGCGTCGAGGAACTGTTCGAGCGGGAGCTGTCCCGTCCCCTCGACCTCGCCGCGGAGGCGCCGATGCGCATGACGCTCGCCCGGATCGCCCCGGGCGAGCACGTGCTGCTGGTGGTGATCCACCACATCGCCGTGGACGGCTGGTCCTGGAGCCTGCTGCTGCGCGAACTGGCCGCCGGATACCGGGGAGAGAGCGTGGAGCCGCCCGCGCGGCAGTACGCCGACTTCGCCCGGGCCCAGACCGAGCGGCTGAGCGGGGCGCGCATGGAGCGCCTGCTGGGCTACTGGCGCGACCGGCTGGACGGCCTGACGCCGCTGGCGCTGCCCACCGACCGGCCCCGCCCCCGCTTCTGGGACGGCTCCGGGGACGTCGTCCGCTTCTCGCTGCCGGCCGGCCTGGTGGCCGAGGCCGACCGGGTCGCCCGCGACCACCGGGCGACCCGCTACATGCTGCTGCTCACGGTCTACCAGGCGCTGCTGGCGCACTACAGCGGCCGCACCGACATCGCCGTGTGCTCCACCACGGCCGACCGCGGCCAGGCCGGCACGGCCGGTCTGATCGGCCCGTTCGTCAACACGGTCGTGCTGCGCTCCGACCTGTCGGGCGAGCCCGGTTTCGGCGAACTGCTCGGCCGCGTCCGCGGGACGGTCCTGGCCGATCTCTCGCACGCCGACGCGCCGTTCGACCGGGTGGTCGGCGAGGTCGTCACCGACCGGGACCTGTCGCGGCACCCGCTGGCCCAGGCGTCGTTCACCCTGCTCAACGTCCCGCAGGAGCCGGTGAGCCTGGACGGGCTGGACGCGCAACTGGTGGCGCCTCCGCTGCACGGCAGCCCGATGGATGTCTTCCTCGACCTCAGCCTGTGGCCGGACGGCAGCATCGCCGCCCAGCTTCAGTACTCCACGGCGCTGTTCGACGCCGCCACGATGCGGCGGTTCGCCGACGGCTACACCGCCCTGCTGCGTGCCGTGGTGGCCGAGCCCGGCGCCTCCGTGGCCGGGCTCGCCAGGCGCCTGGGGCCGCTGACCGGTGCCCGGCGCGGGCCGTCCCCCGAGCGGACCGGAAGTACTGCCCCCGGCGGCGGGGCCGCGGACACCGGCACGGCCGGCGGGCCCGTCGGGATCACCGGCGCCCCGGCCGCCACCGCGCTGGAGTGCGGGGACGAATCGGTGACCTACCGGGAACTCGACGGGCTGACCGGAGGACTGGCGGCGGCACTGACCGCTGCCGGAGCCGGCCCCGGCACGCCGGTGGCGGTCTGCCTGCGGCGCGGCACCTGGTCGGTGGCCGCCATGGCCGGCATCTGGCGGGCGGGCGGCGTCTATGTCCCGCTCGATCCGCAACTGCCGCCGGAACGGCTGAGGTTCATGGTCGCCGAGGCCGGGGTGCGGTGTGTCGTGACCGACTCCGCGACCGCCGGCACGGCCGGCGAGCTGGGGCTGCCGGTCATCGACACCGCGTCCGTCGCCCCCGCCCCGGACGGTCCGCGCCACACACCCGGTCCCCGCGATCTGGCATACATCATCTTCACCTCCGGCTCCACCGGCAGGCCCAAGGCCGTCGGCGTCGAGCACGGCGCCCTGGCCTCCCATGTCGCCGCCGCCCGCGACCGTTTCCAGGTCACCGCGGCCGACCGCGTGCTGGCCTTCTCGTCGTTCTCCTTCGACGCCTCGCTCGACCAGCTGCTGCCCGCGCTCACCTGCGGCGCGACCGTTGTCGTGCGCCCCGACGAGCAGTGGCTGCCCAACCGGATCCCCGAGGTGGTCCGGCGGCACGCTCTCACCGTCGTCAACCTCCCGCCGACCTACTGGACCGAACTGGCCCACTCGCTCGCCGCCGGCAGCGCGGCCGGGCTGACCACCCTGCGGCTGCTGATCCTGGGCGGCGAGGCCGTCCCGGCGGCCGCGCTGGCCGCCTGGCAGGCCGGGGCGCCCCATGTGCGGGTGTGCAACGCCTACGGCCCGACCGAGGCCACCGTCACCTCCACCACGTACTACGTCCCCCAGGAGCGGGGACCGTACCCGGAGGACCGGGTTCCGATGGGAACGCCGCTGGGCTCGCGCCGGGTCCACGTGGTGGACGAACACGACCGGCCCGTCGCGCCGGGCGAGCCCGGCGAGCTGCTGATCGGCGGCCCGGAGCTGGCACGGGGATACCTCGGGCGGCCGGCCCTGACCGCGGAGCGGTTCGTGCCCGACCCGTTCGGCGGCGACGGCGACCGGCTCTACCGCACCGGTGACCTCGTCCGGGCGCTGCCCGACGGCACCCTGGAGTTCCTCGGCCGCACCGACGACCAGGTGAAGATCCGCGGATTCCGCATCGAACTGGGAGAGGTCGAGGCGGCTTTGCTCCAGTGCCCCGGCGTGGTCGCCGCGGCCGCCGCCGCGGTGCCGGACGCCACCGGCGGCCTCGGGCTGGCCGCCTACGTGGTGACCGCCCCGGGCTCCGCGGAGACGACCGGCCCGGCAGCCCTGCGCGCCTGGTGTGCCCGTCAGCTGCCGCACTGGGCGGTTCCCTCGGACTTCGTCGCGCTGGACGAACTGCCCACCGGCACCTCGGGCAAGCTCGACCGCTCCGCCCTGCCCGCCGTGCGCCCGGACCGGGCGGCGAGCGGCGCCGGATACGCCGAGCCCCGCGACGAGACCGAACGGGTGATCGCCGGCATCTGGGCCGAGGTCCTGGGCGTCGACCGGGTCGGCATCGACGACGGGTTCTTCGAGCTGGGCGGGCACTCGCTGCTCGCCACCATGGCGGTCTCCCGCATCGCCGAACGCCTGGGCCGTGACGTCGAGCTGCGGACCCTGTTCGAGAACCCCCGCATCCGCGAGTTCGGCCCGCAGGTCGCCCGGGCGCGGCAGGCGTCCGCCGCGGGTGTCGTCCCGGTCGACCGCTCCGGCCCGCTGCCCCTGTCCTTCGCCCAGGAACGGCTGTGGTTCCTCGACCGCATGTCGGAGCTCGGCGAGGACTACGTGCTGTGGTTCTGCTGGCGGGTGCGCGGCGGCCTGGACCGCACCGCCTGGCAGGGCGCTCTGGACGACGTGGTGGCCCGGCACGAAGTGCTGCGGACCGCCCTGACCGAGGACGACGGCCGTCCGGTGCAGCTCGTCCGGGAGTCGGCCGGAGTGCCGCTGGAGTGGCACCCGGCACCGCCCGGCGGGGACGAGGCGGAGCGCCTGGAGAAGATCCGGGAGTCGGCGGCCGCCCTGGCCACCCGCCGCTTCGACCTGGCCGGGCCGCCGATGCTGCGCGCGGGGGTGTGGGAACTGGGGCCCGAGGACCACGTGGCCGTCATCTCCTTCCACCACGTGGCCACCGACGGCTGGTCGAAGGACATCGTCACCGCCGAGTTGTCCGCCTGCTACCGCGCCCGGCTGGAGGGCCGCACGGCGTCGCTGCCGCCGCTGCCGGTCCAGTACGGGGACTTCGCCGTCTGGCAGCGCGAGCGCGCCGCGAACGGGGAGCTGGAGCGGCAGGTGCGTTACTGGAGGACGGCGTTGGCCGGCGTCCCGGCGCTGGAGCTGCCCACCGACCGGCCCCGCCCGGCGGGATGGTCGGGCCGGGGCGGAGCTGTCGAGGTGCCGCTGGCGCCGGAGCTGACCGACGCGGTCGACGAGCTGGCCCGCCGGCACGGCGCCACCCGCTTCATGGTGCTGCTGGCCGTCGTGCAGATCGTGCTCGCCCGCTGGTCCGGGCAGCGCGACGTGCCCGTCGGCACCCCCGTCGCCGGACGCGCCCGGCTGGAGCTGGAGCGGCTGGTCGGGTTCTTCGTCAACACGGTGGTGCTGCGCGGCGACCTGTCCGGGGACCCCACCTTCGCCGAGTACCTCGACCGGGCCCGTGCCACGGTGCTCGGTGCCTTCGACCACCAGGACGTGCCGTTCGAGCGGCTGGTGGAGGAGCTGCGGCCCGAACGGGACCCGTCCCGCAACCCCCTGTTCCAGGTCATGTTCGACGTGCAGGAGAGCACCGGGGGCGGCCCGCGGATCGACGGCCTGGGCGTGGAGGTCTTCCCGCTGCCGTGGAACTCGGCGAAGTTCGACCTGACCGCCACCTTCCTGGTCTCGCCGGGCCGCCTCGCGCTGAACGTCGAGTACTGCAGTGACCTGTTCGATGCCGCCACCGTCACCCGGTTCGCCGGGCACGTGGCCCGGGTGCTCCAGCAGGTGCTGGCCGACCCCGGGGCCGCCGTGGGACGGCTGGACCTGCTGAGTGCCGAGGAGCGCGCGGAACTGACCGCCTCGGCCGGCGGCACCGGCCCGGCGGCCGGGGAGCGGCCCCCGTTCACGCCCTGCGGCCGCCCGGACGCGACGGCCCTGGTGTGCGGGGACGCGTCGGTGACCTACCGCGAACTGGACGGGCTGACCGGCGGACTGGCAACTGCCCTCACCGGGGCCGGTGCGGGCCCCGGCACGCCCGTGGGGGTGTGCCTGGAGCGCGGCACCTGGCCGGTGGCCGCCATGCTCGCCGTCTGGCGGGCCGGGGGCGTCTACGTCCCCCTGGACCCGCGGCTTCCCGCCGAACGGATCGCGTTCATGCTCGCCGAGGCCGGCGTGCGCTGCGTCGTCGCCGACGCCGGGACCGCCGGCGCGCTCGCCCCGCTCGGCGTGCCCCTGGTCCGCGTGGAGACGGTCAGGCCGCACCCGCACGGTCCGCGCCGCATCCCCGGCCCCGGCGATCTCGCCTACACCATCTTCACCTCGGGCTCCACCGGCAGGCCCAAGGCGGTCGGCGTCGAGCACCACGCCCTGGCCGCTCATGTCGCCGCCGCCTGCGACCAGTTCGCCCTCACGGCCGACGACCGGGTACTGACCTTCGCCTCGCTGTCCTTCGACGCGTCGCTGGAGCAGATACTTCCTGCCCTCGGCACCGGTGCCACGGTGGTGATCCGCCCCGACGAGATCTGGTCCGTCGAGGAACTGGCCGCCCGGGTGCGCGAGGAGCGCGTCACCGTCATGGAGGTCACCCCCTCCTACTGGGAGGAGATCGTGGCCCGGCTTGACGACATCGCCGGTGATCTCGCGACCCTGCGCCTGCTCGTCACCGGCGGCGAGGCTCTGCCGTCCGCCCCGCTGGCCGACTGGTTCCGCCGTCTCCCCGGGGTGCCCGTCGTCAACACCTACGGGCCGACCGAGGCCGTCATCTCCGCCACCGCGCACCCCGTCACCGGCCCGGTCGCCGGACGGGTCCCGATCGGCAGGCCGCTGGGCTCGCGCCGGGTGTACGTGGTGGACGACCACGGCGCACTCGTCCCGCCCGGCGTACCCGGCGAGCTGCTGATCGGCGGCCCGGAGCTGGCCCGCGGCTACCTGGGGCGGCCCGCCATGACGGCCGAGCGGTTCGTGCCCGACCCGTTCGGCGGCGACGGCGGCCGGCTGTACCGCACCGGCGACCTCGTGCGCCTGCTGCCCGACGGCAACCTGGAATTCCTCGGGCGGACCGACAACCAGGTCAAGATCCGCGGTTTCCGCATCGAGCCCGGTGAGATCGAGGCGGTGCTCCAGCAGCACCCGGCCGTGCACGGCGCCGCCGTCCTGGTCCGCGAACTCCGCGGCGAGCGCGCCCTGGTCGGCTACGCCGCCGGCCGGGGGACGGACGCCGGAGAACTGGCCGACTGGTGCCGCGCCAAGCTGCCCTCCTACATGGTGCCGGCCGTGATCACCGTGCTCGACGCCCTGCCGCGCACGGTGCAGGGCAAGCTCGACACCGCGGCCCTCCCCGACCCCGAACCCCCCGCCGCGGACAAGTTCGTCGCGCCCCGCACCCCCACCGAGGTGGTGACGGCCCAGATCTGGGCCGAGGTGCTCGGCGTACCGAAGGTCGGTGTCCACGACGACTTCTTCTCCCTCGGCGGGCACTCGCTGCGCGCCGTGGCCGCGGCATCCCGCCTGCGGGCCGCGTTCGACTGCCCGATCCATGTGCGCGACCTCTTCGAGCACCCCACCGTCGAGCTCCTCGCCGTCGAGGTGGAACGGCAGCTCGTCGAGCAGATCTCCGCGATGAGCGAGGACGAGATCGACCTCTCCCTGACGGTGGACTACTGAGACCGATTGGACGGAACACGTCATGACCACTCCGGACGTCCAGCCCCCCGCCACCCGCCCCGGCCTCTCCCCGGCGGCCCGGCGCCTGCTGGAACAGCGGCTCCGAGGCCGGGCGGGCACCAAGCCGGCCGGCATCCCGCGGCGCGACCCGCGCCCCGACCGCGCGCCGCTGTCGGCGGCCCAGCAACGCCTCTACTTCCTCGACCGGCTCGACCCCGGCGGGGCCGAGTACCTGATGCCCGCCGCCTGGCGGTTCGCCGGACCCCTCGACGTGGCCGCACTCGACGCCGCGGTCGATGACCTGGTCGCCCGCCACGAACAGCTGCGGGTGATCTTCCCCGACGAGGAGGGCGTCCCCGTCCAGCGGGTGCTGCCCGCCGACGGAGCCGGCCTGGACCTGGTGGACCTGACCGCCGCCGCGGACCGGGACGACGAGGACACGATCGCCGCGGCCGTGCGGGAGGCGGCGGTGCGTCCCTTCGACCTCGCCACCGAGCCCGCCTTCCGGGCCACCTTGCTGCGGATCGCCGACGAGGACCACGTGCTGGTCCTGGCCATGCACCACATCGTCTCCGACGGCTGGTCGCTGGACATACTGGTGCGCGACCTGCGCGAGTGCTACCGCGCCAGGAGCGAGAACCGCTCGCCGCGGCTCCCGGACATGCCCATCGACTACACCGACTACGCCGTCTGGCAGCGCGCGGCCGACGAGACCGCCTCCCTCGCCTACTGGCGCAGCGCCCTGGCCGGCCTTACCCCCCTGGAACTGCCCACCGACCACCAGCGGCCGGCCACCCGCTCCTACGAGGGCGCCGTCCACACCGTGGAACTCCCCGGTGAGCTCGCGGCGGACCTCGCCGAGCTCGGCAGGCGCGCCGACACCACCTCGTACATGACCCTGATGGCGGCCTTCCAGGCGGCCCTGGCCTTCCACAGCGGCCAGAGCGACATCGCGGTGGGCACCGTGGTGGCCAACCGGGACCGGCCGGAGACCGAACAGCTCGTCGGCTTCTTCGTCAACACCCTGGTGATCCGCACCGACCTGTCGGGCGACCCGACCCCGAAGCAGCTCCTGGCCCGAACCCGGGAGAGCGTCCTGGGCGCCCTGTCCCACCAGGACCTGCCCTTCGAGCGGGTGGTGGACGAACTGAGCCCGGAGCGGGACCTGTCCCGCAACCCGCTGGTCCAGGTGCTGTTCACGCACTCCACGGTGCGGCGCGGCGAGACGCTCGCCCTGGGCCGGGCGACCGGCACCGCCTTCCCCGTCGACCTCACCACCGCCAAGTTCGACCTGTCGCTGGAAGCCACCGAGGACGCCGGCCGCGTCCTGCTCTCCTTCGTCTACCGCCCCGACCTGTTCACCGCCGCGTCGGTGGCCCGGCTCGCCGACCACACCGTGGCGGTGCTGCGGGCCTTCACCATGACCCCGGACCTCCCGCTCGGCTCGGTGGACCTGCTCACCGGCGACGAGCGCGCCGCGCTGCTCGGGCCCGACGGCCCGGCGAACTCCGCCCCCCTCACCGGGCCCGCACCGCGCACGGCGCTGGAGCGGCTGGAGGAGCAGATCCGCCGCGCCCCCGGCGCGGTGGCCGTCAGCGGCGGCGGCCGCTGCCTCACCTACGCCGGACTCGACGCCGCCTCCCGGGCCCTGGCCCGGCGGCTTCGCGCGGCCGGAGCCGGGCCGGAGAGCCTGGTCGGGGTCTGCCTGGACCGCGGCGTGGACCTGGCAGTGGCGTTGCTCGGGGTGTGGCGGGCCGGCGCCGCCTACCTGCCGCTCGATCCCGCCCACCCGCGCGCCCGCCGCGCCTTCACCGTCGCCGACGCGGGCGTCTCCTGTGTCGTCGCCGACGCGACGGGGCGTGCGGCGGTGGACGGCCTGCCGGTGGAGGTGATCCCTCTCGACACCACCGACGCCCCCGGCACGGCCGGGAGCGGCGGCGCCACCGGTGAGCAGGAGCCCTCCGGGCCCCTCCCGCAGCCGGGGAACCTGGCCTACGTCATCTACACCTCCGGTTCCACCGGCAGGCCCAAGGGGGTCGAGGTCACCCACGGCAACCTCGCCTGGCTGCTGGACGCGGCCGACCGGCACTTCGACTTCGGCCCCGGGGACGTGTGGACCCTGCTGCACTCCCCGGCGTTCGACTTCTCCGTCTGGGAACTGTGGACCCCGCTCACCAGCGGCGGCCGCGTCGTCGTCCTCACCGAGGACGAGGTCCGAGATCCCGCCGCCGTGCACGCCGTGCTGCGCGACGAGCGCGTCACGGTGCTCAACCAGACGCCTGCCGCGTTCAAGGGACTGCGGGCCCACCTGGCCCAGCAGGGCGAGAGCTTCGCCGGACTGGCCCTGCGCACCGTCGTCTTCGGCGGCGACGCCTTCGACACCCGGGACTACCGCGACTGGTTCACCGCCCCCGCCTCCCAGCGGCCGGAACTGGTCAACATGTACGGGATCACCGAGACCACCGTGCACGTGACCCACCGGACGATCACCGCCGAGGACCCCGGCGCACCCGTCCACTCGCCCATCGGACGCCCGCTGGCGGGCCAGCGCGGCTACGTCCTGGACCAGGCCCGGCGTCTGGTCCCGCAGGGCACCGTGGGCGAGCTGTACGTCGCCGGAGGCGGTGTCGCCCGCGGCTACCGCAACCGGCCCGAGCTGTCCGCCGAGCGCTTCCCCGCCGACCCCTTCGGCCCCGAGGGCTCCCGGATGTACCGCACCGGGGACCTGGTGCGGGTACTGCCCGACGGGCAGCTCGCCTACGTCGGCCGCGCCGACCACCAGGTGAAGATCCGCGGCTTCCGTATCGAGCCCGGCGAGATCGAGGCGGCCCTGCGCGACTGCCCCGGGGTACGGGACGCAGCGGTGGTGGCCCGCACCGACGGCCACGGCGGAGCCCGCCTCGTCGGCCACGTGGTCACCGCCGAGGAACGGCCCCTGGATGCCCCCGCGCTGCGCGGACGGCTGCGTCTGACCCTGCCCGAGTACATGGTCCCCGCCCTGTTCGTGCGGCACCCCCGGCTGCCGGTCACCGCCAACGGAAAGATCGACCGCGCCGCCCTGACCGCCGTGGCGGGTGACAGCGCCTCCGCCGGCGACGCGCACGTGCCGCCCGGCACCGGGACCGAGAAGGAGCTGGCCCGCATTTGGGGAGAGGTCCTGGGGGCCGAACGCGTCAGCCTGACCGACAACTTCTTCGACCTGGGCGGCGACTCCATCCTGGCCCTGCGGGTGATCGGCATGGCCCGCTCGGCCGGCCTCGGCCTGAGCGTCGCCGACCTCTTCCGCGCCCGTACGCTGGGCGACCTCGCCCGGCTCGCCACCTCGGAGCAGGAGACCGGCGGACCCGTCGAGCCCTTCTCCCAGCTCGACCCCGCCGACGCGGCCCGGCTGCCCGAAGGACTCGACGACGCCTACCCCCTCACCATGCTGCAGGCCGGCATGCTGCACGAGATGCTCGCCGACCCACGGCGCGGCGCCTACCACAACGTCACCGACCTCAAGATCACCGTGCCGGAGGGCTTCGACCGGGCCGCCTTCCAGGCCGCCGTCGACACGGTGGTGCGCGGCCACAGCATCCTGCGGTCCTCCATCGACCTGGTCACCTACAGCCGCCCGCTCCAGCTGGTGCACCGCACCGCCGCGCTGCCCGTCGGCTACACCGACCTGCGAGGGCTGTCCCACGACGAGCAGCGGGCCGCCCTGCGCGCCCACGTGGAGGCCGAGTTCGACCACCGCTTCGACCTCACCCGCCCACCGCTGGTGCGCATCCACCTGCACCACCTCACCGACCACGAACTGCGGTTCACCATCACCGACTGCCACGTCGTGCTGGACGGCTGGAGCCTGACGTCGCTCGTCGCCGACCTGCTCGACCTGCACCGCCGGGCCGTCGTGGACGGGGGAGAGCCGCAGCTTCCGCCCGCCCCCCGCTTCGCCGAGTACGTCGCACTCGAACAGGCGGCGCTGAAGGACGAGGACGGGCTGCGCTACTGGCGTGGCGTGCTCGGCGACCTGCGTCCCGTCCGGTTCACCCGCCGAGGCGAGGAGACCGCGGGCGAGGAGCGGATCGTCCACGAGGTGCGCCGTTCCTGGTCCCGGCTTGTCGAGCCCGTCGGCCGGCTGGCCCGGCAGGCCGGGGTGCCGCGCCGCACCGTGCTCCTCACCGCCTTCCACCACGCCATGAGCCTGTTCGCCGAACGTGACGAGGACGTGGCAGGTCACGCCATCGGCCTGGTCACCAACGGCAGGCCGGAGATACCCGGCGCCGACCGGATGCGTGGCCTGTTCCTCAACACCGTTCCGTTCGGCGTGGCCGCCCCGCGGGGCACCTGGCTGGAGTACCTGCGTGCGGTGTTCAGCGCCGAACAGGACATGCTTCCGCACCGCAGGGTGCCGCTGGCCCGGCTCGCCCAGCTGCGCCCCGGCGAGCCCAACCCGGTCGAGGCCATCTTCAACTACGTCAACTTCCACCGGCTGGCACACGACACCTGGGACGAGTCGCTGGAGATCGCCCGGACCGCCTTTCCGCTGCTGGTCAACGCGAGCGTGGACGGCTTCACCCTCGACGTCGACCCGGACTGCGTCTCACCGGCCACCGCCGAGCAGCTCGCCGACCTGCTGTGCGCCCTGCTCGAACAGATGGTCGCCGACCCGCGGGGCCCGGTCACCCGTCCCGCGCTGACCGGCGCCGCCCGTGACCGTGCCCTGGAGGACTGGGGGAGGGGCCCGCGCCGTCGCAACACCCCGCTGATGTTCCACGAGTGCTTCGCCGGGCACGCCGCCCGCACCCCCGACGCGGTGGCCGTCTCGTACGCCACCGGGGAAGAGGTGACCTACGCCGCCCTCCACGGCGCCGCGGGACGGCTGGCGGCGAGGCTGCGCTCCCTGGGCGTCGGGCCCGAGACCGTCGTCGGCATCTGCGCCGACCGGGGGCCCGACATGGTGCGGGCCGTGCTCGGCGTGCACCGGGCCGGCGGCGCCTTCGTGCCGCTGGACCCGCAGCATCCCGCCGAGCGGCTCGCGTTCATCGCGCAGGACAGCGGCATGCGGGTGCTGCTCACCCAGTCGCCGCTGGCCGGGAAGGTCCCCTTCGACGGGCCCGGACTGCTCCTGGACGACCCCGCCACCTGGACCGTCCCCGACGGTGAGGCGCCGCAGCCGCCGGACCCCGCGACGACAGAGGACAGCGCGGCCTACATCATCTACACCTCCGGCTCGACCGGCACGCCCAAGGGCGCCGTCATCCCGCACCGCGGTCTGACCAACATGCTCGAAGGACAGCGCGACCTGATCCGCCCCACGCCCGCCGACCGGGTGCTGCAGTTCGCCTCCTTCAGCTTCGACGCCTCCATCCTGGAGATGACCTGGGCGCTGGCCAACGGCGGGCGCCTGTGCACCGTCCCGAAGGCGGCCCTGCGTCCCGGCCCGGACCTGGCGCGGACCCTGGCCGAGCAGCGGATCACCGGCACCATGCTGCCGCCCAGCGCCCTGGCGGTGCTGGGGGAGGACCGCTTCCCCGGCCTGGAGGTCCTGCAGGTGGCCGGCGAGGAGTGCCCGGCCGAACTGGCCGCCACCTGGTCGCGCGGACGCCGCTTCCACAACGTCTACGGGCTGACCGAGGCGTCCGTGTGGTCCGTCTCCGCCACGCTTCGGCCGGACGGCGGACGTCCGCCGGTCGGCACCCCCATCCGCAACACCACGATGTACGTGCTCGACGAGGACATGCAGCCCGTCCCGGTCGGCGTGGCCGGGGAGATCTACCTGGGCGGCGACGCGGTGGGCCGGTGCTACCTGAACCGGCCGGAGCTGACCGCCGCCACCTTCGTGCCCGATCCCTACGGCGCCCCGGGCGCACGCCTGTGCCGCACCGGTGACATGGGCACCCACCTCCCCGACGGGTCGGTGCGGTGGCTCGGCCGCCGTGACGCCCAGGTCAAGCTGCGCGGTTTCCGGATCGAACTGGGCGAGATCGAGCACGCGCTGCGCGCCCTGCCCGAGGTGGGCCAGGCGGTCGTGCTCATGCGGCGCGACCTGCCCGGCGGGCCCGGGCTCGTCGCCTACGTCGTCCCCCGGGACGGTACCGGCCCCACCGTCGAGCAGCTCGCGGACGCCCTGCGCTCCACGCTGCCCGGCTACATGGTGCCCGGCCGGTTCGTGTTCCTCGACGCCATGCCCGTCAACAGCAGCGGCAAGACCGACAAGCGGGCCCTGCCGCTGCCCTCGGCCGAACGGACCCACAGCGACACCGCCTACGTCGCCCCCCGCACCCGCACCGAACTCGTCCTGGCCCAGGTGTGGCGCGAGGTGCTGGGGATCTCCCGGATCGGAGTCCACGACGACTTCTTCCTGATCGGCGGCAGCTCCCTGTCCACCGTCCGGGTGTCCGCCATGACCGCCGACCGCGGCCTGTCCGTCTCGGTGCGCGACCTCATCGAACTGCCCACCATCGCCCGGCTCGCCGCCCATCTGGACGCCTCCGGCGGCTCCCCGGCGGCGGAGATCAGGTCCGAGGTGCGGCTGCGCGAGGGCGACGGCGCCCCGCTGTGGTGCGTGCACCCCACCGGCGGCAGCGCCGCCTGGTACATCCCCCTCGCCAGGGAGCTGCAGCCGGGCACGCCGGTCAGGGCCTTCCAGGCCCGCGGACTCCTCGGCGGGGTGGATCCCAGCACCGTGCCGGGTATCGCGGCCAATTACGCCGCGGAGATCGCGGCCCACGGCGGGCAGGGCCCGCACGACCTGCTGGGCTGGTCCATGGGCGGCAACCTCGCCGTCGAGATGGCCACCCAGCTCCACGAGGCCGGCCATACCGTCTCCCCCCTGGTGCTCATCGAGCCCTATCTGCCCAGCCCCGGCGCCCGCATCAAACTGCTGGACGTGGCGCGGGACATGCGCACCGCGCTGGCGATGCGCGACCGGGTGCGCGCACTGCCCCCCTCGCCCGAGCGCGACCGGGAGGCGGCAGCCCTCACCGAACTCCTGCTGGGCGCCGGCATGAGCCCAAGCGAGGCGGCACTCGTCGACAAAGCACCCGTCGAGGTGTGGCACTCGCTGCTCGCCGCCCTGGCCGATGCCGAGGTCCGCCCCTACCCCGGACACATCCACCTCGTCGTGGGCACCGAGGCCGCCGATCTCCCGGCCGGCGAGCCGATGCCGGGCCTGGACGTCGACTTCTCCGGCTACGTCGAGCGCTGGCGCGAACTGGCCCTGGGCGGGCTGACCGTCCACATCACCGAGGGCGACCACATGTCGATGCTCGCCGACCCGCTGGTCCACAAGACCGCCGAACTGCTGGACACGATCAGGGCGGAGGCCCGCTGATGACGACAGCGACCACGACGGCCCCGGACCGGGTGCCGCCCGGCGCACCGGCCGCCTTCACCGAGCGCTACCTGCTCGACCCGGCCGTGAACGCCGAACCCTACGGCTACCTCGACTCCCTGCGCGACCACCGGCCGGTGTACTGGAGCGCCATGCACCGGGCCTGGCTCATCACCGGCTACGAACAGCTCCTGCGCTGTCTGCGCGACCCGGCGGTCTCGGCCGACCGGGTGCGCCCGCTGATGGACGCCGTCCCGGAGGGCGCCCGCGAGGACGCCGACCGGGCATTCTCCATCCTGTCGCGCTGGATGGTGTTCAACGACCCGCCCGAGCACCGCCGGCTGCGGCAGGTGTTCCAGGAGCAGTTCGCCGCCCGCGCCATCGAGCGGTACCGCCCCTTCGTGGAACGGGCCACCCGCGCCATGCTCACCCGCCGGGCCGTCCCCGGCTCCGACGGGGACCTGGCCGCCGACATCGCCCGGCCCCTGCCCGCCCTGGTCTTCGCCCGCTGGCTGGGCGTCCCCCAGGCCCACAGCCGCTCCTTCTGGTACTGGAACGCCCGGGTGGGCGACCTGGTCCTGGGAGCGGCCCAGGAGGAACGCGAGTACCGCACCTCGCTGCAGTCCCTGGTCAGCCTGGAGGACTACCTCGCCGGCCTGGTCCGGCAGCGGCGCGAGGAGCCGCGGGACGACCTGATCAGCGCCGTCCTGGCCGACGGCAGGATCGGGGACACGGTCACCGAGGAGGAGTTCGTCGGCATGCTCACCCAGATGGCGTTCGCCGGCGGGGAGACCACGAGCAACCTCATCGTCAACGCCGTGCGCGCCCTGCTGCTGCATCCGCGGGAACTGGCCGCGGTCCGCGAGGACCCGCAGCTCGTGTCCGCCGCGGTGGAGGAGACGCTGCGCTGGGACGGCCCCTCGAAGATGTCGATCCGGACCGCCGCCCGCGACTTCGGGCTGGACGGGGCCACGCTGCGCGCGGGCGACCGCATGTTCCTGGTCACCGCGGCCGCCAACCGCGACCCGGCCCGCTTCGAGGATCCCGGTGTGTTCGCCGTCCGCCGCGGCAGCCCCTCGCACCTCGGTCTCGGCTACGGCGCCCACTTCTGCATCGGCGCGGCGCTGGCCCGGCTGGTGGCCGGCGCCGTGGTGGGCGTGCTGGTGCGCGACTACCCCGGGCTGCGCCTGGCGGAGCAGCGGCACACCTGGCAGCCGTCACTGCTCAACCGCAGCCTCACCGCACTTCCCGTCCACTACTGACCGCAGCCTGGCACAGGCCGCACTACGAAAGGTCCGACATGTCGAGCACTCTGAGCGAGGCCGGCTCACGGCTGTGGGGGCCCGCCCGGCTGCCGTCGTTCCGCCTGCTGTGGGTGGCACAGTCCCTGTCCCTGCTCGGGCACGGGTTCAGCTACATCGCGTTCGCGTGGATCACGCTGACCCTCACCGACTCCGCCCTCACTCTCGGCTGGGTGCTGGCCTTCCAGGCGGTTCCCCGGGCCCTGCTGACCCTGGTCGGAGGCTCGCTCAGCGACAAGTGGTCCCACCGCACGGTGATGATGCTCTCCAGCTGGGCGCGGGCCGCCCTGATGGTGATGGTGGGCGTGGCGGGCATGGCGGGAACCTTGAACATCGCCATGCTGTGCGTCGCCGCCGCGGCCTTCGGCGCGGTCGACGCCTTCTTCCAGCCCGCCAGGGTGTCCATCCTGCCGTCGGTCGTCGACAAGGACATGCTGCCCCAGGCCAACGCCCTGCTCGGGGCCGGAACCCGGGTGTTCGCCGTGCTCGGCCCGGCCGTGGGCGGCATCGTGGTCGCCTTCTCCGACGCCAATGTCGCGTTCCTCGTCGACGGCCTGTGCTTCGCCGTCTGCGCCCTGTGTGTCGCCCGGGTCCGGACGCTTCCGCGGCAGGCGGACACCGATTCCGGGCCGGAGGGGGGCGGGAAGGAGGAGACCGGCGACACGCTGCTCACCCGCATCCGGTACGGGCTGCGGTACGCCTGGCAGGACCCTCGCATCCGCACCATGCTGGTCGTCGACACGGCGGTGACCTTCTGCTACGCCGGGCCGTTCACCGTCGGGTTCGCCACCCTGGCCAAGTCCGAACTCCAGGGCGGCTCCATGACCCTGGGCCTGCTCAACGGCGCGCTGGTGGGCGGGGCGATGCTCGGGGCCCTGGTCGGCGGCACCCTGTCGGTGCGCCCGAGGGTGGGGCTGCTGGTGGCCGGCCTGGCGGGATGGCTGGCCCTGGGCATGGGATCGCTGGGGCTGCTGGGCAGCACCACGGCGGCCATCGGAACCGTCCTGACCATGGGCTTCGCCATCGGCTTCCAGGGCGTCTTCGGTCTCAGCTGGCTGCAGCGCAATGTCCCCGAGCAGATGCTGAGCCGGGTGATCTCCTTCGACATGGTGCTCGGCTACGCCATCGCCCCGGTCTCGCTGCTGCTGTGCGGGATCCTCGCCGACATCAGCGTCGCCGCGATGTTCGGCGGCGTCGCCCTGATCCTGGCGGTGACGGCGCTGGGCGTGCTGACGTCGCGGCCGGTCCGGGAGATGAGGTGACCGCCGGCGGCTGACGGGCCGTCCGCCAGGGGCGCCCCCGTTCCGGTTCCGGGGCGGGGGCGCCCCGCGCACCCGTCCCCACGGCGGAGGTCAGAACGACGCCGACAGATCGCACAGCGCGGACCGGTTGTGATGACCCGTCTTGGTGATGAGGCTCGCGATGTGCTTCTCCACCGTGCGCGGGGAGATGAACAGGCGTTCGGCGATGTCCCGGTTGCTCAGCCGCTCGGCAAGCAGCTGGAACACCTCGTACTCGCGCACCGTGATCCCCTGGGCCCGCAGGGACTCGGGGATACGGCTGGTGCCCGAGCGGTGCTGGTGCACCGGAGCGCCCATCCGCCGCAGCGCCGCGCGGCAGGCGTTGGCCACGTCGGGCACCGAGGACTGGTGGAAGTGGTGCTCGGCCCGGCGCAGCCAGGCGACGGGTTCTCCCCAGCCGTCCTCGTGCGCCGCCTCGGCGACGAGCCGCAGGCCCAGGTGCAGCGCGGTGGGGTAGGGGCCGGCCAGGCGCAGGGCCTGCTCCACCACCGCGGCCGCCTGTCCGGGCCGCCCCTCCCGGCCCAGCAGCACGGCCTCGGCGAGCAGGACGAACTGGCGGTTCCAGCGCATGCGGCCCGGGGCGGTGGCCGCGATCTCCGCGTGGCCCTCACGGCCGGCGTCCTTCGCCAGCACGTCCAGGAACAGCCCGATCCCGTAGTGGCCGCTGAGGTGATAGGTACTGGGATTGGCCCGTTCGAGGGCGGAGACGGCGCGGAGCTCGCGCACGGCACCGGACCGGTCCTCCTCCATCAGCGCGCAGAACGCGCGGGCCAGGCCGAGCGTCAGGGGTTCCTCCTGGGAGCCGCGGCCGTCCCATTCGGCGAATGCCGACAGCGCGAGATCCATCGCCGCCCGGTCGCCCTGATGGGCGGCCAGTGTCGCCTGGGCCAGCAGCACGTAGCGGATGGTGGGTGCCAGCCGCAGCCGCCGTACCACCGTCAGGCACTCCTCGGCGGCCGTCCGCGCGGCGGGGAAGTCCGCGCGCAGCACGGCGTCCAGGACGAGGATGCCGTCGATGGTGTGGACGATGGTGGCCGAGCCCAGCCGCAGCGCCTCGCCCCGGGCCGCGAGCAGCGGGGCGGTCTCCCCCTCCGTGAGCCAGGCGTTCCCCCCGAGGCGGGTCAGCGCGTACATCCGCTGAAGGGGCAGCTGGTGCTTCTCCGCGGTGTACAGGGCCCGCTCCAGCATGGCGGTGGCCTCGTCGAAGTCGCCTTCCCTGGTGAGGGTGGCCAGCAGCTCCCAGGCCTGGCAGACCACCGTGGGCAGGTCGTGTCGTTCCGCGGTGTGCAGCGCGGTGCGGGCGAGCTTCTCGGCCTGCTGACTGCGGTCCGGTCCCGGCGTGTCGAGTGCCAGATAGGCGGCCGCGACATCCACGGGCGCGGTGTGCCGCTCATCGGGAGCCGTCCCCAGCACGGCCCGGGCCCGCGCTATCTGCCGGTTGCCGTCGGCCCAGCGGCCCGCCACGTGGGCGACCTTGGCGAGGCGGGTGTGCAGGGCGGCGAGCCGCGGGGCGCTCAGCCCGGACCCGCCAAGTGCGTTGAGCTGCTCCGCCAGGCCGAACGCCCGGGTGAACTCCCCGGCCTCGGCGAGCGCCGGCAGCAATGCCTCCAGGACGCCGGCGCGGTGGGCGGTGTCCTGGGTGCCGGACAGCAGCCGTTCGGCCCGGTCGAGCAGGGCGACGGCCGAGCCGATATTGCCGTCGGCCAGGGCGCGGCGGCCCGCCTCGGCGAAGAGCCGGCCGGCTTCGGCGAGGTCGCCCGCTTCGAGGCGCAGGCCGGCCGCCAGGGAACACCACTCTCCCGTCAGTTCCGGGTGGAGCTCCTGGACGGCGTCCGCCGCCCGCCCGGACAGTTCGGCCCGGTTGGCCGGCGTCAGCTGGGTGAACAGCGCCTCGACGGTGAGCCGGTGCCGGAACGCGTACCAGTCGGGGGCCGGCTCGTCGGGCACCACGAGCTGGGCGGCGACCCCGGCGTGCAGGTGGGTGAGCAGGCCGCGGTCGTCGATGCCCGTCATCCGCTGCAGGACGGTCAGCGGGAAACGCCTGCCGAAGACCGCCGCGGCGGACAGCAGGGTGAGGCCTTGCGAACCGAGCCGGTCGATGCGCCTCAGGATGCCCCGGGCCAGGGCCGTCGAGACGTCGCTGCGCAGGTCGCCGACCACCGTCCAGCCCTCGTCCCCCCGGACCAGCGCACCGCTGCTGATCATCCCCTGCAGCAGTTCCTCCACCAGGAAGGGACTCCCGGCGCTGTCGTCCCACAGCCGGTCGAGGGCGGGGGCAGGCACCCGCTCGGGCTCGGTGCCGAGCTGGGCGGCGATCATGCGCCCGACCTCGGGGCGGGTGAGCGGGGGGAGCTCCAGCAGCGTGCCGACGCCACGCCGCTGGGCGGAGGCCGCGAGATCGAGAGCGTCGCAGGGCTCGGTGTGGATCGTGGCCAGGAGAAGCACGGGGGTGTGCTCCAGGTTGTCCACCAGGTACTCGACGACGGCGAGGGTCTCCGGGTCGGCCTCGTGCAGGTCCTCCAGGAGCAGCAGCTGGCCGCGTTCCCGCCCGGTGGCGATGAGCAGCCGGAGCACCGCCTCGCCCAGGACGAGCATCGAACTGCTCTCCTGGGTACCGGTGTTCCAGTCGGGTATGAGCCGCCCCAGCACCGACCGGTAGGGCCCCAGCGGGAGGTCGTCCAGTGGTTCGCCGCTGCGGAACAGCGACATCAGCGCTTCCGTCAGCGGCCTGAAAGGGACCGCGGGGCCGGTGGTGCTGCTGCGGCCGCGCAGGACGCGCATCCCGGAGTCGAAGGCGATGCCGACCGCTTCGGCGGCGAGCCGGGACTTGCCGATGCCCGCCTCACCGACGAGGAAGACGACGCCGCCGCGGTGTTCCCGCGCCTCGGGCAGAGCCCGCCTGAGCTCGGACAACTGGGAGTCTCGTCCGACGAGGTACGGCGCACGGGAACGCATGAGGGTACATGGTAGTTGATCGGCCACGCAGCGAAAGGGGCTGTCACCACGCCATTTTCGCGCAGGTGTCCGGCCGCGCGCCGCCGCGTCGCGACACGGCGGCGGCCCGCCCGGGCTCTTCCGTGACCCGGGAGGACCGCCGCCGTCCGTGACTGTCCGTCAGACGCCGTGCGGTCCGGAGACGCTGGTGTCCAGGGAGCTGAGGGTCACCACGATGCCGCTGGTCAGCACCATGCCCGCCAGGGCGCGGGTGCGGGCGCACGCCTTGTTCCGCCCGGACAGCGTGATCCTGCCGGCCGGGTCCTCGGTGCGCTCAACCGGGTCGGCGTCGTCGTTGCGGGCGGACACGGCGGCGGCGGGGAGCTGGTTCATGGTGGTGAGTACCTTTCTGCGAGACCCGGAGGGGATGGGGTGGTCGGTCGTGGTCGGTCGTGGGGACGAGTCGGGGGCAGGGGTCAGACGGTGGTGCGAGGGCCGTCCGGCGGACCGTCCTGCTGCCCGAGCAGCAGGACGGACGGAACGGCGTCCGGGAAGCCGAGCCTGAGCAGGCCGTAGCCGATGCCCGACAGACCCGTGAGCAGCCCGGGGGACGGGACGTGGTCGGGGGTGCCGCAGCGGTGGCCGTGCTGCTGGAGCCTGCCGAGCAGTTGCCCGGTGCGCCGGGACAGGGCGGACGCGGCGTCGTCGTGTCCGCGGGCGGCGAGCACGCCCAGCGCCTCCAGGATGCCGAGGCCGCCGTGCCGCAGACTCATGTCCTCCGGCTGGGGGGCCGCGCTCAGCAGCCGGGCGGAGCGGGCGAGCTGGGCTTCCGGGGCCGGCTCGCCCGCGGGACCCGGTGCGTCCGCCGCCGCCAGTGCCGCCCCGGAGAGCCCCGAGTGCCAGGTGAGGTCGCCGGGCCGGCGGACCGCGTCGGTCAGGGAGGAGCGCAGCAGTGCGGCGGCGTACGGCCGGGCGGCCGCCGCCACGGCGTCCGGGTGCGATGCCGGCTGCGCGGCGGCGTACCGCAGCAGTGCCCAGGCGATGCCGGCGTCACCGTGGGCGAACCCCTGGCGGGTGACGCGGTTCCCGGCCCGGGCCAGCAGCCGGCCGGCCAGTTGCCCGGCCAGGCGTCCGGCCTGTACGGACGCGTGTCCCGTGCCGGGCATCCGCTGCACAGCGAGCGTGGCGGCCAGTGCGCCGGCCAGGCCGTCGGCCAGGTTGTCGGCCGGCTCGTCCGCGGGCCCGCCGGTGCCGTCCTGGCCGGTCCCGGCCGCCAGTTCCAGGGCGGTCAGCGCGTCCGGGAGCCACTCGCCCGTCCCGTCCTGGAGCAGGGGAGCGAGCCGGGCCAGCGCGTAGACGATGCCGCCCAGGCCGTGCAGGGCACCGGGGCCGACGGCGGCGCTCAGCTCGGGCTCCTCGACCAGCGCGGACAGCAGCGCGGGAAGCGGCTCCACCGCCCTGCGGGCCAGCGCGGTGTACCGGTCCGCGCCCGCAACGGCGCCGATCTGAGCGAGGAACAGGGCGACTCCGCAGTAGCCCTGCGCGAGCCCGCCGCCCATCGGCAGAACGGACCAGTGCGTTCCGTCCACTTCCTCCAGGCCGAGCCAGTTGACCCGGCCGCTGCCGTGCACCGCGCGGGCAGCGATCTCGTCGGCGATGCCGCAGGCCGCGCTCAGCAGACGGGACGGCTCGGGCACCGCGGCGGGCGCCGGCTGTGCGGTCAGCTGTGAACGGGGCTGGATGGAGCCGGAGTTCGCTCCGGTGACGGCGAGTGTCGCGGAGATGACCCATTCCTGGTCGAAGCGGTCCACCTCGCTCATGGCGAGGATCTTGTCCTCCACGATCCGCAGGCTCGGGGCGGGCAGCAGTTCCTCGATGCGGACGTCGCGGGATGTCCGCACGGCCGTCTCGAAGGGGTAATGGAAGAACAGCGGCACGTCCCCGGACCACAGATCGGCGATCTCGTGCTCGATCAGACGCTGCCGGGCCGGGTCGTGGACGGACTCGGTCCACAGCACGGCGAACACGGAGTCCCGGGCCAGGGCGTCCCCCAGCGCGTCGGGATGGGTGGACTCCTCCAGCAGCGTCGTGTAGAGCCGGGTCGACCGTGCGATGAGGCGCCCGGGGGTGGTCGCCCAGCGGGTCAGACAGCCGTCGCCGGTCAGGAGTTCGCCGCGGTTCCGGCCGATCGCCTCGTAGCCGGCCCGGAACCCCTCCAGCAGGGCCGCCCGGTGGTCGGCGTGGCCGGTCGTCCGGCCGCGCAGCAGCGGACGGTTCTGTGCCGCCGGGCTCGCGACGGGTCCGCGGACCACCCGCATCGTGTCGGTGCCGGCCCCCTCCCAGCGGATTCCGTCGCTCGGGAACGCCTCACCGGTCGCCCCGCCCAGGGCGGAGATGTCCAGCGCGCCGTTCTCCCCGATCAGCAGCTGCGGCAGCAGGCACGTCCGGTGCACGGAGTTCTGCAGGACCTCCGCCGCCGGGTCCGGCCCGGCCGTCACCGCCGGCGGAAGACCGGAGTGCAGCAGCGTCTCGGCGTCCACCAGCACCGGCTGGTCCGCGCAGGCGATGACGTTCTCGTAGTGCATGTCCGCGCCGTCGACCGCGTACAGCAGGGCCAGCAGAGCCCCTTGACGCCGGTAGAAGCGGTCCACATCGGTGACCGACTCGCAGCCGCGGTACTCGATGAACTCCAGCCACCCGTAGCCCGCCCCGCGCACCACCCGCGGGGTGCGCAGACCCAGTCCCGGCACCTTGCCGTTGAGCCACCCCACCGCACGGTCCAGCAGTGCGTGCTGGTCCAGGGGACGGGGCTTGTAGACGACGGCGGCGCCGCCGTCGAAGTGCAGCAGCGCGACGGACCGGTTCTCCTGGTGCACGTCGCCGCGGCCCAGGTCGAGCCGTACCAGCGCGCCCGGGTCGGTGCCCCGCAGCAGTCCCGCCACGATGGCCTCGCGGTCGGCGGCGAACCGGTTCACCAGTTCCGCCGTGGCCCGGGCGGCGAAGACGCAGGACTGGCCGAGCATCCGCGCCAGCACCGGATAGCGGGTGAACAGAGCGGCCAGGCCCTGCCGGGTGCCAAGGAGCCCGGTGAACGAGGCGAACCGCTCGTGCGGGGTGCCGCCCGCCAGCCGGCCCGCCTCGCGGGCGATGCTCAGTTCCTTCACCAGGGTCCGGGCGGCCTGCCGGGTCAGCCGCTCGCCGAGCTGCTCCTCGAACGCCGTCCGCACCGCGTGGAGTTCCGCTGCCCGCAGGGTGGTCCCGGCGGCCACCTCGGCCCAGGCGGGGCCGATGAGCGGCCGCAGCGCCGGCAGGAACACCGCGGCGCCCTCCGCTTCCGTAACGGAGCCGCCCGTGGCACGGGGCTCCTCGGGAGCCTCGGCCACAGCCCGCTCGACGTACCGGGCCCAGTCGGGTTCGCCGGTCCGTGCGCCCAGCTGCTCGGCGCTCTCCGCGGCGAGGGCTTCGAGACGGTCGTCGTCGAGCTCCAGGAACGCCCGGCGGGCGGCGAACCCCGCCTCGTCCCCGATGCTCCACGGGGCAGGGCGGCCGGAGAGGGCGGTGGCCCGCGCGAGTGCCGGGGGAGCCGGCGCGGCGAGCCGCTCCTGGAGGGTGAGACCCGCGGCCCACCACCAGCGGGGCAGGGCGCGGACCTCGGCTTCT
This sequence comes from Streptomyces sodiiphilus, assembly GCF_039529215.1. Classification (NCBI taxonomy): domain Bacteria; kingdom Bacillati; phylum Actinomycetota; class Actinomycetes; order Kitasatosporales; family Streptomycetaceae; genus Streptomyces; species Streptomyces sodiiphilus. The sequence continues at coordinate 41,082 of NZ_BAAAMJ010000058.1, read as the reverse complement.
CGGACAGCGGCGGGATCAGTCACGTGGAACAACCTCGCAGAGCCCGGGCCGCGCCACATGGGGGGACAGCCCCCATATTCCGGCTGCCCGCCCCCACCCGGCCCCCACCTGCCGGTCCGCGTGGTGGGGGAGTGCCCTGTCCCCGCCCCGAAGCCGGCTCCGGGATCCCCGCCCCGGGCGGCAGCGCCCCCGCCTCCCCGGGGCCCGTGCGTGCTGCCCGTACCGCCCCCCGGCACCGGCCTCGCCAATATGGGGGACGGGGCCCGATGCGGCGGGGGGCCCGCGGGCGGATTCTGCTGAGCAGTGCCCTACGACCCGCCGGCCCGACCGAGCCGGCAGATCACCTTGGGAGGAAACGGTGGGAGACCCCGTACCCGTCAGCGTTGTCGCACTCGACCCGGTGCTGGAAGCCGGCACCAAGAGCACTTTGCTCACCTGCCCGGACCTGTCGCTGACAGTGCCCGGCGAAGAGCCGCGTGTCGTGGTCATGATTGTCGACCGGGTGGGCCCCCCGGAGCTGGACGTGCTGCGTACCACCCGCGACGCCTCCTCCCGGCCCGACGTGGTCCTCGTGGCCAGCGAACTGGCCCCCAGCGAGGCACTGCACGCCATCGCGGTCGGTGCCCGCGGACTTCTGCGCCGCCGGGAGGCAGAGGCCGCCAGACTCGCGCGCGCCGTCCTGGCCGCCGCCCGGGGCGACTGCACGCTCCCGCCCGACCTGCTCGACAGACTCCTGGAACACTCGGGTACCCGGGGGACGTCCTTCGGCGACGCGCGCGACGGCTGGGCCGCCGCGGGCCTGAGCGACCGGGAACGCTCCGTGCTGCGCATGGTCGCCGACGGCCACGAGACGAACGAGATCGCCCAGGAGCTGTGCTACTCACCGCGCACCGTCACGACCGTCGTCCACGACATCACCCAGCGGTTCCGGCTGCGTAACCGGGCCCACGCCGTCGCCTACGCACTGCGGGCGGGACTGCTGTGACCACCGTCGCCGAACCCGTACGCGAGACAACCCAGATCTGTGTCCGCCTCGCCGCCACGCGCGGCGGCGAGGGCGAAGCACGGCTGGGCCGCCTGACGGGCCTGCTGCGCGAGGCCGGCATCGGCCTGGTGAGAGCGGACACGCACGACGGAGACGCCGTGCTGGTCGCCGCCGCTGCCACCGTCGAGGACGCCCTCGCGGCCGTGCCCGCGCCCGCGGACGCCCGCCGGATGCTGGCCGTCTGCGACTCCGTCTCACCCGCCGGGCTGGGCAGGGCGATCAGGGCAGGAGTCCCCGCCGTCCTGCTGGCCGACGACGTCACCCCCGCCCAGTTGTCCGCCGCCGTCCACGGCGCGCACCACGGCGACGGCCGCGTGCCGTACACCGCTCTGGTACGGCTGCTCGGCGGCGCCGGAACCCACCCCGGGAACCCCGGCACCGGACACGGCCCCGCGCCCGGGACCTCCCCGCTCACCGCGCGCCAGACCTCGGTCCTCGCGCTGATGGCGGAGGGCCACCGCAACGCCGCGATCGCCCGGGCGCTCTCCTGCTCCGAGCACACGGTCAAGAACGTCATCTACGAGCTGATGGGCCGCCTCCACGCCCGCAGCCGCGCCCAGGCCGTGGCGCACGCGGTCCGCAGCGGCCTGGTGTGACCCGGCTCCCCGGTGCGGTGCCCGGCCGGCAAGTGGGCGGGCACCGCACCCACGCGAAACTGTCACCGGGTGTGCCAGCATGGAAAGCGCCGTGCGCGTCGCCCGGCGAAGGGGAAGGGACAGCCGGAGGGAGGGGACAGCCGTGCGGGAACACTACTACCGGCTGCTGTACTGGAAGCGCCGGCTCCTGCGGGGCCTTCCGCGCCTCCGGCCGCGCGGCGGTGTCCGGGGACCGCTCCGCCGGGTGCCGCGTCCGCTGCTGGTCTTCACCCTCGTCGTCCTGGCTGTCCTGGCACTCTCGCTGGCGCTGAACACGCTGCCCCCGCCCCTGGCGGCCGCGGCATCCGGCCACTGAACGGTTCCGCCGGCCGAGGAACGCTCATCCCGCCGGCCGGTGCCCGACGAAGAGAGTGCGGCCCGCCGGGCCGGACTCCTGGGCCGAGGTGACCCGGAAGCCGGCCTCGCTCAGCAGCCCTCGCCAGGTGGCGGCCGTGAACAGGCCGGTCACATGTGTCTCGTGAACCGTGTGGATGCTTCCGTCGGCCTCCCGCAGGGTGAAGGTGTACTCCGTCCGCACGGTGGTCGAGCCCGGTTCGGGGGGCAGGTGCCACTCCAGATAGCGGGCGCCGCGGCCGTCGGGCGCGTCGCCGCCGCCGCAGTCGGTGCCGGGCTCGAAGGTGCCGGCGAGGTGATCGGGGAAGAAGACGGCCACACCGCCGGGCCGGCAGTGCTCGTAGGCGGTGCGGAACGTGGCGGACAGGTCCTCCGGCGTCGTCATGTAATCGATCGCGTCGTGCACCAGCACCGCGTCGAAGTCCCGCCCCAGCCGCACGTCGCGCATGTCGCCCACCCGGTGCTCCACACCCGGATTCAGCTCCCGGGAGACGGCGAGCATCTCCTGCGACAGGTCGACGAGCGTCATCGAGTACCGCGACCGCAGATGGAAGGCGGTGTTGCCGCCCCCGCTGCCGAGTTCCAGAACGTCCCGCACCGGTCGCTCGGCCAGGCGGAACAGCTCACCCGCGGCTCTGGCCTCCTCGTCGTACTCCTCGACGGGGGAAATCAGCGGCCACCAGCGGGCGAGATCCCCGTAGAGGCGTTGCTGCGGATCGAAGGAGGACATGTGTTCCTGCTCTCTCACCGCCGGGCGAACCGCTTCCGGGCACCACCGGCGGCTGGCCGGTGCCCTGTCGCGGATCGTACGCCCGCGGGACCGGGCCCCTCGCGGTGACCCGCGCGGCCTGCCGCACTGACACCCGGGGCCACGGCCGTGGAAGTCAGTCCCGTGTCAGCAGAGGACCGGAACATACACCCGGAGGTCATCTGCTCGCTCACACGCAACGCGACCGGGGACCGGTCACGGTCCGAAGGCCGGTGTTCGTCCACGGCTCACGGATCGCCGGCTATCACCGGCAGCACAAGGCGACGGGGGTTACAGTGCTGCGGATCCGTTTCACCACCACCGACATCGCGCGAACCCGGCTCAGGCCCACCCTGGGACCACTCGTCGAGACGGCCTGTGCCGCCGGCCTGCTGGCCGGATATCCGGCCGCGCCCTACGCCCGGTGGAACCGGCTGGTGAGCAAGCGCGTCTCCGGATTGCCGGCGTCGCTGCTGCACGGGGTCGGCGCGGGTGACCAGGACGCACTGCTGCGCCAGGTGCTGCGGGGTGCCTGCCGACCTGTCCCCCCCGAGGAGCAGCCGGGGCAGGCGCCGTGGCTCAACGGGTTCCTGGCACAGGTCTGGCGGGTGGCGGTGGCGCCGTACTGGGAAGGCATGCTGGCCTATCTGGAGGCGGACTGCGAGAGCCGGGGCCGCTGCATGATGGCTGGGGGCACCGAACAACTGCTGAAGACCTTGCATCCCGGCATCACGTGGCGGTCCCCCGTGCTGGAGGTGCCCGGCGGGCCGGACGAAGAAGTCACACTGGCCGGCCGTGGCGTGGAACTGGTCCCCTCGGTGTTTCTTCATCACCGGCCGGCCGGCCTGTGGCCTTCACCGGGAGACGGCCGGCCGGTCCTGCTGTTCGCCACACTGCCCCGGCGGGGAGGTGCGCCCAGCCCCTGGCCGGAGTCCGTCGCCACCGAGCAGGACCTGGGAGCTCTCATCGGACACACGCGCGCGGCTGCGCTGCGGGCGCTGCGCGCCACGTGCACCACCAGTCAGCTGGCCGAGCGTCTCGGCATTTCTCCTGCCGGTGCCAGCCAGCACACGGCGGTGCTGCGGCAGTCCGGACTGATCACCACCCGGCGGATCCGCAACAGCGTGCTGCACACGGTGACTCCTTTGGGAGTGGCCCTTCTGGAGGGGCAGTCGGCACGAATGACCGCGGGGGCGCGGGCGGACCTCCGGCCCTGGGGACCACAGCGGGCTTCGGCCGGCCGTGCGTCCTCGTGGGCCGGTCACAGTGAGCCGGACGTTGCGGAGGTCAGTCCCGGGACCAGGATCGGAACTGCCGCATCCCGTACAGCAGCGGAGCTCGGGACAGCCGATGGGTGATGCGACGGGTACCGCCGAAAACGATGCGGTGGTCGCCCACCTGCTGGGTGAGCACCACCTCGCAGTCCGCCACGGTGTGCGCGTCCCGGACGAGGTGCGGTCCGCAAGCCCCGGCCCCCTCTTCCCAGGCAACCATCGCGAAGCGCCGGGGGTTTCCGGATGCGAAAAGCTCCGCCGTCTGCTGTGCGTCCTCGTGCAGCAGATTGAGTGCGAAAGTGCCACTCTTCATGATCGCTTCCAGCGTAGGGCTGCCATCGCGCAGGCACACCAGCAGGGTCGGCGGTTCCAGCGAGACGCTGCACACCGAGGAGCAGGTCATCCCGCGTGGATCGCCGATGTGGTCGGTGGTGGTGACCACCCCGACCCCCGAGGGGAAGCTGCTCATCATTCTCCGGAACCCGTCGGCGGTCACCGGGGCCGGCACGGAGGTGACACCGGCCGCCGGCCTGATCGTGGACTCGTTCATCTGATACCGCTTTCTGTCTCGGCGGGAGCGCTACCGGCATCCGGGTGTCCAGCCTTGCTGTCGAGAAGGTCCAGCAGGGGTCCTGTCATCACAGTGGTGGCCAGTGCCATCACGATCAGCGCGAGAACCAGTGGCGCGGCCAGCAGCCCTGCCTCGTACCCGGCCTGCAGCACGATGAGTTCAGTGAGGCCGCGTGTGTTCATCAGAACCCCGACGCGCGCCGCGGCACCCGGGGCATGGCCGCCCAGCCGGGCACCGGCGTACCCGCCCAGTCCCTTGCCCGCACAGCCCAGCAGGACGGTCAGGCCCACGAGCATCCAGGAGACGGATGCGAACGCCTGCTGCAGTACCGTGATGCCGGTCACCACGAAGAACGCGGGGATCAGAGCACGTCCGAAGCGGGAGACCGCCGTGACGGCCCGCCCCCAGGGGGCGTCCGGGCCGCCGGGAACGGCCAGTCCGACCAGTGCCGCACCCAGTATGGAGGTCATGCCCATGTGCTCCACTGTGAACGCCACGCCCAGCGCGGCAGCGGCGAGCAACACCGCTGTGCCCCTCGGCAGGCGTCGGCACATCACCCGTGCCGCGTCGAGACGCAGGATGTACCGGATGGCCAGCGCGCAGACAACTCCTGTCAGCAGGGCTCGCGCCGAGTGCATCGAGGACGTGTGGTCCCCGGTGCCGAGACCGATCGCGACGGTCAGCAACACCCACCCGACGACATCGATGACCACGGCTGATCCCAGTGCGGCCTGCCCCGCGGCAGTCTCGCTGATGCCTCTGTCGGTCAGGATCCGGGCCAGCACGGGAACAGCGGTGATGGACATGGCCACCGCGACGATCAGCAGGAACGCGAGGAACGGGGCGTTCCCTCGTACGGCGGCATCGTCCGTGGCGACGATCCAGCAGACGAGCAGCACTCCGCTGAGCAGCGGCGCGACCAAGGCGCCGGCCGCTGTCCAGACGGTTCCGCGAGAGGGTGAGCCGCTGCCCGTCCGCAGCTTGTGAGCCAGACCGACCAGGAAAAGGATCAGCCCTGTCTGGCCGATCAGAGTGAGCACGTCGAGTACGGTCCCGGGAAGCAGCACATGAAAGGTCTCCTCGCCGAACAGGAAGATCACGGCAGGCCCTGCCAGCAGACCGGCAATGATCTCCCCGATCACTCGGGGCTGGTGCATGAGCCGGGCTGTTCTCCCTCCTGCCGCGGCGATGAACAGGACGACGCTCAGCGCAGCGCCTGTGTGCAGGAGGTGTACACCGAGGTCGAGTCCGCCCATTCCCGGGGTCCTTTCCGGCGGGGAACTCGGCTTCAGCCCAGGCGGGTGAAGTAGTCGTAGGCCGCCGGGAGGACATCGACGAGTTTTTCCGTCTTCTGCCGGATGGCTTCGAACTCGCGTGCCGCGGCCCTGGGGTCGGACAGGGCGAGCGCCGGCGAGGGGTTCAGCTCGATTCCGCCCATGCCGAGGAGAACGCACATGTACGAGTACGGCGGCAGTCCGTGATAGTAGGGGTAGACCGTCTCGGTGTTGGGAAGCTGGGTCTTCCACTTCTCCAGACGTTCGGCAAGTCCTTCGGGCAGAGGCCGGGTCTTCGTGTCACGCCAGTACTGGTTGTCTGCTCTCTTCGCGGTGGCGTAGTGCACGGTGAGGAACTCCCGAACTCCCTCCATGACATGCGCGACGGACTGGTTGTAGAGGTCGCGGTGAGCCGGGTTCCAGTCCTCCCCCGGGAAGTTGTTCACCAGCTGCTCGATGGCGTGGTGAATGAAGAAGATCCCGGTGGACTCCAGCGGTTCCACGAAACCGCTGGAGAGGCCGATACCGACACAGTTCTTCACCCAGGAGTTGCGGCTGCGGCCGATCCGCATACGGATGTGGTTGGCCTCCGCATCGGCGGCGGCGGGCCCTACGAACTCCCTCAGAGTGCGTTCAGCCTCATCCGGGGATATGTAGTCGCGGGCGTAGACGTAGCCGGTGCCCACCCGGCCGGTCAGCGGGATCGTCCAGATCCAGCCGGCGTCCTGGGCAGTGGCCGTGGTGCATGGCAGGATGCCGCGCCGTTCCATGTCCATCGGGACTTGAAGGGCGATCGCGCTGTCGTTGGGCAGGTTCTCCTGGAAGGAGAGGAACGGCTCTTCGAGCGCCTTGTTCAGGAGCAGGCCGCGGAACCCTGTGCAGTCGATGTACAGGTCACCGGTGATGTCGCCGTGCTCGGCAGTGCGTACGCTGCTGATCCATCCGCGCTCGTCGAGTTCCACGTCCCGGACGTCGTCGACGATGTGTCTGACTCCACGCTCCACCGCGTAGGCGCTCAGATACTTGGCCAGCAGAGCGGCCTCGAAGTGATAGGCGTAGGGGAACTGTGTCCTGCCCTGGTGCTCCGACATCGTCAGGCCCTGCATCTCCTCGGCGCTCTCGTCGTAAGGAGTGTCCAGCAGGGCCCCGTTGAGATGCCGCGGACTGCGGCCCGCGTCGATGATCGAGGCCATCGCGAAGCAGTCCTTGTCGAACCTGTCGCTCGGTCTCTGCTGGAGCCACCAGTCGGTGAGCGGGAACCCGTTGACCGACCGCATCTGCTCGAAGGGGTGGTAGAAGTAGTGACCCGGCTCCCGCCAGTTCTCGAAGCGGACGGCAAGTTTGTACGTGGCGTTGCATGCCGGCATCCAGTCGCTCTCCTTGAGTCCCAGGAACTCGAAGAAGTGGCGGATGTCGCTGAAGGTGGCCTCTCCCACGCCGACGGCTCCGACCGTTCCCGACTCCACGAGAGTGATGTCGATGCGATCTCCGAACGCTGCTTTGAAGTACGAGGCGGTCATCCATCCTGCCGTTCCGCCGCCCACAATCACAACCTTGTTGAGCACTGATGACTCCCCATCTGTGGGTTTATGGCTGGTTTCCGGCACCTCATGCCGGGCTGTCGATGTGGCGTACAACTCCGGACCGGCCGGGGTGGCGCCACCGAAGAAGAACGCTACGCGCAAAGACCAGGGGGTGCCAGGTCATTAAGGCCGGATTTAAAGATGCAGTTGAAGAAGGTGTTGCGAGCTTGTTCCGACAGATTCTCCGGGGGGGATCGGGCAGCTGGTGAGCAGTGTCAGCGGGCTGTCAGGTGCAAGTGCCACAATCTCTTTGCGGGGAGTCCGAGGGGCTGCTTTCCTGGCAGTTCCATGCTTCCTCGCGGGTCGGTATTCAGTTCCTGAGAAGTGAGGTGGCCCCCATGTCTCCCAAGGTCGTCGTGCCGCATTTTTCTGTCATATCCGGCGCGCAAGTATCTCGTGTCCTCACGGGAAACGAGACACGCACGATAAAGTTGGTGGAGGAAGCTTATCGAGCTCATGGTGACGGCGGCACGGTGAATCCACCGTCGTACTTCCTGTCCTTCCCTGACCGCACTTCTTCGCGCATCATTGCGCTTCCGGCTTCGGTTGGCGGCAGTGTGCGCGTCGACGGGATCAAGTGGATCTCCAGCTTTCCGGAGAACATCAAATCCGGTATTCCCAGAGCCTCGGCGGTGCTCGTTCTCAACGACTACGACACCGGATATCCGTTTGCTTGCCTGGAGAGCTCCATCATCAGTGCGGCACGGACGGCGGCCTCTGCGGCGCTTGCCACCGACTGGCTCACCAGGGAGCGTGTCAAGCCACGGCGTCTGGGGTTCGTCGGCGCAGGTCTCATAGCCCGGCACATCCATACGTATCTCGTCGCTGCCGGCTGGGACTTCGAGGAGGTGGGGGTGTATGACCTGTCAGCGGAGAACGCCGCCGCATTCCGCTCGTATCTGGCGGCCGGTGAAGCGTCTGTGCGGGTGAGCGTCCGGCAGGATGCGGAGGACCTGGTCAGGTCGTCGGACCTCGTGGTCTTCGCCACGGTCGCCGCACAGCCACATGTGCGCGATCCTCGCTGGTTCGCGCACAACCCGTTGGTACTCAATGTCTCGTTGCGTGATCTCGCCCCGGAGGTACTGCTCGAGTCGGCCAACGTGCTGGACGACGTGGAGCACTGTCTGAAGGCCGGAACATCGCCGCACCTGACGGAACAGTTGACAGGCAGCAGGGACTTCGTCGACGGGACCCTGGCGGACGTCATGGCAGGGAGCGTACGAGTGCCGGCGGACCGTCCGGTCGTCTTCTCCCCATTCGGTCTGGGTGTGCTCGACCTCGCGGTGGGCAAGTCCGTCTACGACCGGGTGCGAGCCGACGGCGACCTGCGGGTGGTGGAGGACTTCTTCCACGAACTGGACCGCTACGGAGTGCCTGGACACACGGGCGGCCCGAGTAGCTGAGCTGCCGCCAGGTCTTCTCGGAGCACGTGCAGCCGCCTGATCCTCCGCAATGACTCATACCAGTAGTCCGAAGCCGGGACCGCAAGATGGTATGGCCCTTGAGTGGGTGTTCCCGGGTCATTATCGAGTGAGACCAACTTCGACAGGGGGATCGCTTTGGAGATCAAACTCCTCGGCTCCGTCGTGCTGGCCGGAGAAGGAAGAGAGTCCGCAGTCGTCTCACAACGCTCCAGTGCTGTCCTCGCGATGCTCACCCACACTCCTGGAGTGCCTGTACCGTCCGATCAGCTGGTGGACGAACTGTGGGGGGGCCGGGTGATGGCGAACGCAAGGAACGCCCTCCAGGTCAACGTCCGCAGACTGCGGAAACAGCTGGAGGCGGCATCCGGGAGACCGGGGAACCAGATTCTCCGCACGGTGAACAGTGGATATCTACTCGATGTTCCACCTGATCGGATCGATGCTCATCGTTTCCTTGCTCTCGCCGATTCCGGGGCCAGGTCCGTCGGATCGGAGCCCGAGGCAGCGATCCAGGCTCTGGAGTCCGCGCTGGCGCTGTGGCGCGGGCCCGCGCTCGTCGATGTCTGTGAAGGCATGCGCTGCCGAATCCAGGCAGCTCATCTGGAGGAGAGGCGGATCACCGCCTACGAGGATCTCACCGCAGCCCGGCTGGCGGCCAACGCGGCCAGTATCCCCGTCTCCGTTCTGAGGCAGCTGGCCGCGGAGAACCCGGGCAGGGAAAGACTTGTGGAACTCCTGATGCTGGCCCTGTACCGGGAAGGGCGTCAGACGGAAGCTCTGGATGCCTTTCACCAGGCCAGGCATTGGCTCGCCAGCGACCTGGGCCTTGAGCCGGGACGCGCCCTGCACTGTGCCTATCAGGCGATTCTGCGTCAGGACCGGGATCTCGGGGAGCCGCGGCGCGCTCTGGTGCACTCGGCGGTGCCGGCGCCCGATCCGCTTCGCGGGTTCACGCACCGGATGTCCGTGCAGGCGATGTGACAGCGGACTCGCCCGGGGGCGGCCTCCTGGTCTTCTGCCCGGCCGGTGCACCCCTGCACAGGCCGGCAAGGATGGGCGGCTGCGGCGGGAGCCGGTACCGGAGCACGGACGCCGGCGAACGACGGGGAAAACGCTGGTGGGGGAACGTCCTGGCCGAGTTATTCCCGTCGGCCGAGGGGTCCCTTTCGAAGAGGGCCCGCGCCCTGTGGACTGATCTACATCACCCCTGCTAGCGTTCGAACAGGCTTACACGTATTCAAGCTCAGGGGGTATGTGTGAACGTCGAACTTCGTCATGCCAATATTGTCGCCGTCATCGGTCGGGCAGGAAGTATATCCAAGGCGGCAGTGGAACTGAATTTGCCGCAGTCCAGCCTGACCGCTCAGTTACGCAGGATCGAGAGAGCTGTAGGGGGAAGACTCTTCAGCCGCACCCCCAAGGGGGTCGTGCCGACATCTCTCGGCGAGCATCTGATACCGATGTTCGCCGAGCTCGTCGAGCAGGCTGATCAAGTCATCGCAGAGGCGGCATCCTACGCTTCCGACACCTTCCGGTTCGGCAATGCCGAGTGGACTCCGCCGTCCTTGCACAGCGCTGTTCAGAAGGCGTTGCCGTACCGAGAGGTGCAGACCGAGACTCTCCACCCGGTCGCGGCCGTCGAGGCCGTCCTCGGTGGTGTGCTGGACGCGGCAATGGTCCCCAGCATGGAACAGGTGGCACTGGTCGATGTGCCGGAATTCGCACTCTCCAAGGCCACGATCGTGAGTGAACCCGTCTGGGTCGCACTGCCCAAGGGCCACCCCCTGGTTCAGAATCCCGGCATGGAGACCGCCCACCTCGGCTCGCTGCCCTGGGTCCGGTACAGCCAGGAGCACTGGTTCCGCCCCATCGAGCGTCACATCTTCGCGCAGTTCAGCCGGTCGGCTCTCGAGGTGCTGCACTATGTCGACAGCCACCACGAGGCGATGAGCTGGGTGCGAGATGCGGGTGCAGCTGCCCTGACCACGCCCGTCGGGGCGACACGCGACGTTCGGCTGGTACCTCTTTCCGGTTCGGCAAGGATCGAGCTGCTGCTCGTGTGGCGCCGCGACTCGGTACCGCGAGACACACAGAGCCGACTGGTCGAAACGATACGGCGCTACTACGGCGAATACGCCCGGAGCATTCCGCGCTACTGGTCCTGGATCGTCGAGCATCCCGAGGAGTTCCCCGAGCTCAGTCCTCTGGCTCCGGCCTCGTTCTCAATGGACGGCCACGGCCTCTGCCGGCCGGGTCCGCAGGGCGTACCGGGTCGCCAGCAGGCTGGCTGCAAGCGTCACCGCGCCGATGAAGCCGGTGATCACGAGGTAGACCGACATCGGGCCGTGCGGTAGCCAGTTGCCGTCCAGGGCGATCCCGAAGGGCACCAGCGTCGCCGCTGCCACGAAGCTGCCCAGGACGATGCCGACCGCCGCGATCAGAACCGCCTCCATCGCCATCATCCGCATGATCTGACCGGTGGTGGCGCCGACGAGCCGCTGAAGCGCGAATTCGCGGCGCCGCTCGGTCGCAGTTACCAGCAGGGTGTTGACCAGGGAGATCATCGCATAGCTGATGACGGTGCCGGACAGCAGGTAGTTGACCCAGGCACCGACTCCCTCGCCCCCGCCCACTCGCGCCAGCGAGGTCTCGAGATACACCAGTGCGGTGGCCAGTCCGGTGGCGAGCATCACGGGAGTGGCCGCTGCGGCTGTACGGACGTGCCGAAGACGGGCGTTGTCCGAGGCCAGGCAGCCGGCCACACCGCCGACGGTTCTCAACGGCCGGGCGAGCAGAGCGGTGACCGGGCGCGTCAGGCCGGGGGCCAGCAGGGCGACGCCACAGGCCCACAGCATCGCGGAAGGCCCCGCGGTGCTGGACGCGACCGGGCCGGTCATGGCGGCCACGGTGACCAGGGCCAGTGCCGTGGCGCCGACGAAGCAGAGCAGACCGAGAACCACTCGCGGCCTGCTGCGCCAGCGGTCCTGGAGTGACGCCTCCCCGAGAGCCTCCCGCGGGCTGGTCACGGCAGCGCGGCGTGAGGCGACGTAGGCTGCGACCAGCGACGTGGCCAAAGACACGCCCGCCGCGACGGACATCGGAAGCCACCCGGCACGGTAGGCGATCTCGGGCGGGACGATGCCACCGCGGGTGAGCTGGTCGAACATCAGCAGTCCCGCATACATGCCTGGCAGGAGGCCCAGACCGATCGCGCCCAACGACAGCAGCAAAGTCTCCCCCATCACCATGCGGCGCAGCTGTCCGGGCAGCGCGCCGACCGCCCTCAGCAGCGCCATCTCGCGCAACCGCTGCTGGACGACGAGGCCGAGCGTGGAGCCGACGATGAACATCGTCACCATGACGGCGATGCCGCCGAACACGGCGGACATCGAGACCAGTTCTGTGGTGGAGTCAGAGGCTCCGGGAAACTCCGCCGATCCTCGGGCATCCCCGGTGAGCACCTTGGCGGGCCGGTCACGCAGCGCGGCTTCCAGCGTCCGGGCCAGCTCTTCCGTGCTCGTGCCCGCGGCAGCGAAGACGGCGATGGCGTCCGCTGATTCCGGAGAGTCCGCGAGCCGCGCGGCTTCCCGGTCGGTGAGGTAGAGGGTGCCGTCGGCCCCGGGGGCCGTGCCGTCCAGCAGCCCGGTCACCCGGACCGCTTGCGTGTGCCTGCCGGAACCGGTCGCGGTCAGTCGCAGGGTGTCGCCGGCGGACGTGCCGAGCTGCTCGGCGAGCCGGGCATCCAGGACGGCTTCGCCCGGTCCCCGGGGCGCGGCGCCCGTGGCGAGTGCGTCCGCCGAGAACAGTGCGGAGGACCAGCCGCGCCCGGCCAGAGCGGTACCGGGCTCCAGCACGTCTCCTTGCGCGATGGCCGTGAAGGAGACATCGGGCAGTGCCTGTTCCACACCGGGCAGGGACCGGATCTCACGGGCCAGCGAGAGCTCCAAGGAGGGGCGTGCGAAACCCTCACCGGTCACCACCACGGGGGGCGCCGAGAACCGTTCGGGCGGCGTGGCGGCCCGGATTCCCGTTTCGAAGAGGCCTCCGCAGGCCACGAGGATCGTGACCCCGGCGAAGAGCACAAGGAAAGGGGCGAGGAAACTCCCCTTGCGGAAGCGGAGGGTCTGCAGGGCGAGCTTCAACATCGGCCGACTCCTTCGCCGGCTCGCGGGGAGGCGCTCCAGGCGCCCAGATGGGTCATCCGCTCGGCGATGGTGTCGGCTGACGCGCCCTTCATGTCGTCGACGATCCTGCCGTCGGCGAGGAACACGGTCCGGTCCGCCATGGACGCGGCCACAGGGTCGTGGGTGACGATGACGGTTGTGCGCCCCGCCTCGTGCACCGCTTCCCGCAGCAGGAGGAGGATCTCACGCGCGGACCGGGTGTCCAGAGAACCGGTCGGCTCGTCTCCGAAGATCACCGTCGGTTCGGTGATCAGCGCTCTCGCGATGGCGACTCTCTGTTGCTGCCCGCCGGAGAGCTCGGCCGGCCGTTGCCCCCGCCGGTCGGCCAGACCGACCCTTGCCAGTACCTGGTCGATCCGGTCGCGGCCGGGCTTGGCTCCTGCCAGACGCAGCGGGAGACCCACATTGTCAGCGACCGTGAGTGCGGGCAGCAGGTTGAACGCCTGGAAGACGAAGCCGATGTTCTCCCGTCGGAAACGGGTCAGTTGCTTCTCCCGGAGGCCGGTGATCTCCTGGTTCCCGAGGACGACGGAACCGGAGTCCGGCCGGTCCAGGCCCGCGGCGCACTGGAGCAGCGTGGACTTGCCGGAGCCGGACGGCCCCATCACGGCGGTGAAGGTTCCGGTGCGAAAGGTGACGGTCACGGAGTCGAGAGCGACCACCGGACGCCGGCCGGTGACGAACGTGCGACGGACACCGCTGAGGCGAACGGCCGGCAAACTGCCGTCCGAGAATGTGGTGTTCATGCGGCGCTCCCCCCGGAGGACGGCTCGTCGTCCTGGCAGCGGACATCGACAGGTGGCAGCCGGGAGTGCCGGCCCAACACGGCGACTGCCAGGAGGACACCAGGGCGGACATGCCGGACGGCCACCGTGGGCCGGTCCGCTCCGGGCCGAGCGGGCAACGGATGCGCCGGAGACGGCCGGAAGCGGGACCGGGGAAGAGTAGCGGGCCTCAGTAGTCCGCCGTCCGCCAACCCGGATCCGATGGCTTTGCCCATCGCCTCCTTCTGCGTCCACAGCCAGAAGAAGGCGTGGGCACGGTCCCGCTTCCGTCGGCTGCGAACCCAGGCCGCTTCTTCCGAGGTGAACCAGCGATCGGCGAGGCGTTCCGCGGGTACCGGCCGGACGACCTCCACGTCGACCCCCAGCGGGGCCAATGTCGTGAACCCGAGCGCGGCATACCCCCGGCCGTGACTGAGACTGACGTGGACGCCGTCGCCCAGGCCGGTGAGCCGGGGCCTGCCGCCGGACTCGTGCCCCAGCCGCAGCCTGCCGTGCTCCAGTTTCATGAGCCGTCCCGTGGCCTCCAGCACTCTGGAGCGAGAAGCGGAATCCGGCAGGCCCCGGTTCGGGGTGACCACTACCGTGACCCGCCCGGGGGAGCACGGTAAGGAGAGCGGATGTCGGTGGGATGAGGTGATCGCAGGGGCAGTCATCGGCTGTCCAGCCAGTCCTCGTCGTCGCCCCTTCCGTGGCCGCGAGGGCACGGAGAGGCTGATGGTGTCACAAACCGTGCTCATGATACGTACGGAGGGTATTCGGCGCCAGGTGATTCAGCGACCGTCGAAGGACGCAGGTCACAACTGTCGGCCCCACAGCTCACGAGCGCCGGTGCCTCGTCAGGCCGGCGTCAGTACCGCGTCAGTGGAGACGAGAAGTATTCCGGACGTTCGCCGCACTCACCAACTGGAGGCGCAATGCCCGGTACGGCCGTCGTCACCGCCGAACAGCGCACGCAGATCAAGGAGATCGTCTGCGAGATCCTCGAGCTCGAGGAGGAGGAGGTGTCGGACACCAGCCTCTTCAAAGAGGACCACAACGCGGACTCCCTGGGGGCCATCGAGATCCTTTCCTCCCTGGAGCGAACCTTCGGCATCGAGATCGACCAGGGCGAACTTGTGCGCATGGTCAACATGAACGGCGTCATCTCTGTTGTCCAGGACAGCATGGGCCGGTAGCCGATCCCTCCGGGCAGGTCCGGCTCATGACAGAAGGGCATCAGCGTGGGTAGCGATCGGCGATCGCCGCGACGGGTTGTCATCACCGGTCTGGGGGCTGTCACCAGTATCGGCATCGGTCCAAGGGAGTTTCTCGCCGGATTAAGGGCCGGCCGCAGCGGTGTCAAGCCCATCAGCTCCTTCGACACCCGCGGCTACGCGCACTCCAACGGTTGCGAGATCGATGCCTTCGACCCAGGAGAGTGGATCGAGCGTATCGATCCCGCGGAGCTCGGGCGGGCCAGTCAGTTCTCCGTGGCCGCGGCCCGGATGGCCGTGGAGGACTCGGGCATGGAACAGACCGTGCTGCGCAGACGCAGGTCGCTGGTTTCCGTGGGGACCACCGACGGAGAGTCCCGGGACCTCGACGACCTCATGGCCGGGCAACTGGAGCACGGCCCGGAGTCGCTCGATCCGCGGATCGCGCGACGCTCCGCCGCTCAGCTGCTCTCCACGAGCGTCGTGCGCGAGTTGGCGCTGACGCGGGTGCAGGCCGTCACGATTCCGACGGCCTGCGCCGCCGGGAACTACGCCATCGGCTCCGGCTTCGACGCCATCCGGACGGATGAGGTGGATATCGCCCTGTGCGGGGGCGCGGATGCGGTCTGCCGGAAGACATTCACCGGATTCTACCGGCTCGGCACCATCGCCCCCGAGGTCAGCCAGCCATTCGACGCCGACCGGAAAGGCATTCTGACAGGCGAGGGCGCCGGCATCCTGCTGATGGAGAGCCTGGAATCGGCGCGGGAGCGCGGTGCACGGATCTATGCGGAGGTGCTCGGTTACGGACTCAACTGTGACGCGCTCCACCCCGTGGCTCCCGACCGCGACAGCCTGGCCGCCTGCATCCGGCTGGCGCACGACAACGCCGGGGTCAAGCCGGAGGACATCGACTTCATCTCGGCTCACGGCACCGGCACCAAGTCCAACGACGTGACGGAAGCAGGGGCCATCCGGCAGGTGTTCCCCGTCCCCCCGCCCACTGTCTCCATCAAGTCCATGCTCGGCCACACCATGGGGGCCGCGAGTGCTCTCGCCTCGGCCGCCTGTGCCCTCGCCATCACCGAGGGGTTCATACCGCCGACCATCAATCACCGCAGCACTGATCCGGAGTGCGGACTGGACCCGGTCCCCAATCGGGCCAGGCCTTCCGAGGTGCGCATCGTGCAGAACAACGCCCTGGCGTTCGCGGGCAACAACGCTGTCCTGATTCTCGGAAGGTGCGCGTCCGATGGGGGCCGGTGAACCGGCAGGCCGGCTGCGGCGCAGGAGCGAGTCCGCCGATCCGGTGAGGGTCCTGCTGTTGCACGGCCTCGGCGGGAGCCCGGGTGTGTGGGACCCGTTGGTGCGGAGGGCCGAGCCTGCCCTGGAACTGTGGGACGCGGAGCTGCCGTGGGCCGGAGCGCTCGGCACCGCCGGCTGGGATCTTTCCTTCGACCCGGCGCAGTACATCGTCGATCTTCTGGAGGACCGGTACGACGCGGTGGTGGCTCATTCCTACGCGGCGAATCTGCTCACCGAAGTCACCGCTGCCGGCCGGACGGCACCGCGCCCCTCCGTGCTGATCAGTCCCTTCTACCGGGCCAGCCCCGGGGACTTCGACTGGTCGGTGATCTCGTACTACCTCAATGACTTCCACCGTGTCTTCGAAGAGGCCCTGGAGGTGGGCGAGACCGGGCGGTACGCCAAGCCCCACCGTGACTGGATGGCCCGGAGGCTGCGCGACAGCGTTGGTCCCTACGGCTGGATGAGGTTCTTCGAGACGTATCTGCGCTCCCCGTTCCTCGATCTGGCCGCAGTCCGAGCCCCACTGCTGGTCCTCAGTGGTGAGAAGGACGTTGCGGCCAGGCCGGCGGACGGCCGGGCGCTGGCAGCCGGTGTGCCCGGCGCCCGCTTCGTGTGCCTGCCGGGCAGCCGGCACTTCCCGATGGTGGAGGACCCGGTGGGCCTGACCCGTCTGGTCTGCGACTTCCTGCGCACAACCGCACCGGTCACTCCCGGCAGCGCTGCCGTACCTCAACCCTTCGAACGGGAGATCAGATGACGACCGACACCGCCGTCGACAACACCGTAACCGGAACGCCGGACGA
Organism: Streptomyces sodiiphilus; assembly: GCF_039529215.1. Taxonomy (NCBI): domain Bacteria; kingdom Bacillati; phylum Actinomycetota; class Actinomycetes; order Kitasatosporales; family Streptomycetaceae; genus Streptomyces; species Streptomyces sodiiphilus. The sequence continues at coordinate 23,901 of NZ_BAAAMJ010000058.1, read as the reverse complement.
GACCCGGCTGGAGATCCGCCCCCGCTACGAGGGGTCGAACATCTGCACCTGGATCGGTTTCAAGCATGTGAACTACATGGTCGAGGAGGCGGTCTACGACCACCTTCGCAAGGGTGGCCACGCACCGGGTCTGCTGTACGAGCGTCACGGCCTGGGAGTGGACATCACGGACCTCGACACCAGGATCCGCACGGCACTGCACATCGATGACGTGGCGTCTGCCCGAGTTCGGCGGGCCGGCAGCAGGGACGGCGCGTTGCGTCTCGTGGTCGAGATGACGGTCGAACGTGACGGCCGGCCAGTCAGGGCGGTCGTCTCCAAGGTCGCCGTCCAGCTGCGTCTTGACCCGCGTGGGCACGCCGCGCAGACACCGCCCGCAGAACTCGGCGAATTCGTGGTGAACCGGCTGGGGCCCGGCGGCCGTGCGGTGCCGTTGCAGGACGGCTGCGAACCGCTCGAGCAGCTGACGGCCGGACGGAACGCCTTCGGCTGGGCCTGGCGGATGCCGTACTTCTACTGTCACTTCACGGAGCGCGTCCAGATGTCGGGCTATCTGCGGCAGATGGAGGAGGTCGTCGACCTCTTCCTTGAGGACCGCGGGGTCTCGATCAAGACACTGCTGGATGAGCAGGACTGGATTCCGGTCGTACCGCGGTCCCGGATCAGCATCCTGGACGAGGCGAGGATGGAGGAGACGCTCTACACGGTCTTCACGGTCGAGCAGGTCTTCAAGCGCTTCACCTGCACCGCCCGCATGGACGCCTACGTCCTCCGCGACGGGATGCTGGTGCCGGCCGCCACCGGCACGATCACCCACGGCTGGGCCGTGATCGAGAACCGCCGGGACTGGAGCCTTGTGGACTTCGACGACCGGCTTGTCAACGCCCTCAGCGGCAAGCCGGGCAAGGCCGTGGGGAGGGGACCGGCGTGACACCGGCCGTGCCCGTGACAAGGCCCGGGCGGGACGGGGCCGCGGTCCGCCCCGCGGAAAGCCTGGTCCTCTCCGCCTGGTCGGCGGTCTCGCCCTTCGGGACGGGCGCGGCCTGCTACCGCGACGGACTGCGGGCCGACCGTGGTGCCGTCACGGACCTCGATCAGGAGGTCTTTCCCGGCCCCTATACCCGCGCGGGCGTGGTGCCGGACTTCAGCGCCGCCGGTGCCCTGGGCAGGAAGGGGACCAGGACCATGGACCGCGTCACGGCGCTGGCCGTCTCGGCCTTCGGGAACCTGCTGGAGAGCTGTGCGCCCGGCCTGCTGGACCGGCCCGAGCGTGTTGGACTGGTCCTGGGTACCGGTTCCGGAAGCGTGCAGAGCATCATGGACTTCACCCGGGACTCGCTGACCGGGGAGCGCCCCTATCTGGTGGACCCCGCGCGTTTCCCCAACACGGTGATGAACCGTGCGGCGGGACAAAGTGCGATCTGGCACGGCATCAAGGGCCCGAATACCACGGTGTCGGCCGGCTGGCTGACCGGGCTGCACGTACTCGGCTACGCGGCACGTCTGCACCGGGGCGGACACTGCGACCGGGTGCTGTGCGGATCGGCCGAGGAGTACTCGGTCCAGCGGGCGTGGCTGGAGTGGCACGCGGCCGGTCCTGGCCTGCGGCCACCGCTGGCCGAAGGGTGTGCGGTGTGGCTGATGGAGACGGATGCCGCGGCGCGCGAGGCGGGACGGACCCCGCTGGCTCGTCTGCTCGGCACCCGGTTCCGCGGCTGTCAGGAGGCGGAGGAAGCCCCCGCAGCGCTGTCCGCCTGTGTGCGCGAAGCCCTCGAGTCCGTGGGGGCCTCCGCCCGAGATGTCCGCCTGGTGGTCCCGCTGGGCGCCGGGGGAGAGGAGCGGACAGTACTGGACGCGTTGCCGGGGGCCGACCCCGTCCGGATCGGGTGCCGCCGGCTGCTCGGGGACGCGTCCGCGGCTGCGACGGCGTTCCAGATCGTGGCGGTGCTCGCCCGGGCCGAGGACCGGCTGTGGAGTGACGGCGCGCTGGCCCTGGTCACCGGAGTGGACCGGGACGGCACCGTCGGCTGCGCCCTGCTGGGCGCCGGGCCCGGCAGCGGTGCGACCGGATAACAGCCGACCGCTATTCAGGAGAAGGAGGAGCTGCTATGGACGAGGCCGCGTCCGTACGGCAGGCCGAAGCCGGGGATGCCTTTCGCGCGACGGTGACCGTGGGAGGGGAGGAGCCCTTCCTGGCCGGCCACTACCCGGGCTTTCCCCTGGTCCCGGGCTTCTTGCTGGTGCAGTACGTGCACGACCTGGTGACCCGTTCCGCCGGCCTGCCGGAAGGACCAGTGGTGCTGGAGCGGGCGCGGTTCTTCGGCCCGGTCGGCCCAGGAGAGCAGATCGGCATGGAGGTGCGACTGGTCGGCGGTCAGGGGGAGGTGCGGGCCATGGCGGAACTGACCACCGGAGCCGGCCGCGCTGCCCGTGTGACCTTGCGGTACCCGGGGGGACACCGGTGACCGGAACAGCTCCTGTCCTCGCCCGCATACCCCACCGCCCCCCGGCACTGTTGCTGGATCGCGTCGCCCGGGTGGAGCCGGGCCGTGCTCTGACTGCTCAGTGGAAGCACGATCCCGGCAGCTCCGGACCTTTCTCCTCACGGCAGCGGACACCGGGCCGGAGCGCGGAGGCGACCGGCTGCCCGATGGGACTGCTGCTCGAGTCGTGGACCCAGGCGGCGGCCGTGCTGGCCTGCTGGGACCGGCCAAGTCCTGACGTGCGTTCGGGCCTGCTCGTGCTGCTGGCAGCGGTCCGCGACACCCGGTTGGTCGCACCGGTTCCCGAGGGGGCGGTGGTGACCCATGACGTCCTGGTCGTGAGGGACCTGGGCAACACCTTCCTCGTGGCCGGGGAGAGCACAGTGGACGGCTCCACCGTCCTGGAGGCCGGACAGGTCACCCTTGCCCTGCGCCCGGCGGAACAGGTGCCCGGGGCCGGCCCGGCCACAATCCCCGCGGACGAACCGTCTGCCGAACGAGAAGGGCCCTGACTGCGCATGTCCGAGTACTCCGAGAGCGGTACCCGACCGGTCGCGCTGGTGACCGGTGGCTCACGCGGCATCGGCCGCAGCGTGGTGGCGCGGCTGGCCGCCGACGGTTACGACGTGGCCTTCTGCTACCAGTCGAACGGCGGGGCCGCGCGCTCGGCGGCCGAGGAGGCCGAGGGCGCGGGGGCCCGTGTGCTGGTCCGCCGGGTCGACGTAGCGCGCCAGGCGGAGGCCCAGTCCTTCGTTCAGGAGGCCGAGAGAGAGCTGGGGCCGGTGCACGCCGTGGTCTCCTCGGCGGGCATCGTCCGGGACAACCCGCTGATTCTGCTGGACGAGAAGTCCTGGCAGGACGTGCTGAGGGTCAACCTGGACGGTACGTACAACATCTGCCGCGCCGCTGTGTTCGCCATGATGAAGCGGCGAGCGGGCACACTTGTGACGATGTCCTCGGTGACCGGCGTCTACGGCAACGCGGCACAGACCAACTACGCGGCCTCCAAGGCCGGGATCATCGGTTTCTCCAGAGCTCTCGCCAAGGAGACCGCTCCGCGCGGGATCCGGGTCAACGCGGTGGCACCCGGTTTCATCGAGACCGACATGACCGCGGGCCTGGCAGACCGGGCGGGTGACGACCCGGCCGCGCGAATTCCGCTGGGCCGGCTCGGCCGGCCGGAGGAGGTGGCCGACCTGGTGTCCTTCCTGGTCTCCGACCGGGCCTCGTACATCACCGGGCAGGTCCTGGGCATCGACGGCGGGCTGGTGCTGTGACGGCCTCCGCGAAGCCCGCGCGGTTCTACTTCTCGCTCCGCAGCCCGTACTCGTGGCTTGCCCACCGTGACCTGACGCAGCGTGAGCCCAAGCTGGCGGCGGCGCTCGAATGGCGGCCGTTCTTCGAGCCCGACAGAATCAGTTCCCGACTACTGGCAGAACTCGGCGGGACCTTCCCGTACACACCGATGTCCCGTGCGAAACACCTCTACATCCTTCAGGACATCGGCCGGATCTCCGCCCAGCGGGGCCTGCGGGTGACCTGGCCGGTGGACCGCGACCCGGTATGGGAGGTCCCGCACCTCGCATACCTGGTGGCCCGGCGCAAGGGCCGCGGGGGGGAGTTCGTGGCCGAGGCGTACCGGGCCCGGTGGGAGGAGGGACACGACATCTGTGACCGCGCCGTCGTCGGTGAGATCGCCACCCGGATCGGCTTGGAGGCTCGGGAGCTCGCGGCGGCCTGTGACGACCCGGTGATGCGCAGGGAAGGCGCCGGGTGCCTGATGGAGGTGTGCGAGGACGGAGTCTTCGGAGTGCCGTTCTTCGTCCAGGGCCGACGGCGCTTCTGGGGCCTGGACCGGCTTCCCGACTTTGTCGCGCACATGAGCGGATCGGGGGTTCCGCTGCGGTCGGTTCCCGGCCTGCCGGCCTCTGCCGTCGGTCTGGGATCACGAGCCGTGGACGACGGCCACGCGGGTGGGTGCGGTTGACCGCGGTCAACCGGCAGGCCCTCCCGGGCGAACCGGAGTGGGCGCCACCGATGGCAGAAGAGGGGGAACTGACGGGCCATGAGCGGATTACCCGAAGAGGACTGGCGCGCGCTTCGCGCCCGGCAGCAGCCGGACCGGGAGGGTCCGGACGAACTGGAGACCGTGCTGGCATGGCTGGAGGAAGCCCCCCAGCTCGTCTACACCGCCGAGTGCGATCGGCTCAAGGACCGCCTCGCCGCCGTGGCCCGTGGGGAAGCGGTGATACTCCACGGAGGTGACGGCGCGGAGACGTTCGCGCGGGCGGATGCCGATGCGGTCCGGGGCAACCTGAAGACGCTCCTGCAGATGGCTGTGGTCCTCACCTACGCCGCTTCCGTCCCCGTCATCAAGGTGGGAAGGACGGCCGGGCAGTACGCGGGGCCGCGGACACCGAGCGGACAGCGCGGCGGCCGGCCCCTTTCCTCCTGCCGCGGCGGCGCCGTCGACGTCCCGGCGTTCACGGCGCGGGCGCGGCGCCGCGAACCCTGGCGGATGCGCCGAATGTACGAGTGCTCGGCGATGACCTTGAATCTCCTGCGAGCCTTCACGACCGGTGGCTTCGCGGATCTTCGTCAGCTTCACGACTGGAACAGGGGATTCGTCGCGTCCTCCGCTGCCGGACGCCGGTACGAGGAGTTGGTTGACGAGATCGGCCGTGGCCTGGCCTTCATGCGAGCCTGCGGCGTGACGGGTCACGAACTGGCCGCCGCGGAGTTCTTCGTCGGGCACGAGGGTCTGCTCCTCGACTACGAGGCGGCCTTGACCCGCACCGACCCGGAGAGCGGTCGTACCTATGCCACCAGCGGACATCTGCTGTGGATCGGTGACGGCGCCCGCGATCCGGGAGGCGCACATGTGGAGTTCCTGTCCCGGGTGAGTAATCCTCTCGCTGTCGCGCTGGGGCCGTCGGCCACTCCCGCCACCGCCGTCAGGCTCGTGGACAGGCTCGATCCGCAACGCGAGCCGGGCCGGCTGACCTTCGTGGTGCGTGCGGGTGCCGACCGGATCAGGGACCTGCTGCCCGGTCTCGTGGAGACGGTGCGGTCGGAGGGGGCCCAGGTGTGCTGGGTCAGCGATCCCATGCACGGCAACACTTTCACGGCGGCCACCGGCCACCGGACGCTCACGTTCGAGACCGCACTCGATGAGGTCCGGGGCTTCATGCAGGTTCACCGGTCGCTGGGCACCCATCCCGGCGGGATTCACGCCGAGCTCACCGGTGAGGACGTGACGGAGTGCGTCGGGGGCGGTAACGGCGTTCTGCCCGAGGACCTGCCACGGCGGTACGTGACTGCCCGCGCCCCCCGTTTCAACCACGCCCAGTCCCTGGAACTCGCCTTCCTGCTGGCCGAGATGTACTGCGAGTGAACCGCACGCACCGGAAACGGCCCGCGGAGATATCCCGGATAGGGGGGCTTCCCCCATGTTCGCTCCGGGGGACCTGGGATAGCTTCGGGATGTCACCGCGTGTGACGGGTCTGCCACAGGTGGGCCGGAGGTCGGCACAGCACGACACGGTGATGAACAGCCGTGCCAGAAGTCTCTCTCACAGGTGGAGGAACACATGCGCAAGCAGCTGCGCAAGCTTGGGGCGATCGCGGTGGCCGGGACGGTCGGAGGGCTCAGCGCCTGCGGGATCGTGCCCTCGGAGACTGTCGAGGACAGCGCCGTGCTGACGGAGGAGATCACTTCCGTGCGGGTGGACAACGGTGCGGGCGCGGTGACGGTGCGTGGCAGTGAAGGGGCCACCGATGTGTCCGTTCACCGCAAGGTCGAGTACCGGGGTGACGAGCCCGGTTCCACCTTCGAGGTCCAGGAGGGAGTCCTGGTCCTCGGCGGCTGCCCCCGCAACTGCTGGGTGAACTACACAGTGGACCTGCCCGCGGGCATTCCGGTCAGCGGTCAGGTCTCCAGCGGCACGGTGACACTGTCCCTCGTCGGTGACGTGGACGTCTCCACGAGGTCGGGACGTATCGAACTCGACTCCGTGGCCGGTACCGTCAAGGTGAAGACCTCCAGTGGCCGGATCGAGGGCAGGGGTCTGTCCGGCACCAGTGTCGAGGCGGAGAGTTCCAACGGCGACATCGAGCTCGTCGCCGCCGCGCCGCAGGACGTTCTGGCCAAGACGTCCAACGGTTCCATCACGCTGTCCGTACCTGAGGGCAGCTACCGGGTGGAGGCCGGCACTCGCAACGGTTCCGAGGACATCGCGGTCACCGACGACCCGGCCGGCGAGCACCGGCTCGACCTGTCCACCTCGAACGGGGACATCACGGTGTACCTGGCCTGACGGCGAAGAGGCGCGGCCTCCGCCCCGCCCGGCAGCCCGTGCCCCTGCTGCTCGCCTCCTCGACCGAGCCACCTGGGACGTGCGCCGGCCCGGGCATTCGCGCGGGGTGTCGTTGTGCCCCCGGGCCGGGGACACCCGCCCCGCGATCAGCCGGATGTCAGTCCTCTGTCAGCCTGCTCGGCGAGTCTGGAACGACTTCGACCGCACGCAAGGAGGCCCGCCGCCATGACCTCGCTGGAAGCGGTGTCGACCTACCTTCCTCCGACGGTTCCCGTTACCGACTTGCGGGAGTCCCTCGGGCTCAGCGACCAGCAAGTACGGCGCTTCACCAGGCTTTACGGCCTGAACGGAATCTGCCAGGCGCCGGGGGAGTCCGAGACGGACCTCCTGCTCGCCGCAGCCGGGAAGCTCGCGATCCTTGCGGGACAGGAGCACCGGGTGCGATACCTGATCCGTGCCAAAGGGCTGCGCACCACCGCTCCCTACCCGGTCAGTCCGCTCCTGCAGGTGCGCGAGAAGCTCGGGCTGCGTCATGCGCAGCCCTTGGCGGTGGCCGACCACGGCTGCGCGACCGGGCTGCTCGCCATCGACGTGGCCGGGACCCTGCTCGCCGCCGACGGCGACCCGGAAGCGCTGGCTCTGGTCGTGGCCGGCGACAAGACCTTCACTCGCTTCTCCCAGTGGGTGGAGGATGTCTCGATCATGGGCGAGGGGGTGGTGGCAGTCCTCGTCGGTTCCGGCGCGAGGGACCGGGTCCTCGGCTACGAGGCCCTCATCATCGGGCGTGAGGACGGGGTCATCGACCTGGACGCGGACGGCGCGCGCGAGGCGAAGCGGATCTATCAGGACGCCATCGCAGAGGTGATCGCGAAGGCGCTGGACGCCGCTGGAACAACGGTTGACGGCCTGCGGCTGGTTCTTCCCCACAATGTGAACCGGGTGTCCTGGACGGTGGCCGCCAAGAACCTGGGAATCCCGCGTGAGCGTGTCTTCCTGGACAACATCGAGCGGACCGGCCACTGCTTCTGCGCCGATCCGTTCATCAACTACCGCTCGGCGTGCGATCTCGGCCTGCTCAAGCCGGGTGACAGGTATCTGATGACGTCGGCGGGGCTGGGCCAGTCCTTCGCCGCCATGGTTCTCGAGCACTGAGGAGGCGGCCGATGCCCACCCGGACGAGCAGTGGGCCCGGAAACACCCCGGGCTTCAACGAGCGGCTGACCACGGCCCTGACCGGTGCGCCGGACACCCCACTGGTGTTTCTGGGCAACTTCGAGGTAGAGGAGCAGTGGGCGCGGGGCGAGCACACCCTGCCCCGGCTCACGGCGAGGACGGCCGGCGCGGTGGTCAACCACATGGACGAGTTCGCGCTGCTTCTCGCCGTGGGCAAGGACCATGTGATTCTCAAGAGCCGACCTGACAGCGAGTACCTGGAGTATCTCGCCGGGCTGGGTCTGGACCTTCCGCGGATCCTGGTGCCGGCCGTTCAGGATCCGCAGCACACCGTCACTCAGGACGCGCTGGATGATCCTGCCCTGCTGAGTGTGCTCCGCGGCCTGGCGTCGGAGGGGAACAGGATGGCTGTCCACGGGGTTTCCGGGCCCGAGGAGGACCTCGCCGCGGTTTCCGGCCTGCCGGTTGCCGGGCCTGGCCACACGGTCTGCAAGGCAGTGAACAGCAAGGTGTACAGCCGCAAGGTCGCCGGTGAACTCGGCCTGCGCCAGCCGCGGGGCTGGTCGTGCGAGTCGCTGGACGAGCTGGCCGCGGCGTTCGAGGCGGCCGGCGACCTGGTGGACCGCGGAGGCCGGGCCGTCGTCAAGGAGGCCTTCGGCGTCTCGGGCAAGGGCATCAGCGAGCTGGGCAGTGAACGCCGCCGCAAACGGATACTCGACCTGATCGGCCGGCAGGCCCGGCGCGGCGGGGGCGGCCGGCTCGCGTTCGTGGTCGAGGAGTGGGTCGACAAGAAGACTGAGCTGAATTACCAGTTCACCATCTCCAGGGACGGCACTGTCCACTTCGACGGCGTGAAGGAGCAGCTCACCGAGCGCGGGGTGCACCGGGGCCACAGAATGAGCCCCTCGCTCGCCCCGGGGCTGACCGGTGAGCTGACCGCTGCCGCCGGACTCCTCGGCGAGCGGCTGGCCGCGGACGGGTACTTCGGTGTCGTCGGTGTCGACGCCATGGTGGATCCCGACGGAGGGCTCTACCCGGTTACCGAGATCAACGCGCGCAACAACATGTCCACCTACCAGCTACGGCTCCAGGAACGTCTCATCGCTCCCGGGCGGCATGCCATGGCACGTCACTACCCGCTGCGGCTGAGCACTCCGCTCTCCTTTGCCGAGACCAGGAAGCTGCTGCGGGGGCTGCTGCTGGAGCACCCCGGTGGCACCGGGGTGCTGGTGAACAATTTCGCCACGGTGAACGCCGGGTTCCCCAACGAGGGCCGGCCCGTCGACGGGCGGCTCTACGCGGTCCTCATCGGCGGTTCGGCCGGAGAACTCAGCGCTCTCGACACCGAGACCACCGCCCGGCTGGGGGCGCGGAAGGATGAGAGTCAGTGATCACCGACGAACGGATCCAGGGAATACCCGCCACCGCACTCGCACGTGAGTTCGGCAGCCCGCTCTACATCTATGACGGAGACGTCCTCGCGGCGCGCATGCGTGAACTCCGCACACTCCTGCACTCCCGTCTGGAGGTCTTCTTCTCTCTGAAGGCCAACCCCAACATCTCCGTGTGCGCGCTGCTGCACGCTCACGGTGCCCGTGCGGAGGTCTCCTCCTTGACTGAACTGCGTACCGCACTGCGGGCCGGGATCGCACCGGACGACATCATCTTCCTCGGCCCTGGCAAGAGCCGCGCGGAGCTGGCCGCCTGTCTCGACGAGGGCATCGCGGCCCTGGTGTGCGAATCCTTCGGCGAGCTCGCACTCATCGACGAACTCGCCGCGGAACGCGGCACCCGGGCCCCGGTCGCCATAAGGGTCAATCCGGCGTTCTCGGTGAAGGGCTCCGGGCTCACCATGGGAGGCAAGCCCCGCCAGTTCGGCATCGACGAGGTGCAGTTGCTGGCCGAGCCGGACCTCGCCCGCAGGTATGCCCACGTGCGGCTGATGGGCCTCCAGGTGTACATGGGGACCCGGATACTCGGCGAGGACACCATCGTGGAGAACACCCGACGGATCTTCGAACTCGCCGAACGGCTCTCCGCCGTGACCGGATGCGGGCTGGAGATGGTGGACATCGGCGGTGGACTGGGAGTGGCCTACTTCGACGGCGAGCAGGATCTGGACCTCCGGTCACTGACCATCCGCCTGAACCCGCTTGTGGACGAGTTCGCCGGACGGCATCCGGACGCCCGGCTGATCATGGAACTCGGCCGTTACCTGGTCGCGACGGCCGGCACTTACGTCGTCCAGGTGCGTTATGTCAAGGAGTCCTTGGGGGAACGCTTCGCCGTCACCGACGGCGGTACGCATCACCACATGGCAGCGGTCGGCATCGGGTCCTTCGTCAAGAGGAACTTTCCGGTCCGCCTGCTCAGCGGGGACGCGGACCCGTCCGGCATCGAGGAGTGGAACGTCACCGGACCCCTGTGCACCCCCAATGACACCCTCGCCAGGAAGGTGCGGCTGCCGGCACTGCGCCGGGGTGACCTGATCGGAGTGCTCCGGTCCGGTGCATACGGCCCCACCGCATCCCCGGTGCACTTCCTCAGCCACGGTTATCCGGCCGAAGTCCTGGTCATCGACGGCCGTGCCCACCTGGTCCGTGAGGCGGACCGGCCGGAGGACCTGCTGAGCCGCCAGCGCCTGGTGCCCTCCGGGGCGCTGTCCCCGCTGACTCCTGCTCCCTGATCCCGGCCCTGACGGGACCGGCCCGAAACGGAAGGACTGCTTGCACCATGGCTCCGATGACTGGAACCGACCGCACGCGGATCGTCAGCGTGATCTCCGCGGCCCTGGGCGAGGTCCTCGACTCCGCGCGCGGTGAACTCTCCGAGGACGCCAGGCTCTTCGACGAGCTCGGTCTCGACTCCACCGGCGTCTTCGAGCTGCTGATGAGGCTGGAGGAGGCCCTGGACATCGAGTTCGACACCGACACGCTTGAGATGAGCCACTTCGCCAGCCTTGGCTCCCTGGCCGACTTCGTGACCGAGGAGATGAGCGGTTGAGCGTGTACGCCGACCCCGCACGGGCCCGCGCAGACGGGACGGACCGTGCTGTCTTCCCGCTCGGACTCTCCGTCCTCATCCACCGCAGGTTTCCGCAGGGCACACACCGGATCGACGACGCCTTCTCCCTGAATCACTTCGCCGACCTGACCGCCCTCCACGGAAGCACGCACCGGCCCGAACTGGCACGGACGGGAAACACCTTCGCCCGCATGGCGCGTGATCTGCTCGCTGATCTCCCCACCGCACAGCCGCAACTGGCTGTTGTCGCCCACACGACGCCGGACCTCGACTGCAGGCTGGCCGCGGTGACGGCGCTGGCCGAGCTGATCCCCCGACAACCACAGGTCTTCGCGATCTCCGACTGCGGCACCGCCGCCCTCTTCACGGCCCTCCGTATCGCTGCTGATTACACCCGGCGGTACGACTACCGCAGTGTGGCGGTGTTCGTCCTGGACCAGGCCACCCTGCCCTACGAGACCGGCTCACCCCTCTCCGGAGACGCAGGATCCGCACTGCTGTTCACCGACCACAACGCCGCCGACCGAGTCCGTCTGTACCGCCTCCCGGCAGTTGCCCGCCCCCGGGTTCCCACCGCCGTCCGCTGTCTGCTCGACGAGGCAGGGTGCGGACAGGGAGCCGACGGCGGCCGGCCGCTCCCGCTGATCACCGGCCCCGGCATCGACCCAGGAGCTCATCTGCCGGGGTACACCGGCAGGATCATGCGCGCGGTTCCCGGATACCCCGCCGGCGGCACGCTGGCCGCTCTCGCTGCTGCGGCGGAACTGCGCGGCGGCGACGGCCGGGTGGCGGTACTCGACCGTGAGCCCGTGACCGGCGACCTCGGACTCTGCCTGATCGAGCGGAGCGACCGGTGAACGTACTGGCGGGTGGGGGCGCCCCCCAGGCACCGGCGCCCGGCACCTCGCAGTCGTCAGGGCCGGGTCCGGCCGCCCTCCACGGACTCCGCCGGACCGCCCGCGCCGGAGGGCTGCGGCCGGCGCTGGCAGAACTCGCCCGTACCCTGTTGCCGGGGCTGCTTCCGTGCGGACCCAGCGGGCACGCCGTGGTCGCCGGAGATCCTGTGGACCCGGCACCACTGCTCTGGGTGGGAGGGCGGATCGCTCCTCGCCACCCGGCCCGCGAGACCGTCATACGCGTGTGCGACCTGCCCGGGGGCCCGGTGACCCTGCTGGACACCGCTGCGGCGGTCTCCCCGGCGGAAGGGGAGACCGGAGCGGCCGGGTGCGACCGGACCACGTTCACCTTGGCACTGCTGTGGGTGCGCCTGGGCCTCGCCGAACGGCTGCGCTCACAGTGCCTGGAGTATCTCGGAAACCGCCGCAGCGGCGACACCGTGCTGCTCCAGCAGCAACTGGTCAAGGGCACTCTCGCCGACGTCCTCGCCGAGCATCTGGAGATCGGCGCCGTACTGGAGGACACCTCGCCGGAGTCCGTGTCCCCGGCGCTGCTGTACCAGTTGCACACCCAGCTCACCATGGCCGAACGCCAGCAGGTCCGGCTCCTGGGAGCCGGCGGCTTCCTCTCCGGCGGTCCCGGCGAGACCGCCTACCTCTCGGAGCTGCTGGCCGAGGTCCACGCCGTACCGGGGGAGGAGTGAGAGTGCCCGCACCGGAAGACGCCCGGCTGGCCGCGCTGCGCGGGCGGGTCCGCGAGTGGGGCGCCGACCTGCGCCCGCTGGCCCTGGAGATCGACCGCGACCCGGAAGCCATCCGGCACCACCTGGATCTGCCCGCCGTCCGCTTTCTGGCGACCATGGGCATCCCCGCGGAGTTCGGCCACGTACCGGAACAGATCGACGGGCATCGCTTTCGCGGCGTCACGGCACTGGAACGCACCGTCGTCATGGAGGAACTCGCCTGTGCCGATGTCGGCGCCCTGGTGGCCTCACCCGGGCCGCTCCTGGCCGGCGTCGCGGTCGGACTGCTGGGCGACGACCGGCAGAAGGAGTGGTTCTACGGCCGTCTTCTCGCCGAGCCGCTGTGGACGTGCTTCGCCCTGACCGAACCGGACCGTGGCTCGGACGCAGGCGGACTGGACAGTTCCCTGACCCCCAGGCCCGGCGGCGCGCTGCTGAACGGTGAGAAGCGCTACGTGGGGAACGCCGCCCGCGCCCGGCTCGCCGTCGTCTTCGCCCGCAGCAGACCCGGCCCGCTGGGCATCACCGCAGTACTCCTCGACACGGACACACCGGGCTTCCATGCCGAGCCCTTGGGCATGCTCGGCCTGCGCGGTGCCCGGATCAGCTCCATCGTCATGGACGATGTGGACATCCCCCACGAGAACTTCCTGGGCCGGCACCTTCCTGCGACCCGCCGCGGAGTGTGGGCCTTCGTCCAGACGTTCAACGCTCTGCGCCCAGGTGTGGCAGCGATCGCGGTCGGTATCGCCCGGGCGGCCTGGGAGTACGTCGGTGACCACCGCAGGACACTGCGGGCCGGCGAGCGGCACCGCTTGGATTCGATGGGGAGGCGCATCGACGCCGCACGCCATCTGGTGCGCCGGGCCGCCGCCGCGGTGGACGCCCGTGGCAGCGACGGTCACACCGCCTCCGCGGCGAAGCTGCGCGCCGCCCGGCTGGCAGAGGAAGTGACCCTCGGGGCCTGTGAGTTCTTCGGTCCCGGTGCCCGGCTCGCGCACCCCGTCCTCGACAAACTGGCCCGCGACGCCCGGGCCATGGAGTTCCTCGAGGGGACCGGCAACATGCAGCGGCTCAACCTGTTCCAAGGGCTTCTGGGAGGCAAGATCGACCGCGCCGGAGCCGATCTCTCCGCCTGAGCCCGGTGACACCCCGTCAGTCACGAGTCAGTCAGGCGTCAGCGCACCGCAGGAACATGAAGGCATCCGCTCGCAGACTCGGAGTAGACGCATGCCAGTTATCACGACTCCGCAGGAATTCGATGTGGACGATCTCTTCATCGACCTGCGGTCGATCGTCGGACGTCCGCTGTACCTGAAATGCGAGGGGTTCAACTTCGCCGGTTCCATCAAGCTGCGTGCCGCGAGCGAGATGGTCGCGGCCGCGGAGCGCGCCGGCGAGTTGCGGCCCGGGATGACGATCGTGGAGAGCTCGTCGGGCAATCTCGGCGTCGCACTCAGCCTGGTTGCCGCCAGCCGTGGCTATCACTTCCTGTGCGTCACGGACTCGCGGTGCACGGCCGGTTCCCGCGCCATGATGCAGAGCCTGGGCGCCGAGGTGCAGATCGTCTCCGACCCCCATCCCCAGCGTGGGCTTCTGGGAGCCAGGCTGGACCGGGTAGCCCGGCTGTGCCTCGACCACCAGGATTACTACTGGCTCAACCAGTACGCCAACTCCGGGAACTGGTCGGCCCACTACCAGACGACCGGGCCTCAGATCGCCAAGGCGTTCCCCGACCTCGACGTGCTGTTCGTCGGGGCCGGCACGACCGGAACTCTCATGGGCTGTGCACGGTATTTCCGGGAGAACAATCCCTCGGTCACCATCGTCGGCGTCGACGCGGTCGGATCGGTCAACTTCGGCGGTGAGGCCGGAACCCGGATGATCCCCGGGCTGGGCACCAGCATCCGTCCGATGATTCTCGACCGTTCCTTCATCGACGACACCGTCACGGTGCCGGAGATCGACACCGTCCGCGCCTGCCGCACCCTGTTGCGGGAGGGGTTCCTGCTGGGCGGCTCGACAGGGACCGTGCTCAGCGGGGCGAGCCGGTGGCTCCGGGCGAACTGTCCCACCGGTGACCTCACGGCCGTTGCCATCGCACCTGACCTGGGCGAACGCTACCTCAACACCCTCTACCACGACGACTGGGTCAGGGACGTCTACGGACCCGAAGCACTCAACGGGAACGCGTTCCCGGCCACCGCCGACAACCCGGTCACGGCCGGGACGACTTCCACGTGGAGCCTGTGATGACCTCAGCCCAGGGTGACGTGCTGCCGCTCCTCGCGGGCCAGCTGGAGATCTGGCTCGACGCACGCAGGTCCCCGGCCGCGAACGCGTACAACTCCGCCGGCTACCTCGACATCCGCGGCGCTCTCGACCACGGACGCTTCAGGACTGCCCTCGGCCGACTGGCCGAGGAGGCCGAGTGCCTGCGGGTCCGCTTCCACGAGCGGGAGGGCGAACCCGGGCAGAGTCTGGAGCCGCTGCCCCGGCTCCCTCTCGCCGAGCACGACCTGAGCGGCGCCACGGACCCGCAGGCCGGTGCGCTCGCCTGGATGAACTCCGACCTGGCCCGTCCCTACGACCTCACGGGCTTCCCGCTCTTCCGCTCCGCGCTGCTCAGGCTCGGCACCGATCGGACGTTCTTCTACCTGTGTGTCCACCACCTGCTGTGCGACGGGTTCAGCCAGACAGTGATCTGGCGCCGCCTCGGCGAGCTGTACACCGACCCCTCCACCGACGGGGGGACGACCCTGCCTCCCCTGGCGGACCTGGTGACCGCCGAGCAGGGCTACGCCGGTTCCGGCCGTGCCCACAAGGACGCCGCGTTCTGGCAGCGCCGCTTCCCGGAGCCGCTCCAGCCGGTCACCCTGTCCCGCCGCGAAGCCTCCGCCGTACTGCCCGACGGGTTCCTCCGCAGAACGCGCGCCCTCTCCGCCACCGCGTCGGAGAACGTCCGGGCCAGCGCCCGGGAAGCGGACGTCACCTGGCCGACGGTCTGCATGGCGGCCGCGGCGCTGTACACCCAGCGCATGACGGGGGCCGACGACGCGCTGCTCACGCTGCCGGCCACCGCCCGTGTGAGCGCGCACGAGCGATCGATCCCCGGCATGGTCGCCAACTACCTGCCGCTGCGCCTTCCGGTCCGTCCCACACTGACGAAACGGGAACTGCTGCGGACCACATCCCGCGAGCTCGTCCAGGTGCTCCGGCACCAGCGCCGCCGGGTCAGTGCCATCCGCCGTGACATGGGGCTGCGCAGCGACGACCGCAGACCGCTCGGCCCCTACCTCAACATGCTCCCCCAGCAGAAGGAGCTGTCCCTGGGCCCGTGCACGGCCCGGATCAACAACCTCTCCACCGGGCTCGTCGAGGACTTGATGATCACGGTCGTCGAAACGCCCGCCGACGGCATCGAGATCCACCTCAACGGAAACCCCGGCCGCTACACGGGGGACGAGCTCACCGCGCACCTCGACCGCCTTGTCGCCTTCACCGAACGGTTCGCCGCGGCCGGCGCCGCCCGGCGTGTCGGCGGTCTTGGTACCGGACCGGCAGACCGTGCCGCCTGGGTGCGGGCCGCCGCGGGACCGGCGCGAGCCTCCGCGTTCGACTGCGTCGTCTCCCGCATCCGGGACCTCGCAACCGAGCGGCCTCATGCCACCGCCGTCACCGAGGACGGGACCCGCACCACCTACGCCTCCCTGGTGGGCCGAGCCAGCGCACTCAGACGCGAACTGCGCGATGCCTCCCTGGTCGGCGTGCTCGCCACCCCCGGAGCGGGCTTCATCGCCGCGGTGCTCGGTGTCCTGTCAGCGGGTGCCGCCTACATCCCCCTCGATCCGCGGGCCCCCCTCGTCCGGAACGCCGCACTGCTCGCCGACCACGGCATCCGCTGTCTGATCACGGACGCAGCGCACCGGGAGACCGCTGCCGCCACCGTTGCCGCAGCGGGAGGTCCGCAAGCGAGAATCGTGATGACCGGCGCCTCGGAAGACCCGCCGGAAGACCTGGCCCCCCTGGCCGGGACCCCTCAGGACCTCGGCTATGTCATCTTCACCTCCGGGTCCACGGGCAAGCCGAAGGGGGCCATGGTCCACCGGGCCGGAATGATCAACCATCTGCTGGCCAAGACCGACGACCTGGAACTGAGCGAGCGTGACATCGTCGTCCAGAACGCCCCGGTGACCTTCGACATCTCCGTGTGGCAGATGCTCGCCCCCCTCACGGCGGGCGGCCAGGTCCGGGTCGTCGGGCACGACACAGCCGCGGATCCGGACCTGCTCTTCGCCTTGGCCGCCCGGGAGGAGGTCACCGTTCTCGAAGTGGTCCCGTCCCTGCTGCGCGCCGCTCTGGACGCCTGGGACATCACCGGTGCCGGCGTGGACCTGCCGTCCCTGCGGTACCTCATGGTCACCGGCGAAGCGCTTTCCGCGGAGCTCTGCCACCGCTGGCACACCCGCTGTCCGTCGATTCCGCTGATCAACGCCTACGGTCCCACCGAGTGCTCCGACGACGTCACCCACGCCCACATCCGGCCGGGAACCACCCGGTCCGGCGCGCCCGTGCCGATCGGGGGCCCTGTCCGGAACACCTCCCTGTACGTTCTGGGGGACGACCTGGCCCCTGTGCCCACCGGAGTCGCCGGTGAACTCTATGTGGGCGGCGCCGGCGTGGGACGAGGGTATCTGGGCGACCCGGTGCGGACCGCGGCCTCCTTCGTCGCCGATCCCTTCGGTCCGCCGGGTACCCGGCTCTACCGCACCGGGGACCGTGTCCGGTGGGGCGCCGGCAATCAGCTGGTCTTTCTCGACCGTCGCGATCACCAGGTCAAGGTCCGCGGCCATCGCATCGAACTCAGCGAGATCGAGACGGCCCTGCGAGCCCTGCCCGGCGTCGGGGACGCCGTCGTCCGGCTGATCACCGGTGACGAGGGACACGCACAGCTGGCGGGGTACTGCGTCCCGCGCGACGGAGCGCGGCTGGAGGCCTCACGGCTTCGCGAGGAACTCGCAGCCGTGCTTCCCGAGTACATGCTGCCCGCAACCCTCCGGGTGCTCGATGCCTTCCCACTCACCCCGCACGGCAAAGTGGACCGCAGGGCGCTGCCCGCCCCGGAGCCATCTGCCGCCCAGACACCCAGGGGAACAAGCACCTACCGTTCACGAGCCGAGGAGCTCCTGTCCGGCGTCTTCGCCGAGACCCTCGGTGTCCCCGAGGTCGGCCGGGACGACAACTTCTTCGGGCTGGGCGGGGACAGCATCAGCGCCATTCAGGCCGCCAGCCGTGCACGCAAGCAAGGACTGGCGGTCACTCCGCTGCAGATCCGGAAGCACCGTACGCCCGCCGCGATCTCCGCGGCCGTGACCGAGCAGGGGCTTGCCGGGGCCCGGGCGACCCTACCGCCGGCCCCCCCGGACGACACCGGGGAGATCGAACTCGCCCCGATCGCCCATCAGCTACGGGAGGACCTGCAGACACTCGACGCCCGCACCCGCGAGTACAGCCAGTACCTTGTCCTCACCACCCCGGTGGGACTCGGTCCGGACCGCCTCGACGCGGCTGTCCAGACCGTGCTGGACCATCACGCCGTCCTGCGCTCCCGGCTCACGGTGCCCGCCCCGGGACTGTGGTCCCTCGAGACACTCCCCGCGGGATCGGTGGCCGCCGCCGATGTCGTCCGCCGTGTCGACGTCTCCTCGCTGGCCGGTGATCCGGAACGCCTGGCCGCGGCCGTGGACGAGCAGATCGAGGCAGCCCGGGGCAGGCTCCGGCCCGAGTCCGGAATCGTCACCCAGCTGGTGCTCCTGGACACCGGAGACGACAGCCGCGGACGCCTGGTATGGCTCACGCATCACCTGTGCGTCGACGGTGTCTCCTGGCGCGTGCTCGCCGCCGACATCGCCGCGGCCTGCGCGGGCACCGCCCTGGAGCCGGTCGGCACCTCGTACCGTCAGTGGACCCGGCTCCTGAGTGAACAGGCACGCAGTGCCGAACGCGTCACCGAGTACCCGCTGTGGACAGACCAGCTGGAAGGGCACACCGCCGTTATCGGCGACCGGCCACTGGACCCCCGGCGCGATGTGCACAGCAGAGCCCACCACCTCCGGCTGGAGCTGCCCGCGGACATCACCGCCAAGCTCCTCGCGGGTCCCTACCAGGCCCATGGCAGCGAGATCAACGACCTGCTGCTGACCGCCTTGGCAACGGCTCTCGGTGACTGGCAGCGTGGCCGGGGCCGGGAAGCCGGCACGGTCCTGGTCGAGCTCGAGGGGCATGGGCGCGAGCAGCTCACCGACGGGCTGGACCTCTCCCGCACCGTGGGCTGGTTCACCAGCGTCTTCCCGGTCCGCCTGCCCGCAGGGGAGCCGGACCGCGCCGGTCGGCTGCCCGCCGACGGAGCTGTGCCGTCTGCCCTGGAACGGGTGGGGGAACTGCTGCGCACGCTTCCCGACCGCGGCCTCGGCTTCGGTCTGCTGCGCCATATGAACCCCCAGACCGTCGCCGGACTCGCACGCCACCCGGTACCGGAGGTCGGGTTCAACTACCTCGGCCGCTTTCCCGCACGCACTGCACCGGAGGACTGGTCACTGGAGGCCGAGCGCACCGTCATCGGCACCGGCGTGCACCCGGACATGCCCCTGCGGCATGTCCTGGCAGCCACCCCGGTCACTGAGGACCGGGCCGACGGGCCCCATCTGGTGGCGGACTGGACCTGGGCCCCGGACGTTCTCGCCGACACCGATGCGGAGGCCATCGCCAGAGCCTGGTTCCGGGAACTGGAAGCCCTGGTGGCCCACGCGGAAACGGTCAGGCCCGCAGAGGCCGCCCGGGCCGCCGAAGAGGAGAGTGCCCTCGGGCGAGTGCCGCTGTCGCCGCTGCAGAAAGTGCTGCTCTTCCAGGCCGGCCTCGACAGACACGGCACCGATTCCTACCTGATGCAGGTCATCCTCGACATCGAGGGCCCTTTCGACACGCGGACCCTCCGTGAGGCGGCGCAGGTACTTCTCGCCCGGCACCCGGCACTGCGGGCCGGTTTTCCCGACACCTCGGGAGACGACCCGGTCCAGGAGATCGGCACCGGGCTCACCGTGCCCTGGGTGGAGAGGGACCTCACCGGCCTGCCCGGTGAGAGGGAGCGCGAGGAAGTACTGAAACGGATCACGGATGAGGACTGGGCTCAGGGTTTCGCCCTGGGCGACCCGCCTCTGGTCCGCTTCACCCTGGCGCGGCTCACGGAGAACCATGTACGTGTCCTGTGGACGGTCCACCACTTGGTGGTGGACGGCTGGTCGATGAGCATTCTGGCCCGCGAACTCTTCACTCTGTACGCCAACGGCGCCGGCTCCGATGTCCTGCCGGCTCCCCCTGCTTACCGCGGCTATGCCGACTGGCTCGCCCAGCAGGACGCAGTGACGGCCCGCACGGCATGGCTGGCCGAACTCGATGGCGTGACCGAGCCGACCAGTCTGGCCTCCGGGGAGGGGACCGGGAGTCTGCTGCCGCCCGCCACAGTCGAGCGTGCGTTCACCGAAGAACTCAGCGCGCGGCTCGACAGCTGGTCCAGGGAGCAGGGCCTGACGATGAACACCGTTCTCCAGGGCTGCTGGGCCCTCCTGCTGGGCCAGTTGACGGGCCGCTCCGACGTCGTCTTCGGGGCGGTGAGTTCCGCACGGCCCACCGACGTGCCCGGAATCGACTCGATGGCCGGCCTCTTCCTCAACATGCTCCCGGTGCGCGCCCGCATCGATCCGAAGCTGCCGGCTGCCGGCTTCCTCCGGCTGCTGGACGAGCGCCAGACCGACCTGCTGGAGCACCAGCACATCGACCTGGCGGAAGTGCAGCGGCTCACCGGTCTCCGTGAACTCTTCGACACAGTTTTCAGTTTCCAGAACCAGCCCCGGGCCGACCTCACCGCTCTCAACGCGCTCGTTCCCGAACTGCGCCTGAGCAACGGCGAGACCAGGCTGGCTGCCGAACGCGGCCTGGCCCTGCTGGTTCACCCCGGGCGCCCCGTGACCCTGAAGGCCCAGTACCGGCCCGGTCAGTACTCGCACCGCAGGGTCGAGGAGATTGTCGGCCGGTTCATGCTCCTGGTGCAGGCCGTGCTGTCCCGGCCCGGCGACCCCGTGGGGCGGATCGATGTCCTGAGCGAGGCCGAGCGCCGGCGTGTTCTGGACGACTGGGCCGGCCGGGCCGCCCCCGCCCCCCGGGTGCTCATTCCGGAGGTGTTCGCGGGGAGACTTGACCGGAACCCGGATGCACCCGCCGTGATCCACCAGGACAACATGGTGTCCTACCGGGAACTGGCCGCCCGGGCCAACCGTCTGGCCAGACTGCTCATCGGCCGGGGCGCCGGACCGGAGCGGGTCGTCGCTCTTGCCCTGCCCGACCCGGTGGACATGATCACCGCCGTCCTGGCCGTTCTTCAAGCCGGTGCCGCCTACCTGCCGATCGATCATGCCTATCCCGCCGACCGGCTCTCCGGCATGCTGGACGACAGTACGCCGACCCTGCTCGTCACCACTGGTGGCCTCGTGCCCCGGCTTCCGGCGAGCGGCTGCGAGACACTCCTGCTGGACGATGCCGGCGTCGTCGCTGAGCTCGCCGCGCTGCCGGAGCACGCCCCTGGCGACACCGAACGGCTCAGCCCTCTCAGGCCACAGCACCCGGCGTATGTCATCTATACCTCGGGGTCCACCGGGCGCCCCAAGGGGGTGGTCGTGGACCACTCAGCCTTCGCCGCGATGGTCTTCAGCCTGATCGAGCGGTTCGGGGTGGACAGCGATACCCGCGTGCTGAAGTTCGCCTCGTTCAGTTTTGACGCCTCCGTGTGGGAACTGAGCCTTTCCCTGCTGGGGGGCGGCACGCTCGTTGTCGCTGACGAGGACAGCAGAGTTCCCGGCCGGCCGCTGGTCGAGTTCCTGCACCGTCATCGGGTGAACCTTGCCGGTCTGCCTCCCGTGGTGGCGGCCTCGCTCCCGGAGGGCTCCCGGCTGCCGGCCGACCTCACCATGATCGTCGCCGGTGAGGCGTGCCCGCCGCATGTGGTGGACCGCTGGGCCGGCCAGGTGCGGATGTTCAACGGGTACGGGCCGACCGAAGCCGTACTGGCCTCGACGGTGAGTGACCGGCTGCGGCCCGGCGGCGGTCCGCCGATCGGACGGCCCACGGGGGCACACCGTATCCGGCTCCTCGACCCCCTGCTGCGGCCGGTGCCGGCCGGAACCGCCGGTGAGCTGTATGTGGGAGGCAATCTGGCCCGCGGGTACCAGGACCGGGCAGGTCTCACCGCGGCACGGTTCGTCGCCGATCCGTTCGGCCCCGCGGGCGAACGCATGTACCGCACGGGCGACGTCGCGGTGTGGCGCCCGGACGGCCAACTCGATTACCTCGGCCGCGCGGACGACCAGGTGCAGTTGCGGGGCTTCCGCATCGAACTGGGCGAAGTCGAAACAGTGCTGACGGCCCACCCGACGGTGGGCCAGGCGGTCGCCGCGGTCCGCTCGGACGATGGTGAGGACCGTCTGGTCGCCTACGTGGTGCCGACCGGGAGGGAGACCCCGGATCCCGCGGAGCTGCGGGACCTCCTCGGTTCCCGGCTGCCGGAGTACATGGTGCCCACCGCGATCGCCGTTCTTGAGGAACTTCCTCTGACTCCGCAGGGAAAGCTGGACCGCGACGCCCTTCCGGAACCCGGAGAGCCCGCCGCACGTGCGGGCCGCGCTCCGCGCGACCCGGTCGAGGAGATTCTCTGCGGGCTCTTCGCCGAGGTGCTCGGCCTGCCCCAGGTAGGCATCGACGACGACTTCTTCGAACTGGGCGGCCACTCTCTTCTCGCCACCCGGGTGGTCAGCAGGGCCAGGTCCGCCCTGGCCACCGAACTGCCGATCCGGACTCTTTTCGAGGAACGGACCGTTGCCGCTGTGGCTCGGAAGATCTCCGCGGCGGGGGCTGTNATCCGTGGTTTCCGTATCGAACTCGGCGAGATCGAAGCGGTCCTGCTCAGTGATCCGCGGGTGGGGCGGGCCGTCGCCCTGGCCCGTTCCGATGAGGGCCGGGACACTCTGGTCGCGTATGTGGTGCCCTCCGGCACAGCGGCACCGGAGCCCACCGGTCTCCGCGATCTCGTGGCGGCGCGGCTGCCGGAGTACATGGTGCCTGCCTCGGTGGTGGTGCTGGATGGCATCCCGCTGACACCCAGTGGCAAGACCGACCGGAAGGCTCTGCCGGCCCCGGATTACAGCACCGCTGTGACCTCCCGGGAACCGCGCGACCCCACCGAGGAGATCCTCGCCGGGCTCTTCGCCGGCATTCTCGGCCTGCCCCGCGTCGGCATCGACGACAGCTTCTTCGACCTCGGCGGACACTCCCTCCTGGCTACCAGGCTGGTGAGCCGGACCCACTCGGTGCTGGGCGCCGCGCTGTCGATCCGCGATGTGTTCCGGGCGCCTACCGTCGCCGGGCTGGCCGCCCGGCTGGCCGACGGAGATCACGCATCCCGGCCGGTGTTGGGGAGGGCTGTCCGGCCTGAGCCGTTGCCGTTGTCCTTCGCTCAGCGGCGGTTGTGGTTTCTGAACCGGTTGGGTGGGCCGGAGTCGGCCGCCTACAACATGCCGCTGGGGGTGCGGTTGTCGGGGGAGCTGGATGTGGAGGCGCTGGGGTTGGCGCTGGGTGATGTGGTGGGGCGTCATGAGGCGTTGCGGACGGTGTTCCCGGAGGTGGACGGGGAGCCGTGTCAGCGGGTTCTGGATGCCGGGGTGGCGTGGCCGGGTCTGGTGGTGCGTGAGGTGGAGGAGGGTGAGCTGGCGGCGGTGTGTGCCGCGGAGGCCGGCCGCGGCTTCGACCTCGCGGTGGAGGTCCCCGTCCGGGCGGTGCTCTTCCGGCTCACGCCCGTGGACCACCTCCTGCAGATCGTTGTCCACCACATCGCCTGGGACGGCTGGTCCGCGGCGCCTTTGGTGCGGGATGTGTCGTCGGCGTATGGGGCGCGGTGTTCGGGTGGTGTGCCGGGGTGGGGGGAGTTGCCGGTGCAGTATGCGGATTACTCGTTGTGGCAGCGGGAGTTGCTGGGGGAGGAGGGTGATCCGGGGAGTGTGGTGTCGGGGCAGCTGGAGTACTGGCGTGGGGTGCTGGAGGGGGCGCCGGAGGAGTTGGTGCTGCCGTTCGACCGGCCGCGTCCCGCGGTGATGTCGTATCGGGGCGGGACGGTGTCCTTCGAGGTGGGTGCGGGTGTGCACCGGGGGATTGTGGAGCTGGC